>JBARZR010000208.1:0-17999 GCA_049650205.1 Pacificimonas sp. | reverse complement strand
GTAAGGGATTCACCGTGCCGCGCCAGGTCATCAGGACGCCATTTCCACGCAGCGCGATCTGGGCGACGATGTTCGCGCCTTTCGCATTTTCCGCCGCCATGGTGGCGATCTGCTCGTCGAGCGGGATTTCCTTGGCAATACTCTGCAGCGCGGCGAAGGTGACGGGCAGCCCTCTTTCGCGGCTGAGGGCACCCATCCAGCCGAATTCGTCCCAGTCGCGCTTCAGGTCGCGGGCCATTTCAAAGACGCCGTGACCGGCCCGTCCCATGGCGCGGCCGATGCCGACCAGTTCTTCCTTGGTGGCAGTGGTGCCGGGGACCAGCTCGCCGTCGATGCTCTTGTGCAGCACGGTGCGGCTGGTGGAAAAGCCGAGCGCTCCGGCGCGCAGGCCTTCCTCGACGATGGCCGACATCGCCTCGATATCCGCGTCCGTCGGCGCTTCATTGTCCGCGCCGCGCTGGCCCATGACATAGGCGCGCACGGCGCCATGCGGCACATGGGTGGCGACATCCACGGTGCGGGGCAGGGCCTCCAGCGCGTCCATATATTCCGGGAAGGTCTCCCAGTTCCAGGACATGCCCTCGGCCAGGGCCGTGCCCGGAATATCCTCCACGCCTTCCATCAGGCCGATCAGCCAGTCATGTTTGTCGGCCTTTGCGGGCGCGAAGCCGACGCCGCAATTCCCCATGACGACCGTGGTGACGCCATGCCAGCTGGACGGGGCCATTTCCGGATCCCAGGTCGCCTGTCCGTCATAGTGGGTGTGAATATCGACGAAGCCCGGCGCGACGATCTTGCCGTCCGCGTCGATGTCCCGGCGTCCCGGTGCGGTCACCGTGCCGACGCTGGTGATCGTTTCTCCATCGACGGCGATATCGCCCACAAAGGGCGCGCCGCCATTTCCATCGACGATGGTGCCGCCGCGAATGACCAGATCGTGCATGTCCTGCCTCCCTCAAAGCAGGGGATATTGTCCGCCGCTTTTGTGCGAAGGTCCAGCCCATGATATGAAGGGGCTTTGGAACGCGCTCTTCCTGGGGAGGAAACGAAGATGTTAAAGCTGGCTGCCATTGCCATATTGCTGATGTCGACGCCTCTGGCGGCGAAAATGTTTCACGTGGAACCTTCCGCCAATGCGCAGGAGGCGATCCAGCTCGCCCTGATCGAAGCCGAGCCCGGCGACACGGTCCATCTGGCCGCAGGCACCTATGCGTTGAAGGATGGACTGTCGCTCGACGTCGACGATGTCATCATCCGCGGCGACGGACCGGACGCGACGGTCCTCAGCTTCAAGGGACAGACCGGCGCGGGCGAGGGGCTGCTGGTCACATCGGACGGCGTCCTCCTGACCGGGTTCGCCATCGAGGACACGAAAGGCGACGCGATCAAGGCGAAGGGCGTGGACCGCCTGACCTTCGACAATCTGCGCGCGGAATGGACGAATGGTCCCGATCCCGAAAACGGCGCTTATGGCTTCTACCCGGTGGAATCGACCAACATCCTAATCCAGAACAGCGAAGTCATCGCCTGCTCCGACGCGGGCATCTATGTCGGCCAGTCCGACAATATCATCGTGCGTAACAACCGCGTGCACATGAACGTCGCCGGGATCGAGATCGAAAATAGCACCAATGCCGATGTCTATGGCAACACCGCCTTTCGGAACACGGGCGGCATCCTCGTCTTCGACCTGCCCGACCTGCCGAAGGTCGGTGGTCATTCAACGCGGATTTTCGACAATGTGATCGTCAACAACGACACGCCAAATTTCGCCAGCCCCGGCAATATCGTCGCCTCGGTGCCGCAGGGGCTGGGCATCATGGTGATGGCGAACCGCAACGTGCATGTGTTCGACAATGTGCTGGACGGTAATTCCTCGGCGCATGTGATGATCATCGGCTACACCCAGCCCTTTACCGACAGCCGCTACAACCCCCTGCCGCGCGATGTCGTCGTGCGCGATAACATCATGGGCCGGGGCGGCGACGATCCGAAGTTCGAGGGCGGCGCGCAGCTGGCGGCGGCGATGGGCGGCGCGATCCCGCCGATCCTGTGGGACGGCGCGAACGGCTTCGAGCGGGACGGCCAGATGGTGACGGAGGATGTCACCATGTCCTTTGATGTGCCCGCGATAACGCTCGGCCTGAAGACCGCCGGACAGCACCGGGCCAGTGGCGACGTCGGCATGGCAGAAACCAAAGGTGGGCCGGGAATCGCCGAACCGTCGCCAGTCGTCCTGCCTGCCGATCAGCCAGGCCTGAGCGAATCTCCGCCGCAGCTCGCCGCGCGCAGATAGCCGTGGCTGGGCGCTTCGTCTCAGCGCTTCTGGCGGTTCCGCTAATGTCGGCCGCCCCGGCACCGTCTGTGAATGATGCCGTCCTCACCGCCGACGCGCCCGCTGTGGATTTCGCCGATTATGGCTTCTTCCTCGATACGGCCATGTCGAAGCCCGCGCCGCGCGTCGTAAAATACGGCCTCAACAGCGCGCTCTTCTCCGACCATGCGGACAAGGCGCGCTTCATATATGTGCCTGAAGGCGAGGCGCTTTCCCATGACGGCGATGGCCTGCTGAAATTCCCGGTCGGCAGCGCCATGGTCAAACATTTCGGCTTCACACGCGCCGATGGCTCGCTCGATTTGATCGAAACGCGCCTGCTCGTGAAACAGACGGCCGGCTGGAAGGCATGGCCCTATGTCTGGGACGCCGACGACCGCAGGGCGACGCTGAAAAAGGCGGGCGCGAAGGTCGATGTCGCGGGCCGCGATGCGAAGGGCATGCCGCTCGCACTCGGCTGGAAAGTCCCCAATGTGAACCAGTGCAAGGGTTGTCACGCGGTGGACGGAGAGCTGATGCCCATTGGACCGAAGGTCCGTAACCTGAACGGGATGTTCGAGGGCGAGAATAACCTGGCCCGCCTGTCCCGGCTCGGCCTGCTGACCAGCGCGCCCGCCACTGTGGCGGTCATGCCCGACTGGCAGGACACGACCGTCGATACCAACGCCCGCGCCCGCGCCTATCTCGACATCAATTGCGGGCATTGCCACAATCCCGTCGGCCCCGCCTCGAACAGTGGCCTGAACCTGACCTGGGAAACGCCGGTCGGCGTCAATCTCGGGGTCAACAAGGGGCCGGTCGCAGCGGGCCGCGGTTCCGGCGGACGCAGGGTCGGCATCGCGCCGGGCGACCCCGACGCCTCCATCCTGCTCTACCGCATGGAATCCGTCGAAACCGGCGTCATGATGCCGGAACTCGCCCGCACGCAGCGGCATGACGAGGCCGTCGATCTGGTCCGCGCCTGGATAAAGGACATGAAATGAACATTGTTGCCAAGCATGAGCGCGAGGAGAGCGCCTCCGCCCGTATCGCGCGGATGCCGAAGATCGAAACCGGTGAGGATTATGTCGAGAGCCTTCGCGGTCGCGGGCTGACCGTCTGGCTGTTCGGGGAGCAGGTGGACGAGCCCGTCGATAATCCGATGATCCGCCCGTCCATAAATGCACTGAAGGCGACTTACGATCTTGCGGACAGCGATCCCGACCTGGCGACGGAATATTCCGAAATCATCGGTGAGCGCGTAAACCGCTTCCTGCACGTCCCCACCGCGCCGGAACAGCTGGTGCAGAAGAACAAGATGCAGCGCCGTATGGGCCAGCTGACCGGCACCTGCTTCCAGCGCTGCGCCGGGCTGGATACGGTCAGCGTCCTCCATTCGATCACCTATGACATCGACCGGAAGCATGGCACGGAATATCACCAGCGCTTCCTCGCCTTTCTGGCAGAAGCGCAAAAGAACAACATCATCATCGGCGCGGGGATGACCGATCCGAAGGGCGATCGTTCGAAACGCCCGCATGAACAGGCCGATCCCGACATGTTCCTGCACGTCACCCGCCGGACGGAGCGCGGCCTTTATATCACAGGCGCGAAGGCGCACATGACCGGCGGACTGAACTCGCACTGGATCGCGGTCATGCCGACCATGAACCTGGGAGCGGAAGACAGGGACTATGCCGTTGTCGGGCTCGTTCCCGTCGATGCGGAAGGCGTCAGCTTCATCTATGGTCGCCAGAGCTGCGACATGCGCGCCTTCGAAACGGGCGATATCGACAAGGGCAATGCGAAGTTCGGCGGACAGGAAACGCTGACGGTTTTCGAGGATGTGTTCATCCCGTGGGAACATGTGCTGATGGATGGCGAATATGAGTTCGCCCAAGAAATGGTGTCGCGCTTCACCGCCTATCACCGCGCCTCCTATGTTTGCAAAACCGGCCTGGGCGACGTCATGGTGGGCGCGGCCAGCGCCATCGCCGACATGAACGGGGCCGAGAACGCCAGCCATATCAAGGACAAGCTGGTCGAGATGACGCATCTGAACGAGACCATCTTCTCCTCCGGCATCGCCAGCAGCCATGAGGCGAAACCGCTGCCCTCAGGCGCTGTGATGAATGACGCGATGCTGTCCAACGTCTGCAAGCACAACGTGACCCGCTTCCCCTATGAAATCAGCCGCCTGGCGCAGGACATCGCGGGCGGCATCGTCGTCACCATGCCGTCCCAGCAGGATTTCGAACATGAGATCGCCGGGCCGATCCTGAAGAAATATCTGAAGGGCAAGGACGATGTTCCCGTCGAACACCGCCAGCGCATGCTGCGCCTGATCGAGAACATGACCCTCGGCCGCAACGCCGTCGGCTACCTGACCGAAAGCCTGCACGGCGCAGGCTCACCGCAAGCCCAGCGCATCCAGATCGCCCGGCAGATGGATGTGGAGAGGAAGCAGGGCTATGCGAAGGATCTGGCGGGGATCGAGCGCTGAGTTGCCGAATTTTAGCCCGTATACATGACATACAAAAAACGTCTTTGGACGTCTACAATCGCTAAACTTGAGGCGCGACCGAAGGCGAAACTGTTGCCGGGCCGCTGAAGCGCGGCGTCAGCTTGATCAAGGTATTTTTGCGGCACCGCAATTTTATTCCGAAACATGTGGTTCTCAAGATATTCGGTCGCAAACTTGTGTTTCATTTCTTCCGATGCGACCAATTCCGTATACTGTGTTTGATCAGCGTCCTCTGACGATATTGGTGTTTCGTGCCAATCGTAGAAGAAATCTTCGCCATCTCGTTCGACCCCATTGAGGCAAGAGGGTAAACAGTTTCCGACCTTTGCCGCAGCATCCGCTGGAATTTTATATACTGCAAAGGCTATCTCATTTCCGCCAGGACCAAATCCACCTATATACTCTGCCGAAAATTCCTCATCAACAGAACCTAAAACTGCTGGAAAGCGATCAGCTTGCTTCGGTAGCGCCAGCCACAGCATCAAAGTGCAAATGCCTGTGAGCAGGAATAGAAAAATGCCTAAGCGCACTAACCGTCAAGCTCCCGGCACCGCCGCGAACACCGGCGCTCCTGGTCCCAAGTCAATCCCCAGGCCGACCCAAATCATCACCAGCGTCGTGCCGCCCACCAGCAGCCATAGCGAATAGGGCAGCATCACGGCCATCAGGCTGCCGAGGCCGAAATCCTTGTTCCACCGCTGGCAGAAGATCAGGATCAGCGGGAAATAGACCATCAGCGGCGTGATGATGTTGGTCGCGCTGTCACCGACGCGGTAGGCCGCGGTCGTCGTTTCGGGGCTGATGCCCAGCAGCATCAGCATAGGCACCATGACGGGGGCGAGGAGCGCCCATTTGGCGCTCGCGGACCCGACGAAGAGGTTGAGCGCACCCGTCAACAGCACGATCAGAGCGAGAAGGATGGGCGCGGGCAGTGACAGCGAGCCCAGGAAATCCGCGCCGTTCACGGCCAGGATCAGGCCCAGGTTCGACCAGGCGAACATGGCCACGAAATGCGCCGCCGCGAAGGCCAGCACCAAATAATAGGCGAGATCCTCCATCGCGCCCGACATCATCCTGACGATGTCCCGGTGGCCGCTTACCGTTCCCGCCGCGCTGCCATAGGCCCAGCCGCAGGCGAGGAAGAGGACGAGGAATCCGGCCACCAGCGAGCGATAGAAAGGGGTCAACCGCGCCTCCGCGCTCGCCGCCTCGTCGATCAGTGGCGTGCCCGGCCCGACCGTAAAGAACACCCACAGCGCGATGACGCCCAGCGCGGCGAGGCCCGCCCGCTTCAGTCCCTTTTTTTCCAGCGCCGACAACGGCCCGCTGGCGGCGGTTTCCTCGGACGTTTCATCGCCCGCCTGTTTCGGATCGTAGCGGCCCAAACGCGGCTCGATGACGCGGTCGGTGACGAACCAGACGATGGGAAGGAAGATGAACGTCATTGCCGCGATGAAATACCAGTTGCCCGCGATATTCGCGGTATAATCGGTAAATACCGTCTCCACCGCCGCTTCGGTGATTCCGAACAGCAGCGCGTCGAGCTGCCCGGGAACGAGGTTCGCCGAAAAGCCGCCCGATACGCCCGCGAAACCTGCTGCGATCCCGGCAACGGGGTGACGTCCGGCGGCGGCGAAGACGATTCCGGCGAGCGGGATCAGCACCACATAGGCCGCGTCCGCCGCCAGATTGCCGATCATCGCGGTCAGCGCCACGATGGGCGTCAGGAGAAATTTCGGTGCGTTCGACACGGCGGCGCGCATGCCGCTGCCGAACAGTCCCGACCGCTCCGCGACGCCCGCGCCCAGCATGACGACGAGCACATAGCCAAGCGGGTGGAAATGCGTGAAGGTCGCGGGCATCTCCACCCAGAGCCGCTGGATGTTCGCCGCCGACAGCAGGCTTTCCGCCGCGATGACGAGGGGCGCGCCCGTTTCCTCGTTCAGCGCCACGGGATGCTGCGCCGCCAGACCGGCAAGGTCGGCGACAAGGCTGACCAGAACCAGCGTACCGATCAGCCAGAAGAAAATGAAAACAGGGTCAGGAAGCCGGTTGCCGGTTCGCTCCACCCACCCCAGAAAGCCGGGCGCCGGGCCCGTGTTCGCTGTCGCTGTCGTCGTCATGGCGAACGGCCTTAACGGCTTGCCGCCCGAATGACGAATGAAACTGTCATCCGGGGAGGGCGCGTTACTGCAAAGCTCGCTCCACCATCGCCCGCACATCGACGCGGGCCTTTAGACGCGCGCCGAGCAGCGCCGTGCCGCTGATCTTGCGCTGGACGAAGATGGTGCCGACGGGCGGCAGGTGCCAGGTCGCGCGATCCTGGGCCAGTTCCATGCCCTGTTCTCGCAGGATCCCGACGAAGGCGCGGTCGCCGAAATCGAACGGACCGTCCTTGCCGAGTTCCGCCAGTACAACGTCGATCATGCGGTCTATGAGCGGCTGGTGTCTGTCCACCGCCTTCCGCCCCAGAAACCCGGCGGCGATGGCGGCTTCGCGGGTTGCGTCGCGGTCGCCGGACAGACCGGCACGCAGCATCGCGGCATAGCCGTCGGCGGTCGCGGACGTTACGCCGCGTGTCGCACCGAAGTCGAGCAGCACCAGGCGACCCTTTTCGGGCTGGTATCGGTAATTGGCGAAATTGGGGTCGGTCTGCATCACGCCGAAATCGAACAGTTCGCGCAGAACGAGCGCGATCAGCCGGGTCATGACGTCGTCGCGCTCCGCCTGCGGCGCGTCTTCCAGCGATTCTACCGGCACGCCCTCGATAAAGCTCATCGCCAGCGTGTTTTCGGTGGTGAACTCCTCGTCCAGCACCGGCACGACGAAGCCGTCGTCATCCGCCAGCCGCGCGTGAAAAGCCTGCATCTCCCGTCCCTCGCGCAGATAGTCGGCCTCCTCGTGAAGCTGCAGTTTCGCCTCCGCCAGCAGGGGCGCGATATCGAGTTCTTTCGGCAGCAGGCCCGATACCCGCAGCAACGTCGCCACATTGTCGACATCGGAGTCGATGGACTGTTTCACACCCGGATACTGCACCTTTACCGCCAGGTCGCGCCCGTCGGGCGTCCGGGCGCGGTGGACCTGACCGATGGAGGCGGCGGCGACCGGGCGCGGGCCGAAGCGCTTGAAGCGTTTGCGCCAGTCCGCGCCCCATTCCTTCGCCAGCACCTTCTGCAGCTGCTGCGGCGGCATGTGATTGGCATTGTCGCGCAGGCGGGACAGGATCGCGCTGAGTTCGGGCGGCAGCATGTCCCCTGCGTCCATGGAAATCATCTGGCCCAGCTTCATCGCCGCGCCGCGCAAATGCGCCAGCTGGTTCGCGACCTTCATGGCGTTGCCGGGCGTCAGCATCAGGTCGCTGACGCGTGGCCGTTCGCCCGCGGCGAGCCGCTTCATCCCCTCCGACGCCATACCGCCGGCGACGCCCGCGCCCAGCCGCGCGAAACTGCCGAAGCGGGACAGCCGCCCGCTCGGAACGGCGCGGCCTTTTGGGTCGTCGCGATCGTCAGCCACTGGCTTTGCTTCCTATCTGTCGGAGACGCCCATTAAAGTGATGACCTCCTTGCGGCTTTTCTCGTCGTCCTTGAAGCAGCCCATCATGCGCGACGTGGTCATGGTGACGCCGGGCGTGCGGACGCCGCGCGCGGTCATGCAGGCATGGGTCGCCTCGATGACGACGGCGACGCCCTGCGGTTTAAGCCCATTCCATATGCAGTCGGCGACCTCCGCGGTCAGCCGTTCCTGCACCTGCAGGCGGCGGGCATAGCCGTGGAGGACGCGCGCCAGCTTTGAAATGCCGACGACGTGGTTGCTCGGCATATAGGCGATGTGCGCCTTGCCGATGATCGGCGCCATGTGATGTTCGCAATGCGACTGGAACGGGATGTCGCGCAGGAGGACGAGTTCGTCATAGCCGCCGACCTCCTCGAAGGTGCGGGCCAGGTGGATGCCGGGATCCTCCTCGTAACCCAGGCAATATTCCTTCCACGCGCGCGCGACGCGGCCCGGCGTGTCGAGCAGCCCTTCACGGTCCGGATCGTCGCCGGTCCAGTCTAGCAGCGTGCGGATCGCCGCCAGCACGTCATCTGGGATTTCCGCGTCGCGGTCGGCATTTGTGACGAGGTCGCCATTCGAGGGTGTGTCAGTCATGGCGTCACCTCCTAAAGGCGCGCTAGTCGAGGGCAAGCATCACAATAGCCGCAGGCAGGCGATCAGCTTCACGTCGAGCGCGAGCCCGTCCGCCGCGGCCTGACGCATGACCTTTCCCATGTCGGCGATTGGGACCAGCCGCACGGCGATATCTTCGCCCTCCACGCCGCCACCCTTGCCGACCTTCACCAGATCATGCGCGCGGAACAGCGTGAAGGTTTCCGACGTCAGGCCGGGTGAGGATGCGAAGTCGGCGATCCGCTCCATGCGGCCCGCGCGATAGCCGGTTTCCTCCTCCAGCTCGCGCCGGGCGCTCTCGGCGGGGTCTTCGCCCGCATCCTCATCACCGACGATTCCGGCGGGAAAGGCGAGGCATGTCCGCCCCAGCGGCACGCGATATTCCTCGATCAGCACCAGTTCGTCTTCGTCCGTGACCGCGATGACGACCGCCGCGCCCAACCCTTTGGCGCGGTTCACATATTCCCAGGTTCCGTCTTTGATGACGTCGATATATTTGCCGCGCCAGACGGTCCCGGCGGTCAAAACAGCCAGGTTTCCGGGTTCGGCATCGGCTGGCGCTCATTGGCCTTGATGAGGGGGATCACGGAGCGGACGATCACCCAGACCGCCAGGACCGGAAAAAGCAGAAAACCGATTAGCACGATCATCAGGATAAAAGCCGCGATCGTGCCGATGACCGCGCCCCAGAAGGTGCGGATATGGTAGCGGTAATGCGTTTCTTCCCAGCTGCCCGCCACGACTTCGCCTTTGAACACATAGGCCATGATCGCCGCGATCAGCACAGGCACACCGCTGACCGCGCCAATCAGCATGACGATGGCCGTCAGAAGCGGTTTGTTCTTCGTGATGTCGTCGGCGTCGCTGCCCGTGCGTGGCGGTGTCTGACTCTGCGTGCCTTCAAGTGGATCGCTCATGATCTTGCCCCTTCCCGTATCTGGCCCGACAATGCCGCACGTTCCGCCTCAAGTCCACGGGCTTGCGCCGTTGCATCCAAACACATAGCACCCGCAGGGTGCTTACGCTGCTCGCCGCCCGCCGTTTCGGTCCGCTCATGGGCACGCTGTTCCTGAACGCGTTCAACGACAATCTCTACCGCACCGCGCTGCTGTTTCTCATCACCTATCGCCTGATGGCGGAAATGCCGGACCAGGCGGCGCAGCTGGTGGCGATTTCGGCGGGGCTGTTCATTCTGCCCTATGTGCTGTTCTCGGGTCTGGCTGGCGAGGTCGCCGACGCGATCGACAAGGCGAAGGCCGCGCGCACGATCAAGGGCTGCGAGATCCTGGTCATGATCGCAGGCGCGGCGGCGATGTACTGGGGCGTGATTCCGCTGATGCTGCTGGTGCTGTTCGCAATGGGGCTGCAATCGGCGTTTTTCGGCCCGATCAAATACGCCATCCTGCCGCAGCATCTTTCCGCCAAAGAGATTACCGGCGGCACCGCCCTTGTCGAAGCGGCGACGTTCATCGCCGTCCTCACCGGGCAGATCGTCGGCGGCCTGATCGCGCCGGAGGCCGCGATGGTGGGCATCGTTCTGATCGCGCTTCTGGGCTGGGGCGCTTCCTTCGCCGTACCTTCCGCACCGCCGACGCCGGGGGTCCACCGGGTTCAGGTGAATGTCCTCGCCAGCAGTTACGCCGTTATCCGCCACGTCTGGACGGTCCGGCATCTGCGCCTCGCCGTGCTGGCGATCAGCTGGTTCTGGGCCATCGGCGCCGTCTTCACCAGCCTGTTCATTCCCCTGGTCAAGGACATGCTGGGCGGCGCGGAGACGGTGGCGACGCTGTTTCTGGCGGCCTTTTCCGTCGGCATGGCAATTGGATCTTTGATCATAGGCTCCGTATTGGCGGGTATGGTGTCGGCGCGCACGCTCGTCGCCTCGCTCCTCCTGATGAGCCTTGCCATTCTCGACCTGTATTTCGCGGTCGCTACCTATCCGGCGGGCGGTGCCGCGCTTCTGGAGATCGGCGCCTTTCTGGGGCGCATCGAAAGCTGGCGTATCCTGGGCGACCTCACCCTGCTGGCCATTGGCGGCGGCAGCTTCATCGTGCCGCTCTATACCATCATTCAAACGAAGAGCGATCCGGCGCTGCGGGCGCGGGTCATTGCCGGCAACAACATCATCAACAGCGCTTTCATGGTCGTAGCCGCGCTGGCATCGGGCGCGCTACTGGGATCGGGCTGGAGCGTGATCGCGATCCTGGCGCTGATGGGCGGCCTGAACCTTCTCGCCATACCGGTCGCACGAAGGTTGAGGCGGGCGCTGACTGAACGGGACGTCGTCTCAAACGACTAATGCTCAGGCCTTCACCAGCGTGCCCGCACCCTGGCGGGTAAAGATTTCCAGCAACAGGCCGTGCGGCACGCGCCCGTCCAGAATGACCGCAGCCTCGACGCCGTCCGCAACGGCGCTCAGGCAGGTTTCCAGCTTCGGGATCATGCCGCCCGATATCGTCCCGTCCGCGATCAGGCGCTCCACGTCTGGCGGACTCAGGTCCGTCAGCAGCGCCTTGTCCTTCGACAGCACACCTGGCACGTCGGTCAGCAGCATCAGCCGCGCCGCGCCCAGCGCCGCCGCAACCGCTCCCGCCATGGTGTCGGCGTTGACATTGTAGGTATCACCATCCTCGCCCAGCGCGACGGGCGCGATGACGGGAACGATGCCCGCCTCGATCAGCGTGTCGAGGACGCGGCGGTCGACATTTACCGGCTCGCCGACAAAACCGAGGTCGATTTCATGCTCGATCAGGCTGTCGGGATCTGCTTTCTTGCGGGTCAGCTTGCGCGCGGTCACGAGGCCCGCATCCTTACCGCTCAGCCCCACGGCACGACCGCCTGCCGCCCCGACCCAGCGCACGATCTCCTTGTTAATGGCCCCGGCCAGCACCATTTCCGCGATCTTCGCGGTTTCGGCGTCGGTCACACGCAGCCCGTCAACGAACTCGCTCTCGACGCCCACGCGCGCCAGCATGTCGCCGATTTGCGGTCCGCCACCATGGACCACCACGGGATGAACGCCCACCGCCTTCAGCAGCACGATATCCTGCGCGAATTCCAGCGCTTTCGACGCGTCACCCATGGCATGGCCGCCATATTTGACCACAAACACGCGTCCCTCATATTGCTGGATATAGGGCAGCGCCTCGGTCAGCGTTTCCGCTTTGGCAAGCATGGCGGGATCGGGGGCGTGGTCGTCGGTCATGCGCGGCGCTATAGAAGCGGATCGCGCGGGGCGAAAGCGGGAAGGCGGAAAGTGACGTTATGACGTCATCCGATGACATAACATAACGATCTGTAATCGCTTTACAAAACCCGTTTCGAGTGGAAAGTGGGGGTATGGGCGAACATCATGAACACGGGCATCGTCACGGACATGACCATAGTCATGGTCACGGGCACAGCCATGCGCCGGAAGTCACGGAGAAAAACAGGCGCGCTGTCGGCCTAGCCGCCCTCTTGACCGGTGCCTTCATGCTGGTGGAGGTGGCGGGCGGCTATATATCCGGCTCGCTCGCGCTGCTCGCCGACGCGGGCCACATGCTGACCGATTTCGCCGCGCTGGCAATGGCCTGGCTGGCGTTCCGGCTGGCGCAGCGACCCGCCGACTGGACGCGCACCTATGGCTTCGACCGCTTCTCGGTGCTCGTCGCCTTCGTGAACGGCCTGAGCCTGTTCGTCATCGCCGCGATCATCATGTGGGAGGCTGTCGAGCGCCTAAGTGCGCCCGTGCCGATCATGGGCGCGGAGATGCTGGCGGTCGCGGTGGTGGGGCTCATTGTCAATCTGGTCGCGCTGTGGCTGCTGTCGCGCGGGGAAGGCGAGAACCTCAATATCCGCGCCGCGTCGCTACACGTCATGGGTGATCTGCTGGGATCGGTCGCGGCGATTGGCGCGGCGCTCGTCATCATGCTGACCGGCTGGCTGCCCGCCGATCCCCTGCTGTCGGTCATCGTTGCGCTCATCATCCTGAAAAGTGCATGGGCGGTTACACGGGAAAGCGCGCATATCCTGCTGGAGGCCGCACCGGACGGCCTCGAGTCGGACAGGGTCGCCGCCGACCTGGTGGCGCATGTGCCAAGCCTCGTTTCGGTGGATCATGTCCACGCCTGGTCCATTACCCAGAATCGTCCGATGATGACGCTTCACGCCGTCGTGAGAGAGGGTGTTCCGGGACCTGCCGTCTGCGCCCTCATTCGCGCGCGCTTGGCGGAAAAGTTTCATGTTAAACATGCGACGATAGAGGTCGCCCGCGCCAGCTTACCCGCCGTTGCCGCCTCCGAAGATCCAGCCAGCAGCGAGCCAGATGGCAATACCGGTTCCTGCAAAGCCGAGCAGCATTAGGAGCCCGTCCCGCGCGGTCAGGCCCAGTCCGAAGAGCAGGATCACCGCTGCGGGAACCGCTGTCGCGTAGGGAATGAGTTCCAGCGGCGGCGCGCCCATCACTATCGCGAGGATTGAGACGCAAAGCGCCGCCAGCCATTGCGCCCTGTCGTTCGCGGCCCATTCCAGACGAGGTGTGATCAGCCGGTCGATCCGTTTCAGCCATTTCGACATGCTGTCGCGCGCCGTTTCGATCCGTTCCGTCCGCACCGTCCGGTTGCGGATTGCGGCCGGTACCCAGGGGTGCGTCTTCCCGAACAGAAGCTGCACGGAAATGAGTAGAATGAGCGCCGCCAGCAGCATGGGCAGAAAGGGAATGGCCGCGACCGGCGTGATGTCGATAAAGGCGATGACGGCGATCAGCGGTCCGAAACTGCGTGTGCCGAATGTGTCCAGAAGGTCGCCGACGCTCAATTCATCGCCGTCCGCAGCCTCGATCGCATCAACGATCAGGGTCTCAAGCGGATTTTTTCTCTTTCTTCCGGACATGGCAGACGAACGCGCGCCTGCGGCAAAGTGTCCGCCTTCCGGGATGACATCAGCGCGTCGGGACAGGCGTTTCCCCGGAATAGTCGTAGAATCCGCGCCCGGACTTCCGGCCCAGCCAGCCCGCCTCGACATATTTGTTGAGAAGGGGGGCAGGCCGGTACTTCTGATCGCCGGTTTCCCTCTGCATCACCTGCATGATGGCGAACAGCGTATCGAGCCCGACGAAATCCGCCAGTTCAAGCGGTCCCATCGGGTGGTTCGCACCGAGGACAAGACCCTTGTCGATATCTTCGATCGTGCCCGCACCTTCGCCAAGCGCGAAGATCGCCTCGTTCATCATGGGGCAGAGGATGCGGTTGACGATGAAGGCGGGGCGGTCTTCCGCCTCGATAGGCTGTTTGCCGATGGCCTCGCAATATGTCCGTACTTGCGCGACGGTCTCCGGCGACGTGGCCAGGCCGGGAATGATTTCGATCAGTTTCATCAGTGGGACGGGGTTGAAGAAGTGCAGGCCGAGGAATTTGTCGGGCCGGTCGGTGTGCGTGGCAAGGCCGGTGATCGAGATCGACGAGGTGTTCGTGGCCAGCAGCGCCCCGGGTTTCGGGCGCAGCGATCCGAAGATCTTGCGCTTTACGGTTTCGGCTTCCGTCGCCGCCTCGATGATGAAGTCGCAGTCGGCAAACTGTGCGAGATCCGCCGTTGGCGTGACGCGCTTCAATGTGGCGGCAGCGGCGTCCGCTTCGATTTTGCCGCGCCCGACCAGTTTTTCCAGGCTCTGCCTGATGCCGGACTTGCCCGCGACGGCACGCGCTTCCTCGATGTCGGACATGACCACAGTATAGCCTGCGGAGGCAGACACCTGCGCAATGCCCCGGCCCATTTGGCCCGAGCCGATCACTCCGATTTTTTTCATGACATGAATCCTTTATGTGGGGCCAAGCCCGATCGTAGAGCTTAGCCCAGATATTGCTGCGCGGCCTCGTGATAGCGGTCGATGGCCCAGTCGTCAGGCTCCTTTTGCGCGTCCGCGCACCATTGCATGATCCAGGGATGCGCGCAGATCGCGGCCTGATATGCCTTCGCGGTGCCGGACAAGGCCACGCCATAGGTCTGGAAGCGCATGACCACGGGCGCGAACATCATGTCCGCCGCGCCAAATACGCCGAACAAATAGGGGCCGCCCTCACCATGGGTTCCGCGAGCACGGGTCCACAGCGCCTCGATACGCGAGATGTCCGCCTTGGTGTCGTCGGTCAAGCGAAAGCCGTCATAGCGGCGGCAGGTGTCCATCGGACATTGCCTCCTGAGCGCCGAGAACCCCGTATGCATCTCACAGGAAATCGAGCGCGCAAAGGCCCGTGCCGCGCCGTCCACCGGCCAGTAGGCGGTCTGGCCGTAGCGGTCGGCCAGCCAGTCAATGATCGCCATCGACTCCCAGACGGCGATATCGCCATCCCATAGGGTCGGAACTTTCGACGAAGGCATCAGGTTGGGATCGCACTTCTTTTCGAACCATTCCGGTGTATCCATCGGGAGGACGACTTCCTCGAAATCGCGTCCTGCTTGTTTCAACGCCAGCCACCCGCGCAAGCTCCAGCTGGAATAGCGTTTGTTGCCCAATATGATCTTCATCTTGCTACTCCTGCGCCGTATCGAGGATCTCGACGCGCAGCGTGTCGATACCGTAATTCTTCTCGCTGGACGTCGCGCGCACTTCGGGAAAGGCCGCCGGACGCCGCGCCACGGCGGCGGCGGCGATGTCGACGACGGTTTCGACCTTCTTCATTTTGTCGGTCTTCGTCAGGATCAGCTGATAGGTCACCGCCGCTTCGTCCAGCAGGCCCATGACCTCGGCATCGACGGGCTTCACGCCGCGCCGCGCGTCGATCAGCAGCATGACCCGCTTCAGATTGCGCCGCCCGCGCAGATAGTCGAAGACCAGACGCTTCCACTGGTCGACCACCTGTTTCGGCGCCTTGGCATAGCCATAGCCGGGCATGTCGACGAGCCGCATCAGCGGCGGGTCGCCGACCGGAAACAGGTTCAATAGCTGCGTGCGCCCCGGCGTGTTCGACGTGCGCGCCAGACCGTCCTTGGTCGTCAGCGCGTTGAGCAGCGAGGATTTGCCAACGTTCGACCGGCCGGCGAAGGCGATCTCCGGCACGTCGTCCTCTGGCAGCTGATCAAGATCGGCCACCGACTTCGAAAATGCCGCGCCGTTTCGGAACAGATTGAGCGCATGCCGCTCTTCGCCGGACAGGGCCATGGTTTAGCTCAATACCGTCATTCCCGCGCAGGCGGGAATCCATTTCTGCTTCATCATCGGGATCGCGCGCGCGCCGGCAATATCAAGAAGGAATGGATTGCCGCCTGCGCGGCAATGACGATTTTGGGGGGAGGTGGGGCTCACTTCGCCTTTTCCGTCTTCGGCTTGTCGCCATCACCCTTCGCCGCATCGTTCGTCTTATCCGGGACCGGATCGGGCGGATATTTTCGGATCAGCACATATTGCTGCGCGATCGACAGGATATTGTTGACGGTCCAGTACAGCTGCAGACCCGCCGCGAAGGGCGCCATGATGACCATGAAGACCCAGGGCAGGATCCCGAACACCTTCTGCTGCATCTCGTCCATTGGCGCGGGGTTCAGCTTGAACTGCAGCCACATGGTGAAGCCCAGGAAAATGGGCAGTACGCCGATGGCGATCAGCGAGGGCGGATCGAAGGGCAGGAAGCCGAACAGGTTGACGGGCGTCAGCGGATCGGGCGCCGCCAGATCCTTGATCCAAAGCGCGAACGGCTCATGCCGTACGTCGATTGCGAGGAGCAGCGTCTTGTAAAGCGCGTAGAAGATCGGGATCTGCAGCAGGATCGGCAGACAGCCCGCCAGCGGGTTGGCCTTCTCCTCCTTGTAAAGCTCCATCATCTTCTTCTGCAGCTCGGGCTTGTCCTCCTTGTAGCGCTCCTGCAGCACCTTCAGCTTGGGTTGCAGGCGGCGCATTTTCGCCATGGATTCGAATTGCTTGTTGGCAATCGGAAACAGCACGACGCGTATGATGCAGACCAGCAGGATAATCGCCACACCGAAATTGCCGACCAAGCCGAACAGCCAGGCGAGGAGGTGATAGATGGGCCGGGCGATGATGCCGAACCAGCCCCAGTCGACGGCGCTTTCCAGCCGGGGAATGCCCCCCTCCTGATAGGTTTCCAGAAGGTCGACTTCCTTTGCGCCCGCAAAGATTCGCAGGGCGCTGGATGCGGCGGCGTTCGGCCCGACGGCGAGGGGTTCGCCCTGCATAACGGCTTCATAGCTGTCAGCGCGCGCGCCCTTGCGGAAACTGGCCGAAACCGGCCCGCTTTCATCGACCAGCGCGGCCAGCCAGTAGGTGTCGGTAAAGCCAAGCCAGCCATCCGATGCCGCGACGTCCACGCGGCCCGCCGCCTCGGCGACATCCTCATAGTCATATTCATAGCTGGTTTCGTCCACTGTCGCGCTGATCGGACCGACATGGGCGTTGAAAGTGGATTCGTCGGGACCGATGCCGTCGCGCGCGATCAGGCCATAAGGGCGGGCGATGACCGCGCTTTGTCCGCGGTTCTCGATGCGCTGCCGGGCGGTGAACAGGTAATTTTCATCGATTGCCAGTTCGATCAGGAAGCGCACGCCCGCGTCGTTCGTCCACGCCAGCGTCACCGGGCTGTCCGGCGTCAGGCGCTCCGCATCCGCCTGCCAGCGGGTCTTCGCGGTGGGCAGGTCGCCCTGCCCGGTCCAGCCGATCTGGGCGAAATAGGAGCCACGGGCACCGGCGGGGGAGAAGAGGCGGATGTTCGTGTCGTCTTCCAGCGTTTCGAAGTGTCGCTTCAGCAAAAGGTCGTCGATGCGCGCACCCGTCAGGTTTACGGAGCCGGACAGCGCGGGCGTGTCAATAACGACGCGGGGGCTGTCGGACAGCACCTCGGCGCGCTCGCGGATGGTGACCGGCGCGCTGCCCAGCGGACTGGCATCGGGGTCGGGGACAACCACCTGCTCGCCATCGACGAACTCCGTGGAGGGCTCGCTCGACGTGGGCAGGAACCGTTCGGACAGCGCCGACCAGGCGACCAGAACGGCAATGCTCAACAC
>JBARZR010000207.1:0-9868 GCA_049650205.1 Pacificimonas sp. | reverse complement strand
GGCGAATATGGCAATCCCGACATTCCTGAGGAGTGGGCCTATATCCGCGAATATTCGCCCTATCAGAACCTCGATCCCGACGCGGATTATCCACCGGTGATGATGTACACCTCCACAAAGGACGACCGTGTCCATCCCGCCCATGCCCGCAAGATGGCGGCGCGCATGGCCGAATATGGCCAGCCCTTCTATTATTACGAGAATATCGAGGGCGGCCATGCCGGTGCGGCCAACACCGAGGAGGAGGCATACCGCGCCGCGCTGATGATGATCTATGCGAAGGTCGCTCTGACGAAGGGCGAATAGGACCGCCGCCATGTCCGGCTACGGCCCCCGCATCATCGACTGGCTGTCGCAGCTCCGCTCCAGCTATGGCTTCCTTCCCGGCTGCATGGCGGTTGGCGCGCTGCTGGTTGCCATCGGTGTTCTTGCGTTACCGGCGGAATGGGGACCGGTCGTGGCGGATGCCATCGGCCTGCCGTCCGCTCCTGATGCCGAGGCGATGCGCGCACTGATGAGCCTGATCGCCGCCAGCACCATCGGCACGGGCGCGGTTGCCTTCTCGGTCATCGTCGCGGCGTCCGTCACCGCCGCCGGACAATATGGCCCGCGCCTCCTCACCAATTTTCTCGCCGACCGCGCGACGCAGGTAACGCTCGGCGTTTTCGTTTCCAGCTTCGTCTATGCGATTTTCATCTACGCCGTGATCCGCGAGGGCGAGCGTAATTTCGGTCTGGCGGGCATGGTGGGCATGGTTTTCGCCTTCGCCAGCGTCGCCGCGCTGATCTTCTTCCTCCACCACGCCCCCGCGCAGCTCAGGATCAATCAGGCGATCTCGAACATCGGCGAAAGTCTGCTGAAGAACGTGTCGACGCGGTTCCCTGCGAATTGCGGCTATCCGGTACGCGATGTCGACGTCGATACCGCCCGCAAGGCCTATGAAGACCGCAAATCCGGCTTTCCCTTGAAGGCGCAGACGGCCGGTCTGGTGTCCATCATCGATGGCAACGCTCTGGCCAGGTCAGCGGCGAAGGCGGGCGTCCTCGTGACCCTGCGCATTCGCCCGGGCCAGTTCCAGACGCCGGGACAGGCGATCGCCGATATCCATGGCGGCGGGCTGGACGATGCCTGTCTGGATGAGCTGCGCAGCGCCTTCGCCGTGGCGAAGCTGAGGACACCATCGCAGGATAACGAGTTCCTGGCCGACGAACTGACCGAGATTGCCATGCGCGCGCTCAGCCCCGGCATCAACGATCCCTATACCGCCATCGCCTGCATGGAATGGCTCGGCGCGGCACTGTCCCGCATGGCGGAAGCGGAGGATCCCCTGCCCTATCGCCGCGCGGAAGGTGGCGGTTTCCGGGTCTATGCGGAGCCCTATGGCTTTGCGGATTATCTGCAGGGGACATTTGGCCGCATCCGTCAGGTCAGCGCGACAAATGTGCGCGCGGCGGAGGGGCATTTTCACGCGCTCGCGCTGGCCGCGGTGGGCACCGAGGAAAGTGACGTGGCGATGACGGCCTTGCGGGCAGAGGCGCGCGCGCTTCTCGAACAGGCGGAAATCGCCTTGTCCGGTCCCGATCTCATGGCCGTGCGGCACGCGGCAGAGACCTTCGATGCCGCACTCGCCCTGACGCCGCCCGCGCTGGACAAATTTCGCTAGTCGGACGAATGAACGGCATGATGTTTTCAATAGACGGCTTCGACCTCAACGACTTCATCGTCCGCACCCTGGCTGAGGATGCGGGTGAAAGCGGCGATGTGACGTCCATCGCCGTCATCCCTGCGGACGCGCGATTGACCGCTGTCATGGACAGCCGCGACGCGGTCGTCGTCGCCGGACTGCCCGTCGCCGCCGCCTTTTTCCGCAGGCTGGACCCGGACTGCCGGGTCGACATGCTGGTCGAGGATGGCGCGGCGGTGGACAGGGGCGCGGATCTGATGCGGGTCAGCGGCAATGCCCGCGCGCTCCTCACCGCGGAACGGCCCGCGCTCAATACCGTTCAGCACCTTAGCGGGATCGCCACGGTCGCCCGCCAATATGCGGATGCCGTCGCAGGTACCTGCGCGACCGTGCTCGACACCCGCAAATCGCATCCCGGCCTGCGTCTTTTGCAGAAATACGCCACCCGCACCGGCGGCATCACCAACCACCGCATGACGCTAAGCGATCAGCCGATGATCAAGGACAATCATGTCGCCATCGCCGGGTCGGTCGGTGAGGCGGTGCGGCGCGCCAAGGCTGCGGGCCTGACCGATGTCGTGGTTGAGGTGGACCGGCTGGACCAGATCGCGCCTGCGCTGGACGCCGGAGCGGACCGCCTCCTGCTCGACAACATGGGTCCGGACCTGCTTGGCGAGGCGCTGTCGATCATTGCGGGCCGTGTGCCTGCGGAGGCGTCGGGCGGCGTCAATCTGGACACCATCCGTGCCATTGCCGAAACCGGCGTCGATTTCATCAGCGTCGGCCGCATCATCCAGTCGTCGCCCGCCGCCGACATCGGCCTCGACTTCGTCGGTCCGTAGGGCGGGATGACATCGCGCCGTCCGGCACCGGCCGCGCGTCCGGCATGGCGGAATTGCATCCCACCCTGCGCGGTGGCTGTGATGCTGCTGGCGGCCTGCGACCGCGCGGTGCCCGAGACGCAGCCGACGAACACTGCCGAGACCATATCCTGTACCATACCCGATGATCTGACCGCTGCGTCCCGTGCCACGCCACCTGACAACCGCCCGGACGCGCCGACGGCAGGCTATGTGCTGGCGCTGTCATGGTCCCCGGAATATTGCCGGTTTCGGGAAGACAGCGTTCGCGACCGGGGCCAATGCCGGGACAACCGCTTTGGGCTTGTGGTCCATGGCCTCTGGCCGCAGGCCGCACGCGGACCGCACCCACGATCCTGCGCGCCGGCCAGTCCCGTGCCGGAATACGTGTTGCGCGAGCACTACTGCATGTCGCCATCGGCAAAGCTGATGCAGGACGAATGGGCGAAGCATGGGACGTGCCAGTGGGACAGTCCGGACGCTTATTTCGATGCTGCGGCGGACCTGTGGGGCGGCCTGGCACAGCCCGATCTATTCACGCTAAGCCGCGACGATGCGCTGACCGCGGGTGCAATACGCGCCGCTTTTCGGCAGGCGAATCCGGACGTGCCAGCCGAGACCATCGGCATCGACCTGAACCGGCGCGGGTGGCTGGACGAGATCAAGCTCTGCATGGATACGGATTTTCAGCCGCGCGCCTGTCAGCCGCGCGAATACGGCGCCAGCGATGGGAAAAGAGCAAGCATCTGGCGCGGCGGGTAAATAAGAAGAACCGGCAGTAAAACGTGCCAACATCAGCCTCAGGCGCAGCCTGTGGTGCCCGGGGACGGATTCGAACCGCCGACACTGCGATTTTCAGTCGCATGCTCTACCAACTGAGCTACCCGGGCAGGATCGCAGATATGTGCGAAGGCGCGGGATATAGGCGGGGGATCAGCGCCTGTCCACAGATTCGTCGCTGACATCCGCCGGTTCCTCTTCCGGTGCGACGGGGACGCGATAATCCTCGCCCAGCCATTTAAGGAGATCGCGATCGCGGCAGACGCGGGAGCAAAAAGGTTTGTCGACGGGCGTTTCAGGCGTGCCGCACATCGGGCAGCGGGAGGCGCGGGGTTTAGAGGGCATGGACATCTCCCCACCATAAGGGGTCGTCGCCATGGATTTTCAACCGGGCGGCAACACCGGTGCGGCGGTTCAGGTCAGTCATCAGCGCTGGCCGCGCGTCCAGCCATGAGACGATGCCGACTCCGGCGCGGAGGTCCAGCTGTTGCCGCGCGCCGGCGTGTTCCGCGCGGCGGAAAAGATCCAGCGCGCCACTTTGGGCGAGTTGGTTTTGCACTCGCTCGATCAGCGCGGCACGGCGGCGCGGGCGAATGACCTGCAACAGTCCGAAGCCGTTCATGCCAGTGCGCTCGTAAGGGCCGGTCATGGCCGCGTCGAAGGCCTCGGCTGCCGCCATACGCGCCGTTTTCCCCTCAACACTGGGCAAGTCGATCAGAATAGACCCTGCCAGCCCCAGACGCCGGATCGCCCGTGCCGCCGCCGCCGCGCCCGCAACTGCCAGCTCTTTTGCAAGACCAGCACCGTCAATATCCATCGTCGTCCCGGCAGGCGTCGGCACGATGGTGAGGAGACCGCCCGGGAAGGCGACCACACCCGTGCGCGCCTCCTCGATCACATCGGTCCAGCCTGCAATCCTGGACGTCATCGCAAAGTTCGGTGCATCCTGCTGACGGGAGGGGTCGTCAGAAGCTGCGACGGAGACCTTCGCGCTGCGCATACGGCCACGTTCGGGAATAGCCTCCCGGGCGACGCGCAGTTTGACGAGCGCGCCTTCCGCCATATCTTCAGGCCAGGGATCGACAAGGCACGTATCGCCCGCGATTTCCGCTTCGCCGCGCCGTCCCAGCTTGCGGGCCAGCCGCCCCTCGTGCACGCTGTCCACGCGCAACTCGCCGGGGCGTTCGACATAGGCCTCCGCGATCTCTCCATCCTCGATCAGCGCGAACCGGTCTTCGCCGACGCCGCGCTCGACGATCCAGCCGTCAGACATCAAATCCGGCAGACCGCAAGAGCCCGCGCGTTTCATAGAGCGGCAGGCCGACGACGCCCGTGTAACTACCCGACAGAAAACTGACGAGCGCGGCGGCACGGCCCTGAATGGCATAGCCACCCGCCTTGCCGCGCCCTTCGCCGCTGGCGACATAAGCGTCGATCTCGGCAGTGGAGAGGCGCTTGAACTTGACGATGGTTTCCGAGACGCGCTGGCGCAGACGCCCGTCGGCGTCGATCAGCGCGACACCGGAATAGACACGGTGGCGCCTGCCCGACAGCAGGGTCAGGCAGGCGCGAACCGTGTCATCATCCTCGGCTGGTGGCAGGATACGGCGTCCGGCGGCAACCGTCGTGTCGCCCGCCAAGACGCACTCTCCTGTTTCACGTGGAACAGCCGCCGCCTTCTCCGCAGCGAGACGTTCGGCGTAAACACGCGGCAATTCGCCGTTACGCGGGGCTTCGTCGATCTCGGGGGACTGGATACGTGTTGGCTCAACGCCGATCTGCATCAGAAGTTGCCGCCTGCGCGGACTCGAGGATGCGAGCACAAGACGGAGAACCACGCCGTTCACGCCCGTGCGGGACGCACTCATTTGAAACGATAGGTTATGCGGCCTTTGGTCAGATCATAGGGCGTCAGTTCAACCAGCACTTCGTCGCCGACGAGAACGCGGATGCGGTTCTTGCGCATCTTGCCCGCTGTGTGGCCGAGCACTTCATGACCATTTTCGAGCGTGACACGGAACATCGCATTCGGAAGCAATTCCGTGATCTTGCCGTTCATCTCGATCAGTTCTTCTTTGGCCAAACCCAGTCCTTCTTGATGTTACGCCCCATGAAACAGGCGGCGCTTCCCTCGCTGAAATGGGAGCGAAAGGCAAGAAATTCAATCTGTGTCGGCAAGCCAGGTGATTTCACTGCCATGCGGATGGACATGGGCGAGCAGCATTTCCGTGCCGTCCGGCCATAGCGTCAGGCGCAGCTGCATCGGTTTTCCCACCTCGACCATCTCATAGGACAGCCAGGCAAGCGGCGCGGCTTGGCTGGCGACCTGTCCGATCCGCCGCATCTGCGCGACGATACGGTTCTGCGACGTCCTCGGGAAATATTGCAGGGCGACACTGTGCATCAGGACTGTCGCCGCACCTTCGTTAAGCCTTAAATGCCTTTCGACCCACTCCGCCCCATCGCCCCGGTCAAGCGGCGGCGGGTCGAAAGCGGCCAGATCCAGCGCCGCCTCCAGCCGTTCGACACGCGCCTGCTGATCTGGCCAGACATAAGCGAGCAGCCTCGCGCGGGTGTCCGCATCCGTCACGTCGAGCGGGTTCAGGTCGACGCCCCGGCGTTCGCGGATATGGACCTTCTGTGCAGGTGGCGGTGCTCCCTGCCATAGGGGCTTCAGCTGTACGGGCGATTCTATACGTCCTGCCCGCTGTCCGCCCAGATCATAGCCATAGTCGTCAAGCCGTAGATTGAGACCTGCGCTCGCCCCGATCTCGAACAGGCGCAGCGGCAATCCTGTCCGCGCCGCAATCACCATCAGCCCCGGCATAAGCGCACCTGACCGCCCAACCTCGTTGGTCTGCGGCGCACTGCCGAGCCAGGGAGTCAGGCAGGCATCGCCTTCCGCTATCGCCGCCCGCAAAACGCGAACGAGATCACTCCGCGCTGGCAGCGCAGCAGGCGGATAGAAGGAGCCCAGCTGCCTTAGCTTGCCTGCGCGGCGCGCGGCGTTCAGCGCGCCGGTCACGCGCAGGACGAGGGCATCCGCATTGGCCGCGCCCGCACGTATCGGCCATTCTCTTATACGGCGGGAAAAGTCTTCTTCGCCTTCCAGCGCATCCGGCAGGGCTTCACAAAGCAGCGCCATGAAGGGCGCATCCATGCGGGCGCACCACTCCGCCTGTTCGGCGAATGGTGTGCGCCAGTTCCGCACCTATCCCCGACGCAGCCGCTTCGCGTTCGCCGTCGCGCGGGCGTGGATGGGTTTCAGCAGGCGCCCGGCGGCATCCAAGGGGCAACTGGCCCTGCCCATGTCGGAAAGGCCGCGACCGAAGGCGTCCATCTTTTCCGGGATCATGCGGCCGATTTCGGCCATGTCGGCGTTCAGCGGGTTTTCCGCCGCGCCATAGAGGATGTTCGCGCGCCGGGCCAGGACATAGCTGCTGGCCGTCAGGGTCTCGCCCCACATTACGGACAGGCTCATGGCCTGTGCCATATAGTCGAACGGATTGGTCTTTTTCGCCATCGGCGTGAATTTCCCCCATCACTGCGGCATGAATAGCTGTGGCTATAGCAGCCCACCCTTAATAAGCGAGGGCGGATGAACGAGACGTTGACCTTCGCCGTGCCCAAGGGACGGATACTGGACGAGGCGCTGCCACTGATGGCGCGCGCGGGGATCGAGCCGGAGCCTGCCTTTCACGACCCGAACAACCGCGCGCTGCAATTCGCCACCAATGTGCCGGGCCTGTCGATCATCCGCGTGCGCGCCTTCGATGCCGCGACCTTTGTGGCCCACGGCGCGGCGGATTTCGGCATCGTCGGTTCGGATGTCATCGACGAATTTGGCTATGAAGCGATCTATGCGCCAGTGGATCTGGGCATCGGCGGCTGCCGTTTGTCCGTGGCCGAGCCGGCGGCACTGGCGGAGGATGACGATCCGCGCAGCTGGAGCCATGTGCGCGTCGCCACCAAATATCCCAATATCACCAGCCGGCATTTCGCGGCGCGCGGCGTGCAGGCGGAATGCGTGAAACTGAACGGTGCGATGGAACTCGCGCCGCGGCTGGGCCTCACCAACCGCATCGTCGATTTGGTGTCATCGGGCCGGACGCTTGAGGACAATGGTCTGGTCGAGGTCGAGGTCATCGCCCAGGTCTCAAGCCGCCTGATCGTCAGCCGCCCCAGCTTCAAGCGCAAGGCGGAAGCCATGACCGAATGGCTGGCCCGGTTCCGGGACGCCGCTGGCAGCGCCGGAGGTGGTGATGCTTAGGCTGGATGCGTCGGATGCCGGTTTCGACAATCGGTTCCACGCGTTCGTCGAGGCGGGGCGTGCAGCCGATACGGATGTGTCCAGCGTCGTGCGGGATATCCTGGCGCGTGTGCGGGCGGAAGGCGACGCGGCGCTGCTCGACCTGACCCGGCAGTTCGACCGCATCGATGTGACCGCCGAAACGCTTGCCATCACATCTGGGGAAGTCGACACGGCGGTCGCCTCCGTAGATGCAAGGCTCATGGCGGCACTGGAACTGGCAGCGGACCGCATACGCACTTTTCATCAAGCACAGCGGCCGACCGATCACCAGCAGAAGGACGAGCATGGCAACCGCACAGGGTGGCGCTACACCGCGGTCGACGCGGCGGGCCTATATATTCCAGGCGGGCGGGCAACCTATCCTTCATCCGTGCTGATGAACGCCATTCCCGCCAAGGTTGCGGGCGTCGAGCGGGTTGCCATGGTCACGCCGACACCGGACGGACGGCTAAACCCGCTGGTGCTGGCGGCGGCACGGTTGGCGGGCGTGGACGAGATCTATCGCGTTGGCGGCGCGCAGGCGGTCGCCGCACTGGCCTATGGCACGGACAGTATCATGCCAGTCGATGTCATCACCGGGCCCGGCAACGCCTATGTCGCGGAAGCCAAGCGCCAGCTTTACGGTCGTGTCGGCATAGACATGGTGGCGGGACCGTCGGAGATCCTGATCGTCGCCGATGACGGCGCGGATGCGGACATCGTCGCCGCCGATCTGCTGAGCCAGGCCGAACATGATCCCAGCGCGCAATCCATCCTGATAACCGACAGCCCGCGACTGGCCGAGGACGCTGCGGTAGCGGTTCGCGATATTCTGCACCAGATCAGCACGAAGGACGCGGCCCACGCAAGCTGGGACGATCATGGCGCGATCATTATCGTGCCCGACCTTCACGCTGCGTTACCATTGATCGACGCGTTGGCCCCCGAGCATCTGGCGCTGGCAGTCGCCGACCCGCAGACGTTGTTCGAACAGGTGCGCCATGCGGGCAGTATATTCATGGGCTATCTGACGCCGGAAGCGATTGGCGACTATGTCGCCGGGCCGAACCACACGCTGCCGACCGGACGCCGCGCGCGCTTTTCCAGCGGGCTGGGCGTCGCCGATTTCATGAAACGGACGACCTGGCTCGACTGCTCGGACGCCGGGTTGGCAGCCATCGGTCCCGCGGCGGCGTTGCTTGCCGAAGCCGAAGGTCTGCCCGCCCATGCTTTGTCCGTGACGAAACGGCTCTAAAAGCGCGCCCCCAGTCTGAGCGCGACACCGGCATCGTCCGCAGCGGGCGCGACATGGCCCGGCTGACGCCGCCAGTAGGCATTGGCCTGGAGGTAACCCTGCGCCAGAGGCCGCTCATAAGCCGTCTCTACCGCGATTTCCCGTCCCGATGGTGTCAGGCTGGCGTCGGTTAGTGTATAGATCGGCGCACGCACGGCATAATCATAATCCGTCGGCAGGCCGAGCGTGATCGCGCCAGCCTCGATCCTGAGCGGCTGTGAAATGCGCAGGCCAAGCATGTCGCCCGCCATGAACGCCCCGCGCCGCGTGAGATCGAAGGCAAAAGCGCTGCTCTTCAGACGTTCGGCGGACTCGGCGAGACCACCAACGCCCAGATCGAGCCGGGTCAGGCCCGCTCGTGCGTCCAGCCCTAGCGTCCAGCCGCTGCCCAGCGCGACACTGAGCTGCGCCGTGGCAAAATCCGTGCTTGCGCCGGAGAGGCCCAGCACTGCCGAGCCGCGGGAGCCCAGAAAGCTGTCGCTCTCGTCCAGCCGCTCGTAGCCGAGGGCAAGCTGCGCCGGGCCTATATCCCGTGCGGCGCGGACGGAAAGGCGTGCCGCCCTGCCATCTTCGGCAATCCTCAATTCCTCTGCATCACGGTCCAGCGTGCGCCCGGCGCCCGCCGCAAAACCAAGTGTCCAGTCACCGGCCCGATGCGCGACCGCCGCCGCACCGCCGCTGACGATCAGATCATCGCCCAGCCGCTGATCCGTGCCCAGCCATGAGGGGCCGCGTTCGCTGCCCGACACACGGTCCAGCAACAGGTTCGGGGCGTGACCGTAGCCGAACGCCGCCTTCACGTCCTTTACCGGCGCGCCCGCTACAAATCCGGTCCGCAACGCCCCGCGGTTGCCGCCGCGCGCATCCAGACCCTTTTCCTCCAGACGATCCGCAAAGGCTTTTTTCTCGCCGCCGACCATGGATAGCGACAGCGCCGCCGGACCCATATGCGCCGTACC
>JBARZR010000206.1:0-17315 GCA_049650205.1 Pacificimonas sp. | reverse complement strand
GCGTATGGGCCGGTGACGATCAATGTGAACGTGTCGGGCGGAGCGGCGGGCTCTCCGGAAATGTTGCAGCGCAGCGGGCGGCAGGTGGCGCGGGCGGTGCAGCGGGCGCTGGGGCGGGGGTAAGTCCGGGAAATGCAGATTGAGGATGTGTGCCGCAAGCAATTCTATCGGACGCGAAACGAAGTGTCGGAAAACTTTACAGTTTCTGCCATGCGGTGACGTGGCTGCGCACGCAGCGGCATGATTCAGGGGCAGAAGATCATTCTGGCATGGAAAGTGCTTACCCTAACTTCATGCTATTGAAGGCAGTTCGGGTGTCGAACGTCGTGATGGCCGATAGGGGGAACTATGATCCGTTCATTCATTCCAGCCGTGCTTTTACTTGGTATGGCCGCGCCAGCGATGGCGGTTACTGTCAGTCAGACCGATGACGATTTCGCGACCGTCGATGGCGGTTTTGATTTCAAGGATTTCACGTTCGACGCCAGTGAATTTGGCGATGAGCAAGCGATCACGGGCGTGACGCTGCAGGTGGTGTTCGACAAATGCGTAAACACGGTTTCGGCGGATGGCTGCGGCGATCCCGGTGGCGGGACGATCCCGTTCAATAACGAGATCGGGTTCGCCCTGATCGCACCGGACGGGACCATCGTCTCGCTGATCGAAAATGACGGTGGCAATGAGGACTTCGAAACGGGAGCGACGAGCACGTTTGGCATAGGGTCCGGCGATTTCGAAAATATCAGCATTCTGTTCTCCGATGGCGGTGCCGCACTGGGTGCAGATCCGGTGTCCGGTACGTTCGCACCAGAGGGTGCGCTGTCCGATTTCGCTGGCGTCCTGGCGAGCGGCACATGGCGTTTCTTCTTCGAAGACGATGCCGGTGCCGATCCCCTTGGCATTCGTTCGGTGACGCTGAGTCTGACGACTGCCGGAGCGATCGATGTTCCCGCTCCGGCGGCGCTGGGACTGTTCGGGCTTGGCCTGGCCGGTCTGGCGGGCTGGCGTCGGCGCAAGGCTGGCTAACGCCTGACGACTTATTTTTTTTGGGAAAAGGGCGGTCCAGCGATGGGCCGCCCTTTTTTCCTTTGGGTGGGGTTCCGCTGGCGGGACCGCTTCCGGCCCGGCTGCGCCTTCACCTCCTGCGTCGCTGCGTGGCTGCACCGCGGACTTCGCCGGATCAGGCGCTCCGGCGGAGGAGCGGTGGACGAACGTTTGGAGACTTCTATGCATTATTTGGCGACCTGTGCCGATCAGGTGCGGACAGACTGGATGAAGCGGTTCGACGCGGGGCACTGGCTGCTGAACTTTCCGCGGCCGATGATGGCGGCGGCGACGGTTCCGGGGCCGGGGACGCTGCGGGTGGACTGCGCGTTTCGAAAACGGAACGATCTGTGCGGGGTGATCTGGGAGTCGGAGGACTCTTACGACCACCCGCTGCTTAAATACGAGACCGCGCGGGATTATCGTGGAATTTTGCTGAGCTTTCGCTGGCGCGCGGAAGGTGCGCTGAAGGCGCTGGATGTGCCGAACGGGCCGGTGCTGACTATCGAAGGACGGGACGAAAGCGGCGCGGCGCGGGTCTGGTATGTGCGGCTGTGGAATTATGCCGAAGGCGCGCCGGACGATGCGGTGGTTACGCTCGATTTCGATGACCTGCGGGAGGGCTATGCGCCGGGTGGCGCGCCGGTATGGGCCGGCGATGTGGACCGGATGTTCATGTCGCTGGTGCCTGCGGGCTTCGATGGGACGGATGCGGCGCTGGCGGTATCTGAGACGGCGACGGTGTGGATCGAAAATCTGCATGTGGATGGCGGCGGGTCGTCGATCCGGGTGGGGGACGCCTGTGTGCCGCCGCACCGGCTGCGCATGGCGACGGGCTATGACGACGAATATAATGCGACGCCGGAACGTCTGCTGCGGAATATGCGGGCGCTGGGGTACCGGGACTGGCTGACACTGTATGTCGGCATGTCGCATTATATGGCGGTGCGCGCCGTACCGGGCGGTCGGTTCGAGGTGGTGGCGGATGGCGACCCGCTGGTGGCGCCCTGCCGGGTGTGGATGGCGGATTTTGCGCGGAGGTGCGTGGCGGACGGGGTCACGCCGGTATTCTCGCTGAGCTATGAACTGTTCGATGCCTATGCGCCGGACGCGTGGAAGCAGCGGGCGCATGACGGGTCGCCCGCGCTGACGGGATGGGTGCCGCCCTCGACACTGCTGTCGCCCGCGAATGGCGAGGCGATGGGGTGGTTGCAGTCGGTCGCGGTGGCCTTTGCGGAGATTGCCGCCGCCAGTGGCGCGGATGTTTGGTTTCAGGTCGGTGAGCCCTGGTGGTGGACGGGGTTTGGCGAGACGCAGGTGCCGTGCTTTTACGACGATGCGGCGGTGGCGGCTTATCAGTCGGAGACCGGGCGCGGGCTCGGCGAGCGGCTGACCAGGCTGGGGGAGGCGCTGACGCCCGAACAGGCGGACTATGCGGAGTGGCTGGGCGCGCGGCTGGGGCAGTCGGTGCTGGATCTGACGGGGGCTGTAAAGGCGGTCGTTCCGGGGGCGCGGACGGCGTTGCTGTTCTATGCTCCGCAGGTGCTGCGCGAGGATACGCCTTGGCTGAAGGCGGTGAATATGCCGGCGGAATGGGCCGCGCCCGCGTTCGACGTCCTGCAGCTGGAGGATTACGACTTCGTGCTGGCGGAGAATGCCGGGGCGTCGCGGCGGGCGGTCGATGTCGTGACGGCGGAGCTGGGCTATCCGGCGGCGGACCAGCATTATTTTTCGGGGTTCGTGCTGCGCGCGGAAGAACGGGACCGGTGGGCGCCGATCGCGGATGCCGCGGAGGCGGCGATGGCGCGGGGCGTGGCCGAGACGTTCGTCTGGGCGCTGCCGCAGGTGCGGCGGGACGGGTTTACCTATTGGCAGGCTGAGGGAGACGGGGCGATGGAGGCCTTTCACGATGTGCGGTTTCCGCTGGCACTTGGCGAGGGCGCCAGCGGCGGGCCGGAGTTTCTGACGCAGGTGGCGGAGACCGTGTCGGGCGCGGAGCAGCGGGCGAGCGTCTGGGCGTCCGGGCGGTTGCGATATGACGCGGGGCTGGGCGTGCGGTCTGAGGACGACCTGCGTGCGGTGCAGCGGTTTTTCCGGGCGCGGAAGGGGCGGGCGCACGGGTTCCGCTTTCGCGATCCGCTGGATTTCTGTTCCGGAAGCGGGGACGTGCCGGGTCCGTATGACGAGTTTCTGGGTGAAGGCGATGGAGTGCGGACGGACTTCGCACTGGTGAAGCGGTACGGGAATGGCGCGGATGCGGAGTTGCGGCGGATCACGCGGGTGGAGCCGGGGACACTGCGTGTCGGCGTTGCGGGGGATGAGGTTGCCGCGGGGTGGTCGCTGGAGGAGGGCGGGGTTTTGCGGTTTGCCGAAGCACCTGTCGGGGCGGTGACGGCGGGATTCCTGTTCGATGTGCCGGTGCGGTTCGCGGAGGACCGGCTGGAGGTGTCGCTGGATGCCTGGCGGGCGGGGGAATTGCCATCCGTGGGGCTGGTGGAGGTGCGGGAGTCATGATGGTTTTTCATTGGATGGATTGGAACCCCCTCCACCGCTTCGCGGTCCCCCTCCCCCAGGGGAGAGGAAGGGCGTGAGGCAGGTATCGGATGCGTTAGCTGCGAGCCTGGCCGCTCCTGTTACATCGCTGGCCTGGTTGTGGCGGGTGGTGCGGGCGGATGGCGTCGCGCTGGGGTTCACGACGCATGACCGGGCGCTGCGGGTTGGGGGGATGGCCTATCATCCTGCGCCGGGGATGGTGCCGTCGGCGGTGTCGGAGAGCGATGGGGCGGATGTCGAGGGGGTGGATGTTTCCGGGGTTCTGTCGAGCGATTTCATTACCGCCGCCGATATCGAGGCGGGGCGTTATGACGGGGCGCGGGCCAAGCTGATGCTGGTGGACTGGGCCGCGACGGATTCCGGCGTCTTGTTTGTCACGCATGGGACGTTGGGGGCCATTCGCGTGCAGAACGGGCGGTTCGAGGCGGAGTTGCGGACGGCGGAGACCCTGCTGAACGCGGTGCCTGTGGAGCTGACGACGCCGGAGTGCCGGGCACGGCTGGGGGATGGGCGCTGCGGCGTCGATCTGGCGGCGCGGCGGCGGGAGGTTGTGGTTTCGGAGATTCTGGATGTGGGCGAGGTGCGGGTTGCACCTGCGCCCGGCGATGGCCTGTTCGCCTATGGGCGGATGCGGGCGCTGTCGGGCGCGCTTGCCGGTGTGGATGTGGGGATCGCGCGGAATGTGGACGATATACTGGTGCTGGATGACGATGCGCGCGGGCTGGCGGTGGGGGACCGGCTGCTGCTGACCGAAGGCTGCGACCGGCGCTGGACGACGTGCCGGGGCCGGTTTGGGAATGGCGACAATTTTCGCGGCGAGCCGTTCGTGCCGGGGCGGGACAGCGTGCTGCGCTATCCGGGGCTGTGAGCGAACAGCGCGGGGCGCTGTGTTCGCCTGCGGCTCACCCCCTCTCTCAATCTCTCCCCGGCGGGGAGAGAGGCTGTATTGTTCGTGCTGCGCGGTCTGCCATAGGCACGCGGACGCGGGTGCAGGGGCGGGTGGTTGGTCTTGGACTGGATTGTGTGGGGCTGACGGCGCTGGCCTTGCGCGCTGGTGGCGCGCGGTTTTCGGTGCCTTCGGATTATTGCTTGCGGGCCGATAACCGCGCGCGGCTGGTCTGCGGGTTGCGGGCGGCGGGCCTGGTTGAAGTGGACGATGTGCGGGCCGGGGATGTGGTGCTGCTGGAGGTGGCGGCTGGGTTTTGTCACTTGGCCATTGCGACGGGGGCGGGGCGGTTCGTGCATGCGCATTTCGGGGTGCGGCGGGTTGTGGAGGCCGGGCTACCGGGGGACTGGGATGTGCTTTCGGTCTGGCGGTTGAAAGTGGGCCGCTGACGCGGGTGGCTCCTGTCGCTCGCTGCGCTCGCATACCCTCCCCTTGCCCCTCCCTCGCAGGGAGGGGAGTTGTTTTTGGAGATTTTCGATGGCGACCGTGATTTTGACGGCGGTGGGGTCTGCCGTGGGTGGGCCAGTGGGATCGGCGATCGGGGCCACGGTTGGCTCTGTCATCGATGCGAAACTGTTCGCGCCGAAGGGGCGGGAAGGGCCGCGGCTGGCGGATCTGTCGGTGCAGGGGAGCGATTACGGCACGTCGCTGGCGCGGCATTACGGTGTCGTGCGCAGCGCGGGGACGGTGATCTGGTCGTCCGGGCTGACGGAGACGGCGCGCCGCTCGGGTGGCGGCAAGAAGTCGGGCGGGCGAACGACGACCTACAGCTATTCGGCGAACTTCGCGGTGGCCTTCGCGGCGCGGCGGGTCGAGCGGGTGGGGCGCATCTGGGCGGATGGCAAGCTGCTGTGCGGGGCGGCCGGCGACATGCAGGCCGGTGGCGCTGTGCGTATATATACGGGGTCGGCGCGGCAGAAGGCCGATCCGCTGCTGGAGGCGGAACTGGGGGTGGAAGGGGCCCCCGCGCACCGGGGGCTGGCCTATGCGGTGTTCGAGGGACTGGAGCTGGCGGACTTCGCCAACCGGATTCCGAATCTGAGTTTCGAGATCTTCGCCGATGCGGGCGGTACGGAGGTTGGCGCGGTGCTGGCCGACCTGGCGTTGGCAAGCGGTGGCGTTGCGGAGGTGTCCGGGCTGACGCGGACAATCACAGGGTTCTCGGCATCGCGAAACAGCGCGCTGGCGGCGCATGTGGCGGCGCTGGATGTGGCCGCGCCGCTGGTGGTGCGGCCCGGGGTGGAGGGCCTGAGCTTCGCCGCGCGGGGCGCGGGCGATGTCGTTGCGGTTTCGGAAGCGGACCTGTTGCCGCTCGAGGCCGGGACGGCAGGGTCCGGGGAGACGGCGCGGGCGGGGTATGACGAATTGCCGGGATCGGTCACGCTGGTCGCGAACGATCCGGCGCGCGATCATCAGCCAAGCGTGCAGCGGGCGCTGCGGGCGCAGGCCCTGCACGGCGGAAGCGCGCATATCGACCTGCCCGCAAGTCTGACGGCCGGGGAAGCGAAGCGGATGGCGGAGGGCTATCTGGCGGAATTGTGGGCGCGGCGCGGCGAAGCGTCGCGCAGATTGCGACTGTCGTCCTTGCTGCTGGTGCCGGGCGATGTCGTGCGGCTGGGCGCTGCTGCCGGAAGTGGGGGCGACTGGCATGTGCGGCGGACGGAGATTTCCGGGCTGGGCGTGGATGTGGCGCTGGAGCGGCGGCGGGGTGGACCGCCGATCGCGCCCGAAGCCGATAGCGGGCTGGCGGAGTTACCGGTGGATATTCCGCAAGGGGCGACGGTGTTGCGGGTGGCAGAGCTGCCGCCGATAGAGGGCGAAGGCGAAACCGAAGCGAGGGTGTGGCTGGCCGCTGGCGGTGCGAGCGCGGGCTGGCGGCGGGCGGAACTGTGGACGAGCGTGGATGCGGGGGCGAGCTGGGCCTCGGTGGGCGTGGTTTCGACGGCGGCAAAAATGGGTGTGGTTGCGGGGGCTTTGCCATCTGCGGACTGGACGCGGTGGGACGAGCGGAATGCGGTGATCGTCAATCTCTTGGACAGTCAAGCGCTGGAAAGCCGGACGCGGGATGCGGTGCTGGCAGGCGCGAATCTGGCGCTGGTCGGCGGTGAACTGGTACAGTTCGCGCGGGCCGAACAGCTGGACGCCCGGCGCTGGCGTCTGTCGGGACTGCTGCGCGGGCGGCGCGGGACGGAAGCGGCGGTGGCGGGGCATGTGGCGGGTGAGGACTTTCTACTTCTGGAACCTGAGGCGCTGTTCCCGCTGGATGTGCCACTGGCGCGGGTCGGCGCGGAGATGCTGCTGAAGGCGGTTGGGCCCGCGGATGGTGTGGCGGTGATGGAAGCGGTCGCTACGACCGTCACGGGCCGGTCGTTGCGGCCCCTGTCGCCGGTGCTGGGCCGGGCGTGGGTGGATGCGGACGGTGCGGTGCGGGCGCGGTGGACGAGGCGCAGCCGGTTCGGCTTTGGCTGGACGGATGCAACCGACGCGCCGTTGGGCGAAGAGCGCGAAATCTATGCAGTGACGCTGGCTGTGGGTGCAGAGATTCTGGATATGACCGTCGCGGCTGCCGAACTGCGGCTGGAGGTGACGGCGCAGGTGGCGGCCTTTGGTGGGCCTGTCACGGGAGGAACGCTGACAGTGCGGCAGGTTTCGGCGCGGGTGGGCGCGGGGGATGCGCTGAAGATGATATTTTGACGGGAGGATCTGGACATGGGCGAACGGACGGCGCGGCTGGGGCTGCCGCTGATGCAGGCGGCGCAGGCGCAGAAGGAACTGACGCACAATGCGGCGCTGCACGATGTGGACCGCTGGCTGAACCTGCGGCTGGAAAGCCGGACGGTGACGGTTCCGCCAATTGAGCCGGATGCGGGTCGGTCATGGCTGGTGCCGGCCGAAGCGGCCGATGACTGGGCGGGGCACGACGGCGAGATCGCACGCCATGATGGCGAGGGCTGGCGGTTCGACATGGCTCCGGCGGGCCTGCTCGCCTGGGTGGCGGACGAGAATGCGGTGCTGCTATGCCGGGACCATGGCTGGAATGTGGGTGGCTTTCCCGTGAGCGCATTGACGGTCGGTGGGCGCATCATGCTGGCGGTTCCGCCAGCCGCGGTCCAGGATCCGGATGGCGGCGCGAATGTGGATGTCGAGGCCCGTCAGGCGCTGTCGGCTCTGTTGAACAACCTGCGTGACCTGGGTCTGGTTTCCCCTTAGATTCAAGGAAAGTGCGACTTTTTTGCAACATCCGGCAACGTTTCTCGACTTGCGGTGGAAAAGATTGGCTTGTAGGGCGTTGGGCGCTTATTCCGATGAAGAATGCATGAATCCATGAAAGGGGAATATAATGCGTAATCTGGTTATTGCGGCAGCACTCGCTGGCACGGCCATGGCGACGCCGACGATGGCACGCGATGGTGCGTGGTATGTCGGTCTCGAAGGCGGTGGTCTCGTTACCCAGGACGGTGACTTCGACGTCACTTCGAATGGCGTGGAGGTCGAAGACGGGTTTTCCAACAACTACAAGACGGGTTATGATGTCGACGGTATCGTTGGTTACGACTTTGGCGCATTCCGCTCCGAGTTTGAGCTGGGTTACAAAGTTGCCAATATTGATTCGGTGTCGGTAAATGGTGCGTCGCTTGTTGGCGGCGGCGGTGACTCGGACCTGAATACTGGCGTATATAACAGTGGCCAATTCGACAACGGCGATGGCGCTTCGCGTGTTTTAAGCTTTATGCTGAATGGCATGTTGGACTTTGGCGGCGATGAGAATGCCTGGAACGCCGCAATTGGTGGTGGTGTTGGTGTCGCCCGTGTCGAGGCGGATATTTACCAGCTTGCAGAAGGTGGTGGCGCATTCGCAGATGACAGCGACACCGGTTTCGCATGGCAGGTTCTTGCCAGTGTTCGCCATGCGCTTTCCGATAGTCTCGATTTGGGTCTGAAATATCGGTATTTCGTCGCGCCAGGTGTGGATCTTGTAGGTCGACAGGGGCAGGATATCGAAGGCAGTTTCCGCAGCCATTCGCTGCTGGCAAGCGTTATCATGAACTTCGGCGAACCGGAAGCACCTCCGCCGCCGCCGCCTCCTCCGCCCCCTCCGCCTCCTCCGCCTCCGCCTCCTCCGCCGCCTCCGGCACCGGTAGTGGAAAACAACTTTATCGTGTTCTTTGACTGGGATCAGTCGGACATCACGCCTGAAGCTGCGGATACGCTCAACCAGGCATCGCAGTCCTACAAGGACGGCGCGAAGACGAGTGTCACGCTTGCCGGTCACGCCGACAAGTCGGGTAGCGCAAGCTACAATGTCGGCCTCAGCCAGCGCCGTGCGGATGCCGTCCGTGACTATATGTCCGGTCAGGGCGTGCCTACCGGTACGATTTCGACGGAAGCCTTCGGTGAAAGCCGTCCGCTGGTCGAGACCGCAGACGGTGTGCGCGAGCCGCAGAACCGCCGTGTGGAAATCATGCTTGGCGGTGCCAGCATGTAATTCCGCCGGACGAGGCTTTGGCCTCGTCCAAACGGTTTTCGAGATTGAGGGGCTGCCCGGAAGGGTGGCCCCTTTTTCCGTTCATGGTCAAGAATTGGGGCAATCGCATCGAGATGACGTGACGTGGTCCATGTTCGTTTGGCCGCGGCATGGCGGCGGCCGGGAAGTGCCGGGACTTGGCGCCTATGGATATTCCTGCGTTGGAAGAGCATGGCGCGGTCCGCGTTACGAGCGCACTGACGCCGGCTACATCGCAGCGGCTGTGGTCCGATCTACCCGTGCTGGGTGGGTCGCAGGTGCCGGGACGGCGTCTGACAACATTGGGTGCGGCGCGTCCGTTGTTCCATCCGGCGGGCGCTATCGGGCGGTTCGCCGCCGCTGTCCTGGGGCATGTTGCGCGACCGGTGCGCGCGGTGCTGTTCGACAAGCGTGGAGACCTGAACTGGACTTTGGGCTGGCATCAGGACCGCACCATTGTCGTAAAGGCCCGACAGGACTGCCCTGGATTTGGCAATTGGACAATCAAGTCCGGATTATTACAGGTCGAACCACCATTCGAGATTATCGAACAGATGCTGACCATGCGGATCCATTTGGACGACGTGGACGCGGACAATGCGCCGTTACTGGTGCTGCCGGGTTCTCACCGCGCCGGTCGTCTGACAGCTGATGACGTTACACAAATGACGGAAACGCTGACGCCGCTGACCTGCTTGGCGCAGACCGGCGACATCTGGATTTACCGGACCGCAGTGGTCCACCGATCAGCGGCCGTGAGCAGGGCGGGTGACCGGCGGCGGCGGGTATTGCAGGTCGACTATTCGGCAGAAGAACTGCCCTCGCAACTCGAATGGCGCGGCCTTTAGCCTGGCCGTGACATGCGTCATACGCCTATCAAACATGTGACGGATTGTTATTCGAAAAGAAAAGGACCGCCCGCACGCGGATAGCGCAGGCGGCCCATAAACGCCCGAGGCGGCTCGCCTCAGCCGAGGATCTTGCCGAGCTGCATGGCGACGGACATGTCGCCTTCGACCTTCAGCTTGCCCTGCATGAAAGCCATTTGCGGGTTGGTGTCACCAGCGGCGATGCTTTCGAAGTCGTCCTTCGTGACCTTTACGGTGCAGTCGGTCGCTTCGTTCGCATTATCAACGACGGCGGGGCTGGCGGTGTCGTCGATGCGGACGATGCCGTCGTCGCCAAAGTCGAACTTCACGCTTTTGTTGAGGCCGGCATCGGCGCCGACGCGGGCGCGCATGTTCTCAGTGATTTCCTCGATGGTCATATCTTGTCTCCGTTCAGGTGATTATTCGTTGCCGTCCGCGTCTTCGACGGGAAGCTGCTGGAGCGGTGCCTCGTCGGGGATCTCGGTGGGGGTGTTGTCGCCAAGCATGTCGATACCGGCGTCGGCGCTGGCCGGGTCGGTCATGGGTTCGATACCGCCCGCGACGACGTCGACGGACATGACGTCCGTGGTGGACGCGTCGAAGTCGCTTTCCACCTCTGCGCCGCCGCCCATGACGGCACCCTCGTCGGCGTCCCCGTCGCTGCTGTCGCAGGCCGTAAGGGCAAGCGTCGCTGCGGCGGCGATCAGACTGTTGCGGGCGAAACGATATGCGGACATGTGAGGCTGCCTCCCTGGGCGTTCAACTGTCGTTACCGCCTAGCCGCTATCGCGGTTCCGCCGCAAGAGGGGTATGTCGGTCCGAAAGGTCCGTGCACAGGGTTAGTGCGCCATTAACCCTTTCGAAACGCTGGCCCGCGAGGATGCGTCCGGAAGGCTTCAATCCGGAGCCGGTAAGGATGCGGAACATGACGCGCGATGACTGGCTGATGATGATGTCCTACCTGCTGGGCGCCGCGGTGCTGAGCGGGCTGGGGCCAGACCTGTGGAACCTGCCCGCACCGCTGGCAATGGCGGCGGCTTTTTCTGCGGCGGGCTGCTTTGCGGCGTTGCACATATTGATGCGAGTCTGGCAGCAGTTGCGACCACGGAGGGCGGTGGCTGCGAAGGTCGCCCTTCCCGTGCGCGAACCGACATCGATGTCTGACGAAATCCAGTCTGCCGTCCGGAAAGAAGGGGACGAGCCCGCCGTTGTCGTCGCCGAGCCCATTCGGGCAGCTTCGCCGCTGTCACCGCTGACGATGCAGCCGATCGCGAGCCTGCAGGATGGCAGGACGCGACATTTTGATATCGCCATGCCGGACGCCGCCGATCCGGCGGCGCACATCGCCGAAGTCATGGCGTTTATAGCGGATCTGGCGGGTGCGGGGCCCGCCGTGCGGTTTTTCTGCGAGTTGAACGATGTCCTTCTGGGCAATAGCGCCCTGCGCGCGGAGCTGATAGCGGTGCTGAACGCACGACCCGAATTGGCGGGAAGGCTGGTGTTCGATGTGACGGCGAGGTCGCTGGCGGCGGATGTGGGTGTCCGAGATGACATATATCGGCTCGTCGCAACGGGATATGAGACATGTGTGCGTTTGGATACACCCGGCGCTCTGTCGGAAAGCCACCCCGGTACGCTGCGCAAGCTGGCATGGGCGGATGTGCAGACACTGACCGAGGGTGCTGTGCTGGCGGCGCGGCGTTGCGGACTGAGCATCATACTTACGGACGTGGATGCGCCGCTCGCGGCGCAGGCCGCTCGGCGGCTGGGCCTGTCGCTTGCGAGCGGCAAGGCGCTGGGGACGGCGCGCAAGGTTCGCCTGAATGCGCCGCAGGAGGCGCAGGAGGCGCAGGATTTTCGTCAGGCGGCGTGAAAGGGACAGGCCTCGCGTAACGCCGCATCGAGATCTGACATCGAGGCCCTGATGCCAAGCGCTTCAAGGCTGGTGACGGGATAGTCTGGCAGTCCGCAGGGCACAATGCCGCCATAATGCGACAGGTCCGGAGCGACATTGATCGCCATGCCGTGCAAGGTTATCCATTTTCGCACGCGAACGCCGATGGCGGCGATCTTCGCTTCGCCCGACGGGGTATCGACCCAGACGCCGACGCGCTGCGGGATGGCACGGCCCGTCACGCCAAAGCGCGCGATCGACGCGATGATCCAGTCCTCCAGAGCCGTCACATAGGCGCGCACGTCGCGTCCTCTCCGGGTCAGGTCGATGGCGGGATAGACGACGCGCTGGCCGGGGCCGTGATAGGTATATTGCCCGCCGCGCCCGGTATCATGCACGGGAAAACGGCCCGGATCGGTCAGGTCGGCGGCGTCGGCGCTGGTCCCGCCGGTATAGAGCGGCGGGTGCTCCACCAGAAGAACGCGCTCCGGCGCGTCCCCCGCATGAATGGCGGCAGCGCGGGCGTCCATGTCGGCCAGCGCGTCCTCATATGGCGTCACGCCGGGGTTGATCTGCCATTCCATGCCGCCGCCTTTACCGGCTATTCACCATGATGCGCGCATAAGGTGCGCCGAACAGAAGCGGGATTCGCGCGTGATCGAAAATATCAGGGTCGACATCACTGTGGTCATCGGTGCCACTCATATGCCGATCCGACAGCTTTTGAAAATGGGGCGTGGCGCGGTGGTCGATCTGGACGCCGGGCGCGACAGCCCCGTGCAGATCTACGCCAATGACGAGCTGATCGCGCGCGGGGAAATCGTACTTCTGGGGGAGAAGGTCGGCGTATCGATTACGGAGCGTGTGCGGCGGCCCGCGCCAGCGGCGCGGGCGGCGTGACCACCATAATCTATAAAAAGCGCGCGATGACTTCGCGGTAGCTGCGGCTTACCTTTACCTGCGCGCCTGAGCCGAGGGTCAGGAAACTTTCGCCATTGGTATGCGGTTTGACCTCCGTCACCTGATCCAGATTGACGATGGTGGAGCGGTGGACGCGCTGGAACATGCGCGGGTCGAGGCGCTTTTCCAGGTCCTTCATCGTCTCGCGCAGGATCAGCGTGTTGTCACCGGTGTAGATGCACATATAGTCGCCCGCGGCGTCGATGCGTTCGATATTACCGACATCGACGCGGAAAATCTGGCCGCGATCCTTGATGTTGATCATCTTCTCGTAGCGGCTGGCATCATGGACGGGCGCGCCGGACGCGTCATCGAGTTTCTCGGCGGCCTCGGGCGCGACTTCGGTCAGGAGGTCGTGCAGTTGCTTGCGCTCCGCTTCCGCGTTGCGCTCGGTCAAACGCTGGCGCACGCGGGCCATGGTATCGGCCAGACGGTCTTCCTCGACCGGTTTCATCAGATAGTCGACGGCGTGGGATTCAAAAGCTTTCAGCGCATATTCGTTGAAGGCGGTCACCATGACGAACAGTGGCGGATCGACGTCCTGCAAGGCGCCGATGACCGAAAAACCGTCGAAGCCCGGCATCTGGATGTCGAGGAAGACAAGGTCGGGCTTGTGCGTCTTGATGGCGCGAATGGCTTCGCGGCCATTGGCGCAGGTGGCGATGATGTCGATGTCCTCATGCGGTTCGAGACGCATTTCGAGACCCTTGGTCGCCAGCGGCTCGTCATCGACGAGGATGGTGCGAATGGTCATGGCGCGGCCTCCTTCAGTTTCGGTACGTCTACCTGATACGGGATTTCGATGCGCGCAACCACGCCGCCAGTTGGGCGTTCGGCCAGCGTAAAGGTCGCTTCGTCGCCATAAGTTTGCAACAAGCGCCCCTGTATGTTCTTCAGGCCGACGCCTTCACCCGCCATATAGGCCGGGCGTTCCGCCTTCAGCCCGGGGCCGGTGTCGGCGATTTCGACGCGCAAACGGCCAGCGGTGACGGCGGCGCGCACGGCGACTTCCGCGCCTTCCTCCTGCGGTGTGACGGCGTATTTGATGGCGTTTTCCGCAAGCGGCTGCAGGATGAGGGACGGCACGAAAGCCTGAAGCGCCGCGTCCTCCACCTGGAAGTCCGTGCGGAGCCGGTCCTCGAATCGCATCCGCTCGATGTCGAAATAAAGTCGTAGCGATTCCATTTCCTGTGCCAATGTCACGGTGGAGCCGGGCTCCTCCGCCAGCGAATAGCGCAGGAAACTCGACAGCCGCGACAGCATGGCATTAGCGCGCTCATTTTCCTTCAGAAGGACAAGCGTCGAAATGCTGTTAAGCGTGTTGAAAAGGAAATGCGGGTTCACCTGATAGCGCAGCATGGCGAGGCTGGCTTCCGACGCCTGCGCGCTGACCTCCAGCATACGCTCCCGCTGATTGCCGAGCATCAGGAAAAAATTGATCCCGAAATAGAGGCCCGACCAGGCGCCGAGCACGCTGAAATCGAGGAGGATGGCACCGAAGAACTGGATGCCCTCCGGTTCATAGCTCGCGCCTGAAAAGCGGGCGTGGGCCCAGACCTCCAGCACGGAAAACAGCGGCGCGGCGACGGCGAGGACGGCGGCGGTCAGCGTCCAGACATAGACCGCCTTCATCTGGATGATCTGACGGTAGGCCGCGCTCATCAGGAGCGTGATGGAAAAGCCGGTCGCGGTGACGATCAGTGTGGACAGGATAAAGTTGAGCCCCATCGAATTCGCCAGCCCGCCAAGCGCGCGCAGCAGGAAATAGGCGAACCAGCCACCGCCCTGCAGGAACCAGAAAGCCCGGTTCTTGTCTGCGAAAAAGCCCTGGGTGCGAAGGGTGTCGGGATACATGAGGGGCGGGGTAGCAGGGTAATGGAACGGGCGCACGGAATTTTGATTTTGCCGAAGTCCGCTTCGCTCGCCCATCATGCGGAACTTGTTTCGGCATCCAGTTGGTTTTCTGAATTCGATTCGAAGCGAACATGGACCCTGAAACAGGTTCAGGGTGACGCCATCCGTGAGGATATGGCCTTAAATCACACCTAAAGCGCGCGTTCCAGACGCCCCAGCAGCTGACGCGCAGGGCTGAGCGGCACTTCCTCGACCACGAGGTTCGCGTCCAGACGCTTCACCCGTTCGTAAAGATCACGGCTGGAATCGATGATTTTCCGCGCGCGCTCGGGAAGCTCCGCCATGACGGCGTCGTCCGCGGCCGCCTCGCCCGCAGCGCCCAGGCGGCGATCGGGGTGGTTGCCCTCTTCCTTGGACAGTTCGCCCGCAGCGACGGCCTTGCGGTTTAACAGCCAGGACACGGTGTGCATCAGGCGGGTGGTCACGCGCAGGGATTCGCAGGAAAACTGCACGCGCTCTATGGGGCCAAGCGCCTCGCGGTCAGCCTTGCCGTCCTGGTCGAAATAGGCGCGCGCCTCGTCGGCCAGCACCATCGCCTCCGTATAGAGGCTGTCGACCAGCTTTGGCGTCAGCCCCGCGTCACTGGCTGTCATTGGCGACTCCGGGGGCGACTCCGCCATATCGGTGCGATTTTCATCCATAGGCCTCTTGAACGCATATTGGTTAATAACCACCTACGGCGCAGGCGGAAAGAGGGCGCGTGGCCGATATGGGGCGTGTTCCGAAATCCACCGGCAGGGACCGGCCCTGATGGCGGTCCCGAACGACAACATCGCTTGAGATAAAGGATGAATATCATGCGTACATTCGATCTGACACCCCTTCTTCGTTCCTCGATCGGTTTCGAGAACCTCAGCCGTTTGGCGGACTTCGCCGGCCGCGACGAGGGCGGTGCCTATCCCCCCTACAATATCGAGAAGCTGGACGACAACGCCTACCAGATCCAGATGGCGGCCGCCGGTTTCTCCGAAGACGAGCTGGACCTGACGGTACAGGAAAATGTGCTGATTGTGACGGGCCGCACCGCCGAGGAAACCGAAGGCCGCGAATATCTGCACCGCGGTATCGCCAAGCGCGCCTTCGAGCGCCGCTTCCAGCTGGCCGACGTCATCAAGGTGACGGAAGCCACATTCGAGAACGGCCTCCTCAACATCGGCCTGGTCCGCGAGATCCCCGAGCACAAGAAGCCCCGCAAGATCCACATTGGCGGCGAACAGCGCCCCAAGGCGATCGAGGGTGAAAGCGCCAAGGGTGCGAAGGCGAAAAAGGCTGCCTAACGTCAGCGTCGCTGTTCAGAGTGCGAGGGGTGGGGCTGGAAACGGCTCCGCCCCTTTCTGGTTGAGCGCCTAGGGAACTCACCAGCCCCCTCTGGACAGTGCCATTTCTGAACAGTGAGCCACGGCCATACGAGATTTTCGCGTAGACACTCGGCACCTCGAAGGCATGGCGCGGCCCAGTCGTCAATATCCTTGCGACTCCCTCAGCTCCTCCTTATACGCCACCGTCCCGGGTCTAGGGGTGTAGCTCAGTTGGTAGAGCATCGGTCTCCAAAACCGAGGGCCGTGGGTTCGAGTCCCTCCGCCCCTGCCAGCGCAACGCTGGCAAACTGGATCCTGGGACATTAAGTAAAGGCATGTCGCCTGCGCTGCCCTGAAAAAGGGAGCGGCTGTGGGCGGCTTCTTGTGTCTGGAAACAAGGTAGGAAACGCACGCGTGGCAAAGGTCAATCCGGGTCAGTTCGTCCGCGAAGTGCGGCAGGAAATGTCGAAAGTCACCTGGCCGACGCGCAAGGAGACCGTGGTGACAACGATCATGGTCCTGATCATGACGGCGATCCTGGCGATCTTTTTCCTGGGCGTGGACCAGGTGCTGGGTAACCTTATCCAGCTCGTGCTTGAAATCGGTTAGGGAAGTAAAATGGCAGCGCGCTGGTATATCGTTCAGGCCTATTCGGGCTTTGAAAACAAGGTGAAGGACGCGATCCTGGCCGAGGCCGAGCGCACGGGCCTTTCGGAGCTGATCGAGGCGATCGAAGTCCCCACCGAGGAAATCACGGAGATCAAGCGCGGCAAGAAGGTGCAGACCGAACGCCGTTTCTTCCCCGGCTATGTGCTGGCGAAGCTGCACATGTCGGACGACAGCTTCCACCTGATCAACAACACGCCGAAGGTGACGGGCTTCCTGGGCGCGAACGGCAAGCCGTCGCCCATCAGCCAGGCCGAGGCCGACCGCATCATGTCCACGAAGGACGAGATGGCGGGCCAGCCCAAGCAGCAGATCAAGGTCGATTTCGAAATCGGCGACGAGGTCAAGGTGCTGGACGGGCCGTTCGCCAGCTTCAGTGGTCTTGTCGAAGAAATCGATTTCGAGAAGGGCCGCGTGAAGGTTTCCGTCTCTATCTTTGGCCGCGCGACGCCGATGGAACTGAATTTCGATCAGGTGGAGCGGGTTAAGTAAGGATTTTCGCGCGGTCTTAAAATAGGCCGTCATCCTGAACTCGTTTCAGGATATCCTTGAAATTTCTTGCTGGGGCGTTCGCTCCCACCCGGCGGGAGATCCTGAAACAAGTTCAGGATGACGAGTTTGGGAGCAGTTCATTGCGGGAGGCGCGTTTCGGCGCGCTGTCTGACCG
>JBARZR010000205.1:0-3046 GCA_049650205.1 Pacificimonas sp. | reverse complement strand
GGTTCGGATATGATTTCGTAGCCATCAAAAGCCGTGGTTCGGTCGGCGGTTTTCAGGATTCTGGTCGGGGTCATGATGACGTTCCTTCTCGTTCGATACGATAGATTATGGTGAGAACCAGCGGGTGCGCGGCGCAATCAAAGCTGGAACGCGCGCATCGGCGCGCGTTCGTCGGCGAGACCCTGGGCAATACCCATCCCAATCGCGCGAAATTCGAGGCGGGCTTTGTCGGACCAGGTGCTTGGCCCGGTCCGGCATTTCCGCATCACGCGTCTGACCGCCTGAAAATTCGATGTTCCGCAATGTATGTTTCGTGCGAAGCGTTCGCCGCGCTCGAAGCCATCGCGGAACGACGCGGTGTTGAAGATATAGCGCGGCGGGTCCGGTTGTTTGCAGTTCGCAGGGAGTCCACTTGGGTGAAGCGGCGCTTCGACAAGTTCCTCGGCAAAGCGCTCGTCGAGAAGATGCGGAGCGGCACCTGTCTTCATTTCGTCGAAATCATGTGCCCCGGCCGTGAACCAGCGCTCTTGGGTACCGTGATCGCCGCGTTCACTGATGATCCTGCGGCAGACGAAGCCGACTTGACCTTCGGACACCCACCACGCCCACGACCCGAAGGCCGACATGATCTCCCATTCTCCGACATTGGCTGCTGTCTTTTCGCGCCTGGCGATCGCAGGACTTTCCGCAGCGGTCAGCTCGACCCTGAAATGACGTTCATAGGCGCCAGGATCGTAGCGTTTGAGGTTGTCCTTTGCCGTCGACAGCTTCGAGACGAACAGCGGACCCTCTGCGCGGGCAAATTCGTCCGCGAACGCGATCAGGATGCGTGCGTAATCACAGTCTTCTTCATAGTTCCGGCCTTCGCACCGGAGCGCGGGCGGCATCGCCGCCTGGCGTTCTGCCGACAGGATGTATCCGCCATGGCTGGGCGTTGAGACCCGCCATATGCCGGGCAGGTCCTCTACTGCATCCTGAACGGCTCCCCAGATCGAATGAACGGGCCGAGGCGTTGAAGCGAATGATGACATGAGAGGTCTCCGACATGAAAAAGGGCAGCACCTTCACGGTGCCGCCCCTGTCGAAGCCGCCTCTCCTTTTCGCTGCCATACGGCAGCGTCAGGTCAGGTTTTGTCTTGGGTCTTCTCGTGCTGCTTCCTCAAGCCCCGGCCTGTGAGATAGAGAAATGTCCCCATCCCGCCGAGGGCGGCGGCTATGATGATAAGGGTGTCACTCATAACATTCCTCCAGCTTTCGAACCGCGGCGCTCGTTAGGCGTTCAATCTGCGCCTCACTCAAGAACGGGTTTAGCTCGTCATCCATAACATATTGGTGCGCGAGTTCGCAATCTGAAGGCCCGTCGTTGATAATCGAGCCCGCGACGGTGATTCCAGTAGCGACCACAGCTGCCAGACCGACCTTTTCGACGATATCATACCATTTCATGGTGTTTCTCCTACCCGGTCCAGCTTTCGCTGACAAACGGATCGACGGTGAGAATCAGGTCTTCGGGACCGAACTCATCGCCGCGTGCGAACAGCTCAACCTCGTCGAGAACAAAATAGCGTTGCCGCTCGTCGCGCGTGGCGATGACGTGCATCGTCTGGCCGCGACCGAAAGCGAGCCTCCGGGCGTGCCGCGCGCAATGCGCGGCTGTCTGAAAGCTGGACGTCATGGTGAGGACGCCCGACGAGGCCCTGATACGTCGCTGCCGTCAAGCGGATGGCCGCGCAGCATCCAGGGTTCCATGCGAATGAGCCGCGCCCAGTCGGCGAATGACGGAATACGCCCAAGGTCTTCGCGCACATGCTGTTCGCCGATCAGGCGAACGGGGACGGTTTTCCCGTCCGCGTTGGTAATCGTGACGCCGAAGATGGTCTCCAGCATGAAGATACCCTCGGCATGATGACGAAGCGCCCGGTGCCGCGGATCGGCGACGATGGCCTTCGACTGGTCGAACCACTGGTGCAGTTCGATATAGTCTTCAGCGACGCCGCCCCATTTCCGGACGGAAGAAAGGGCGTGATAGTGACAATGCGACATTCGCCCTCTCCTCACAGCTCATAGCTTGAGGTATCGACCTCGGTGTAGCGCGAATGATGTTGATAGCTGATCGTGCCGCCATCAATGTCGAAAACGAGTTCACCGAAGGCGCCGTCGTTATTCTCCCAACCGCCATGGTGAATGGTCAGAATATCGTAAACGATTTCCTCAATCGCATTCGCCAGCTTCATGGCGCTTCGGGAAACCGTCCCGCTATATCCCGCGTGTCCAATATCGACCTCGATTTCAGGTATGACCATTTCGCCCTTCGCACCGTGGGCCGACACGCTCTGAACGGAGCCTTCGTCGCCGCATCCGTCAAATTCGATATTGACCATGGTGATGCGTGCGTTTTTGAGTTTGGCAAAAACGGCGATCCTGTTCTCTGTCAGGATCTGCTCTCGCTGCTCCATACGTACTTTCTGCTCGGCTTCCCAGTTGAGGATCGCGGCCTTGCCCTCGTCGGTGATCTCGATGGTTCCGGCGGTCATGATGATGTCTCCCAGTCCTGAATTGGACATCACTTCCGCCAGCTCCCTTCCCTCCATTTTTTCTGCCGATATGAAGAAAAACCGGCACCGCCAAAGCGATGCCGGTAAAGACGGTCAGGCCGCCTTGTGTGTCGCAGACTCCTTTGCAGCCAGCTTGGGGTTGGTGCCCAGGGGGCCGCGGCGGTCGACGACCTGGACACGGGCGCGTTTCGCATCGATGACCAGACGCTCGAGAACGCCATTGCCCTGAAACGCGACCACATAGCGTGGGTTCAGACCAAGCATGTCACCGTTGCGCTTGAATCCGGCACGGTTACCAAGGCGGCGCTCCAGACCGAACGCGATCTGCTGGACATCCTTGCGTTCGGCCCAGCTCCCGGCCAGCCGGTCGGCACCCTGCATGTCGCCGCCATGGACAAGAACCATGTCGGGAACAAACCCACGGACCTTCTCGAGTGTGGACCAGATGTTCTCGGCGTAGGTCTTTGCGTCGATATCGGTCTCGTGCGTGA
>JBARZR010000204.1:0-6522 GCA_049650205.1 Pacificimonas sp. | reverse complement strand
GTGCAGCGCTTGCGAAAGGGACTGTTTTCCGTCCATCTGAAAACCGCGCCGGGCGCGGGCGAACACCGCGATCCGGTCGCCGACAGTCTGCAGGGCTTCCTTGACGTCGGGGTTCGCAGACCGGAGGCCCTCTATGGCAATCAAACCAACGATCATCTGCAAATCGTTGCCAAATCTGTGAACCGCTTCCCGAAGCAAGAGCTGGTCGAGCGCGGGTGGAGCGGTATTGAAGGCCTCGAGTGGGGACGACGTCACGGCGCGCAGCCTCGATGTCGAAGGCCATCGCCCCCAACTTCCCTCCGACCACCATTTTCACCGTATAAATGGGCGGTGTCGAACTCGCCGATCCGCCGCAATCGGGCGTGGTCCATGATGACAAGTTGTCTGCCACGGGCATCGACAAGTCCATCCCGGCGAAGGCCGGTCAATACGCGGTTGACGTGGACCTGGGTCAGACCGACGATGTCGGCAAGCTGGCTTTGCGTGAAGGGAAGCGGCAGCCGAACCTCTCCGCCGTTCACCTCAATTCCCAGCCTCGCCACCAATTCGCAAAACAGATAGGCGAGACGCTGTCTGCTGGACTGGCGACCGAGACAGCGGAGCCATTCGCCAAGACGGAAATTCTCTGCGAGCGCTAGCGCCAGAAACATGTTCGCCAAGCCCGGCATCCGCCGTTTCAGGGCGCGAAGCCGCGTGAGCGGCAAGGAAATAATCCGGCACGATGTGATCGTCTGGACGCATTCAGCATTCTCGCGAGTAATGAGGGCGCCAATATCAACGATATCCCCAGGCAGGAATACGCATGTTATCGATTGTCGACCGTCTTCCGTCGTCCGCGTCCGACAGGCCCAGCCCTCGATGAGGATATGAATGTGACTCGCGGCGTTTCCCGTTGAAACGAGGTTGGCGCCCATGTCGAAATTGCGCGCCGGCTCCACGATTTTGCTCAAGGCTTTCCACTCTTCCGCAGATGGACAATCGGGTATGGCCTGAACCTTGTCGGCGAAGGGACCGAATTTCGTTTCAACCGGACGATGCCGTCTATCCGCCAGATCGAACGGCGGGGTTTCCAGGATCGCTGTCGTTACATCGGGATCATCGTCAAGCTGGAACGTCATAAGCTACTCCCAACGCGCATTATGACTGCGGGATGAACGCGCAAAACCGGTGCTAGCATGTTGATCAGTGGTCGCGGCGGTTCGTCAAATAGCGTACCTTCGCAGAAGGTTACGAGACGTAAACGATCGTCTTGCGATCTGAGGTCATGCCGCTGCAACGTCGGTTGTCGTTCGTGCGCCGCGCTCTGGTCCGGCTGTCACGCTCGCGCTCGCGCTGAACTCGGCCAGCTCGAACAGATAGTCATCCGCCTCATATATCGCCGTCGAGATATTCCGCAGTTCCCGGACATCATCCGCGCGGCCAAGAGCGTCCGCGAACACCGCTGCCGTCCCGAACTCGCTGATGCCGAAATCGCACATGCGGCGGTAATTGAGCAGAATCGCGATGTCCCGCAAATCACCATCTTCACTGGCAATTTCGGTTCTGGCGCGGCCGGCGAGCGTTTTCATATGCATACATATTTTTCCGACATGGTCGGAATGGCCGTCGGCCAGGTCGAGCAGGCGGTCCCTCTTGCGTCGAATACCACTTGCCGATTCCGTCAGCTGATCCGCCAGATCCTGATCGTCGGCCATAGATGCAAATTCCCGTAGGACCTTGCTCATCTGGTCATTCGCAGACCCTAGCTGGTCCAGCTTCTGATGATATAAATTTTCGATAACTCCCGAACCGGTCATACGGATGCCCTTCTGACGAAAGCGGCGAATGCCCCGAACCAGCGGTTTGCCGACACAGGATCGCCACGACGGGTTAACAGACAGGACGATATTTTTATCTTCTCGTCAAATACCGTACCGAAAGATCATGTCATCAAATTGCTTTGCCAATAAAATACACAGTTTTCGGCCATGAATTTTCGCAACCTGACTGTTGGGCGGACAGAATTGATGTTCACATTTATTTGGTACGCTGCCGTACAGAACCTGAAAGCTGACCAGTATATGACGTCTCGCGGTAGCGGTCGGTAAGGTTGTTGACTATGCTCAGCGTGTGCTCAGCCTCTCCTCGGACGTGAGCGCCGGGACCGTGACGCGCACCTCCTGCCGACCGCAGGAGTGCCGCCATGGCCGCTATTTCCAGAACCGATGTCCGCAACTTTCTGCTTGAGCTGGCAAGCGACGAGGCATTTGCCGCCCTCGCAAGTCATCTGGAGCCGCTCGAGGCGAGCCATGGCCTGAACCTGTTCGAGAGTGATAGGCCGCTGGACTGGGTTTACTTTCTCGACGACGGCATCGGATCGCTGGTGTCGGTATCGCCTGAAGGCCACCGGGCCGAGATTGGTCTGTTCGGGCGCGATGGCTTTTCGCCCACTTCGCTGGTGATGGGATCCGACCTATCCCCCTATTATTGCGTGGTGCAGATTGCCGGAATTGGACACCGGATTGCGACAGCGAAATTTCATGAGATCGTGGACGACCATCCGGATTTTCGCCATCTGCTGCTCAAATATGTGCAGGCGCATTCGGTGCAGGCGTCGTTCACGGCGCTATCGAACGCGGTCCATCAAATCGACGAGCGCCTCGCGCGCTGGCTTCTGATGTGCCATGACCGCATCGACGGTGATGAAATCGCCCTGACCCACGAATTTCTGTCCATCATGCTGGCGGTGCGTCGTCCCAGCGTGACCACATCCCTGCACGTCCTGGAGGGGAACAATTTCATTCGTTCCGAGCGGGGCTGCGTCATCGTTCGCAACCGCGCCGCCCTCGAACAATTCGCACATGATGCCTACGGTCGTCCGGAGGCCGAGTATGAACGCCTGCTACGGCCGCTGCGACGGGAAAGTGACCGGTGGCAAACGTGACGCCTTGTACCGGAAAAACATGCGGGGACCGCCAAAGCGATCCCCGCATTTTCCCGAACGAAGTCAGTTCTTGGCGAAGGGGGGGTGATATCGCCGCCTGCAGTTCGCCGGAGACCGCAAGTCTAGACGCCTAACGAATTGCCGTCACCTGAAAGTTGCGAATGTACGTTATCGAACATTAGCGATTACAGTAACTTACATAGGTTAATCACGGAACAAAAACCAACTTCGCCAGGTTCGTCAGTCAACAGGGAGCAAATTGAAACCAACGAACCTTGGAGGAAGACCATGGATTATTATGACAGTGATTACCGGCGCGACTACGGTTCCAATCGCTCCGCGCGTGACCGCGGCGGCTATGACCGCGACGATCGTGGCGCTTTCGACCGCGCTGGCGACGAGGTAAGATCCTGGTTTGGCGATGAAGAGGCCGAGCGCCGCCGCCGCCGCGACGAACGCCGCGACCCGGACACCATGCATTACCGCGATGACGGGGACGATCATGACCGCTCCCGTTACAGCCGGAACTGGATGCGAAACCTCGATGACGATCGCAGCAACCGCCGCGGTATGAGCCGGGACTATTATGGCCGCGACGACAGCAGTTCCCGGGATATGATGAGCCGCGATTATTATGGTCGCGACCAGGACTATCGAACTTCCGGCAATAGCGATCGTGGTTATGGCAATAACGATGGTGGTTATGGCGGTAACGATTAAGGCTCGGGTGGACGTGGACGTTCCATGGGCGGCTATCAATCTGGCTATGCGGCAGCCGTAGCAGGCGGCTATGACCAGGACGGCTCGAACTGGAACCGCAACCCGAACACGGATGGGTATGAGAGCCATTTCGGCAAAGGCCCGAAAAACGACAAGCGATCGAAGGAGCGCAACCAGGAGCGCGTCAGCGACATGCTGCACGACGATCATGATCTGGATGCCAGCGAGATTGATGTCAGCACCGACGACAATGGCGAAGTCACCCTGTCCGGCACGGTAGGCTCGCGCATGGACAAGCGCCGCGCTGAAGATTGTGCCTACCGCGTCCGCAGTGTCCGGCACGTGCAGAACAATATCGCCATAAGTGACAAGGACGATGACCGGAGTTCGTCGCGCAGTTCGGGCGCGTCAGCGACACGCACATCAGCCAGCGTATAGTGCGGAGCAGCCCCCCGGTTCCCGACCGGAACCGGGGGTCTGGTCTGACAATGCGTCGCCTGATGCGCAGTCGATCCGAAATAACGGATATTCTGGTTCTATGGAGAGCCGGTTGGGCGCGGGAATGCAGAAGCCGCCACATTCGATCGAAAGAAAAGGCAGGATCATGCCCGATGAATTCACATCGCCCATTTCCGAGGAGCCCCGGATGCCGGGCCACGAGTCCGATATGGACGACAAGCCGAACTGGGAGCCACGCTATAACGGTTCCAATCGGCTGAAAGACAAAGTCGCTATTGTGACGGGCGGGGACAGCGGCATCGGCCGGGCGGTCGCGGCCCTGTTCGCGCGAGAAGGCGCGGATATTGTCATCGTCTATCTGTCGGAAGACGATGACGCCGAGAAGACCAAAGACATCGTCGAGGCCGAAGGACGGCGCGCGATGTTGATCAAGGGCGATCTGGGGGACAGTTCTTTCGCCGATGACGTTGTCGCGCAGACGATGGACGGCTTTGGAAGGATCGATATCCTCATCAACAACGCTGGCGAGCAGCATCCCGACGAGGAGATCGCGGACATTACCGAAGACCAGCTGCGCCGAACTTTCCAGACGAACATCTTTTCGATGTTCTTCATGGTGCAGGCGGCGCGCCCTCATTTGAAGTCCGGTGCGGCCATCGTGAACTGCACGAGCGTGACCATGTACAAAGGCGCGCAAATCCTGCTCGACTACAGCGCCACCAAGGGTGCGATCACCGCCTTCACCCGTTCGCTCAGCGAGCAGCTGATCGGCGACGGCATCCGCGTCAACGCCGTCGCGCCGGGGCCGATCTGGACACCGCTCAATCCGTTCGGCGGGCAGCCGCAGGAGAAGATGGACGATTTCGGGGAGAACACGCCTATCGGTCGTCCCGGTCAGCCCAATGAAGTCGCGCCTTCGTTTCTGTTCCTGGCCTGTGACGATGCCAGCTACATGTCGGGACAGGTTCTGCACCCCAATGGTGGTGTTATCGTGGGAAGCTGAGGCGAGACACGGGGCGAAAACTGGGTCAGTAGCCTTATTCACCGATTAATAAGACACTTTGTGCGTTGCGAAAGGCGGTAGTTTCCGATGGATCATACGACCTGGCTCTGGATCTATGTGGCTTGCATGACGATCGGCTCCGCGATCATCATGTCATGGGGCCGCAATCCCAAAGGGGTTCCTCATTACGAATATGCGGCGGCCGCCTTTATCCCGATCTGGTCCGGGCTTGCCTACATGGCGAGTGCCTTCGATCAGGGCGTTATCGAAATCGCGGGCCGCAGCGTCTATCTTGCCCGCTATGCCGATTGGGTCGTTACGACGCCGCTGCTGCTGGCCGGGCTGGCCTGGACGGCGATGTTCTATACCCGCAAGCATGTTTCGCTGATCGTTACGATCATGGGTGCGGATGTCATCATGATCCTGTCGGGGCTGCTCGCCGATCTGACGACCTACGAACCGCTGAAGTGGCTTTGGTACATCATCGGCTGCATCTGCCTGGCCACGATCTTTTTCGTGGCATGGGGCCCGTTTCGCAAAATCGCGACCGAACAGGGACCGGAGCTTGCCGCCGCCTACAAACGGGTTGCTGCTTTCCTCAGCGTTTTATGGGTCGGATACCCGACGATCTGGGCCTTAGGACCCTCGGGGATTGGTCTGTTCGGCGAAACGACGGAAGTTGCACTGTTCGTTATTCTTCCGATCCTGTCCAAAGTGGGCTTCAGCCTTTTCGATCTTTCGGAACTTAGAAAATTGGGCGAAAAGCGACCATCTTACGCCGTCGCGCATGGTCTGGATCGAGGTCAGTCGGCAGCTGCGCCTTGACTCCGTCGCTATGAGAATTGCGGCGCAGGTTCCCCCCCTCCCGATCGCGTTGATTGCGGCACTGCCGCTGCTGTTCATCTTTCCTCGTTGACAGGCAATGATCGCGATTGTGCTGGTCGCATCGTTCGGCGTGTCTCATGATGCCAGCGATCATTGACCGGGAAGTTCCGGGTGAAGTCGCCGTTTCCGATCGCCTTCGTTCGCAATTTGCTTCCGCCTCGTTCACGCAAATCGGCAACTTGCCCGCGGATCCTTGAAACCAGGGTTGCAACTCTCCGAACATCGACTGAGATTCCTTCCTATAGGCTAGGCGGAAGGATCGTTCTGATGCTGCCTTCATGCTCGCTACCTCAAGCGAAAATATACTGATCGCTGGCCCTGCGGCGGCGACCGTTCCTTACATGCCCGTGCAAACTCGTGATCCGGCGGCGATATCCAGTGCCGCCGGATCGCTCCGTGCCATCAGTCCAGCCTGAACATGCCCATGGTGCAACCCTCGACAGTATCAGCAAACGCTGTCCCGATTGCGCCCGGCGTTCGCCAGCGCATATCAACCCCGGCCGTCACCTACCGCGCGCGTTCGGACGACGAT
>JBARZR010000203.1:0-7119 GCA_049650205.1 Pacificimonas sp. | reverse complement strand
GGACGGGCGGCGGCTGTCATCCAGGCAGCCGCCGCCCTGCCCACATATAACAGGACCAAGGAACGAGACCCCGCCATGACGCTCACATCTTCCCGGCTGAAGCTGCTGCTCCTTTCGAGCGCGCTGGCCCTTCCCATCGGCGGTGCCGCCCTTGCCCAGACCGCGCCCGCCACGACGACACCGCCGCAGCCCGGCGTCGACCAGGCCGACGAATCGGAAGCCATCGACAGTGCCACTCCGGGCGCGTCCGACACGATCGAGGATGCGGACGCCCCCGGCCCGGTCGTCGACATTTCCGGTCCCGGTGCCGGCGGCGACGATGACGACATCATCGTTATCAAGGGCCGCTACATTCCCGAACCCGTGCGCGCGTCATCCGAAGTCCTGAGCGTTCTTTCCAGCGAGGACATCGCCCGCTCCGGCGAAGGTGATATCGCCTCCGCCCTGCAGCGCGTGACCGGTCTCAGCCTAGTCGGCGGACGCTTCGTTTATGTGCGCGGCCTCGGCGACCGCTATTCGCTGGCGCTTCTCAATGGTTCACCCCTGCCAAGTCCCGAACCGCTGCGCCGTGTCGTGCCACTCGACATCTTCCCAACCAGCGTCATTGCGTCCTCCGTCGTGCAGAAAAGCTACAGCGCCGCCTATCCGGGCGAATTCGGTGGCGGCGTCATCAACCTGACGACCCTCGCCATCCCCGAGGAAACCTATCTGACCGTCGGCGGCGGCCTCGGCGCGAACAGCCAGACCACGTTCGAGCTCGGTTACACCTATTTCGGCTCCGACACGGACTTCACCGGCTTCGATGACGGCTCTCGCGACATCCCCGATGTGTTGGCACGGGCGCTCGAGGTGGAAGGCGGCGTCACGCGCGGCCCGAATTTCTCACAGGACGAGCTGGAGGGCATCACCGCCAGCCTCAACAACGCTTCGACGACCATCGTGCAGCGCAACCGCGAAATCCCGGTAAACGGCTCGCTGGAGCTGACGGCGGGTACCGCGATCGATGTCGGAGAGGACCGTTTCGGAATCATCGCCAATATCGGCTGGGACAATAGCTGGCTGACACGCGGCGGCGACCAGCAGTTCACCACGGGCCTGTCCGGCGACAACAGCCTGACACCGACCAGCGACTTCGACTTTCTCAGCACGCAGAACCGGATCGTCGTCAACGGCCTTCTGGGCTTCGGCTATGAATTCGGCGACCACAAGATCCGCTGGACCAACCTGTTCATCCGCGATTCCCTGAAAGAAGCCCGGATTGACCGCGGTCTTTCCTCGACCGTCGGCGACAATGAACTGCTGCGTCAGCGCACCAGCTGGTTCGAACGGCAGCTGATCGACACGCAGATCGTCGCCGAGTTCGACTTCGGCGACTTCAGCGCGGATTTTCGCGGCGCCTACGCCAACACGCAGCGCGAATCGCCTTACGAGCGTGAATTCAGCTATGAATTCGATCCGGCGATCGACGATTTCGTGAACGACCTCCGTTCAAACGGTCAGTTCGCCACCGTCGCCTTTTCCGAATTGAACGAGGATCTCTGGTCCGGTTCCGTCGATCTCGCCTACAACATCCCCTGGGAACGCGACCTGACCCTTAGCGCGGGCTATGCCTATTCGGACACGTCGCGCGACAGCTTTCGCCGCAGCTTTGTCTATCGCGCCGATCAGGCGCTCCCCGACTCCGTTGCGCAGTCGCGCCCGGACTTCCTCACATCCGACTTCGTGGTCCGTAACTTCGACCTTATCCTGCGCGAGCAGGCCGCGGGCGGGGAAGTCATTAATTACGATGCCGGTCTCGAAATCCATGGCGTCTATGGCCAGGTCGAAATCGAACCCGTCGATTTTGTCCGCACCACGCTCGGCGTCCGTTACGAGACGGCGACGCAGACGATCGACACCTTCGATATTTTCGGCGGCGTCGGCACGGGCGGCGACGCGAGCCTTGTGAATACGGAGCTGGAAAACGACTATTTCCTGCCCGCAGGCACACTGACCTGGAATTTCGCGGAGGACGCGCAGTTCCGCATCGCCGCGTCGAAAACCATCGCCCGCCCGCAGTTCCGCGAGCTGGCGCCACAGCAGTTCCTCGACATCGACTCCAACCGCACCTTCATCGGCAACCAGTTCCTTGAGGATTCGGAGCTGATCAACGCCGAAGCGCGCGTGGAATATTATCCCGGCCGCAACGAAACGATCAGCCTGGCCGGTTTCTACAAGAATCTCGACAATCCCATCGAGGCCGTCGCCTTTGTGCAGGGCGAGGCGTTCTTCACGACCTTCGCCAACGCACCTTCCGCCGAACTTTATGGCGCGGAAGTCGAGGTTCAGAAGCGATTCCCGCTGGCCGACATGTTCGGTGACGCGGATTTCCTTGCCAGCCGCGATCTGGTCGTGGTCGCCAACTATACCTACACCGACTCCTCCATCCAGGTGGGCGATGAGCAGGTCATCAATAACGAGGGCCGTCTGGTCGCCGCCAATACGCTGTTCACCGACGGCGAACCGCTGACCGGCCAGTCGGATCATCTGGTCAACCTGCAGCTCGGCTTCGAGGACGCCGACAGCCTGTCGCAGCAGACCGTGCTTCTCAGCTATTCATCGGAGCGCGTGACCAGCCGCTTCGTCAGTGCCACGGCGGACGGCAGCATCGCCGCCATCCCCTTCCAGGAAGATCCAGGCATCCAGCTGGACGTTGTCCTCCGCCAGGGCGTCTCCCTCGGCGGTGTCGAGGCGGAACTGAAGTTCGAGGCGCGCAATCTGCTCGATCAGGACTATGAGGAATTCCAGGAATTCGAAGGCTCACGGCTCGACCGCAACGTCTATGACCGCGGCCAGAGCTATTCGATGAGCATCGGCGTCACGTTTTGAAGCGATACCGGCCTAGCGTAGTTCCGCCTCGGCGCGCGCGCCTCGCGTGACAGGCGGCGCGCGTCCAGCCGCCAGCGCGATCAGCGCCAATATGGCATAGCAAACCATCGGCACCAGCATCGCCGTGGAATAGCCGCTTATATCGCCCACCAGCCCGACCAGAACGGGAATGACGGCGCCCCCGACGATCGACAGGCACAGGAAGCCCGATGTCGCCGCCTCGCTTGCCGTGGACCGCTCCAGCGTCAGCGTGAATATGACCGGGAACATGATCGCGTTGAACAGGCCGATGCTGAGCGCCGCCCAGCCCGCCGTCACGCCGGATGTCAGCGCCACGAACAGACACAGCGCCGCCGCGATGGTGGCGGCGATCGTCATCAGACGGTGCGCGGCGAATCGCGTCATCAGCCCCGCACCGAGAAACCGTCCGACCATCGCACCCAGCCAGTAAAGGCTGACATAATAGCCCGCATCCTGCAGCGGAATATCCCAGATGTCGCCGTCATTCAGGAACAGCGCCATCTGCGTGCCAATGGCGACCTCCGCGCCCACATAAAGGAAAATCGCCAGCCCGCCGATCAGCGCCCACGGGGATGCGAGAACCTCGGTGATCGTCGCCCCGAACCCTTTCGCCGGAGCCGGCGTCGGCGCGGCAGTCTCGATCCGGCGGCGCGACCACCAGATGAAGCCCGCCAGAAGTGCCAGCAGTCCCGCGATGATGAAAAAACTCTGGTCCACCGCGCCCAGCGCGGCGTCGCGGGCCTGGTCGCTGATGACCTCGCCTGCTTCGACCTCGACGCCTTCCAGCAGGAACTTCGCACCGATCAGCGGCCCCAGTACCGTGCCCAGCGAATTGAAGGCCTGGCTGAAAGTCAGGCGGAAATGGCTCCGCTCCGGTACACCGAGCGCCGCCGCCAGCGGATTGGCCGCGACCTGCAAAATGGTGATGCCGCTCGCCATGACGAACAGCCCGATCAGAACGCCGCCATAGGTTCCCAGCGTCGCGCCGCCCATGATGACGAAGCAGGCCGCGACCATCAGGGCGATGGCCAGGATGATGGAGGGGACGGCCTTCATCCGCGACACCACCAGCGCGGCAGGCAGGGAGACAAAGAAATAGGCGATGAAGAACGCCGACGCGGTCAGCTGCGCCTCGACGTTGGACAGGCTGAAAATGCCCTTCACGGCGGCGACCAGCGGGTCGATCAGCGACGTTATGAAACCCCAGGAGAAGAACAGCGTGGTCACCGTTGCGAATGCGCCCGCCGTACCCTGTTTCGCGGTGTCGTTCATCCCGATGCTCCCCCAAGTGGTTCTATTCCATGTGTCGCCGGAGCCCTTCTGTCAAGGTTGTCATAATAACCGGCATTCCGACATCTGTCCTGTCTTTCCGACGTTGCGGGGACCCGGCGGCAAAGATCGTCGCTCGCGCCCTTCCTCACTGGTGCCCGCAGCCGGGATCGAACCGGCAAGGAGGAAACCTCCGAGGGATTTTAAGTCCCTTGCGTCTACCAATTCCGCCATGCGGGCACGCGGGTGAATTCGATCTTGGCCGACAGGGCGCTTCGCTAACGTCGCCGATGGCAGAGGGCAATCGGGAACCGCCCGGCATATTCACGCGCTGTCCTGTCGAATCCATAACAGGGACCGTGGACATGGACAGGATTACCCGCCTTCAGACCTTTGCGCGCGTCGGCTTTCTCGCCCGCGGGATCGTTTACATGCTGCTTGGCTATTTCGCGCTGACGACAGCCAGTTCGCAGGGTACGACCGGCATATTGGGGGAGATCAAGGACGCGCCCGGCGGTACGGTCCTTCTCGTCCTCGTGGGCATCGGATTGCTCGGCTACAGCATCTTCCGTCTCTACGGTGCCGCCGTGAACATAGAGACCGGAACCGGTCTCAAGAACACCGGCAAGCGGATCGGCCACGCGGGCAGCGGCATCGCGCACCTGGCCCTCGCCTATATCGCACTCAGTGGCGCGTTCAGCTCGGACGGCGCCATGTCCGGTGGACCCGGCGGTGGTTCAGGTGGCGGCAGCGGCGAGGCGGCCGGGTTGGTCGCGTCCCTGCCGGGTGGGATCTTGCTTCTCATCCTCGTCGGCGTGGGTTTCCTCCTCGCCGCGATCGCGCAGGGTAGGAAAGCGGTCACGGCGAATTTCATGCACGGGCTCGACGCAGACGCGCCCAGCCGCGTGAAGCATATCGGTCGCGCTGGCTACGCCGCGCGCACCGTCGTGTTCGTGGTTCTAGGCTGGCAGGTCATTTCCGCCGCGATGTCCGACAATGCGGACAGTATCGGCGGCATCGGCGATGTCCTCGGCAGTCTGCGCGACACGCAATGGCTCTACATCGCCGTCGCCCTCGGCCTCATCATGTTCGGCGTCTTCAGTCTGGTCATGGCCCGCTATCGCCGTATCCGCGACGAGGATGTGCTGGCGCGCTTTAAATAAGCGGGCTCGATGGGGCCGGGCCCGGGGCCGCCTTAGCGCGAGAAAAAGGAAAGCGCCCCCGCGATCATCGCTTCCGTGCCGGTCATGATCGTCGGCTCCGCGTCCGGTGCCCATTTGGATGAATGCAGGCTCGGCAGGCCGGGGCCCCCATTCTGCGCCGCGTCCCAGGCCGTCTGCGGAACGCCGCCCACCCAGAACAGTGTGGACTCGATATCATTGTCGGCGCGGTAATAGCGGCTGAAATCCTCGCCGCCCATGACGGGCGTCGCGCGCACGACCTGCTCATCGCCGAAACGCGCGCGGAACAGCGCCTCTAGCGCCTCGGTCTGCGGCACCGTGTTGTAGGTCGCGGGCGTGTAGATATCGAACCAGGTTACCTCGGGCAGCTTGTCCTCCGGAATGCCCGCCGCCATCGCCTCGGCGGTGGCGATGCGCTTGATGCCCTGCAGAAGATGCTCGCGCACTTCGTCGGCGTAGCTGCGGACGGTGATCTGCAGATGCGCGCTGTTGGGGATGATATTGTGCTTCGTGCCCGCGTTGAACGCCCCCACCGTCACGACCGCGGGCGTCTGCGGATCGATTTCGCGCGACACGAGCGTCTGTAGCGATTCGACGATGCGCGCGGCGACCACGATCGGGTCTTTCGTGGTGTGTGGATAGGCGCCGTGCCCGCCCTCGCCGTGAACGATGATGTCCACGCTGTCGACATTGGCCATGGCAAAGCCCGGCACAAGCGAAATCGTGCCCGCGGGTGCCCCGGCATTGTCATGCAGCGCCAGCACATGGTCCGGCTTCGGAAAGCGTTCGTACAGGCCGTCGTCCAGCATGGCCTTCGCCCCCTTGCCGGTTTCCTCGGCGGGCTGCGCGATCATGACGAGCGTCCCCGACCAGACATCGCGGTTGCCCGCCAGATAGCGCCCCGCGCCGACCCAGCTCGCCATGTGGATGTCATGGCCGCACGCATGCATCACGCCCGACGTGCCGCCATCCGGCAGCTGCACCGTCGCCTTGCTCGCATAGGGCAGGCCGGTTTCCTCGGTCACGGGCAGCCCGTCCATGTCGGCGCGCAGCATGACGACCGGCCCCGCGCCGTTTTCGAGGACGCCCACGACGCCCGTGCCGCCGACATTTTCCGTCACGGCGAAGCCCGCGTCCGTCAGTTCGGCAGCCATGCGCTTCGCCGTTTCAAATTCCTGCGCGGAAACTTCCGGATTGGCATGCAGATGCCGGTACAGCTCCAGCAAATAGTCGCTATCCGCGGCGACCGCGTCCGACAGCGGGTCCGCGCTTGCGGGAGCGGCGCCGATAGCGGCTGCGAGAATGGAGGCGGCGAAAAGCATATTGCGCATGGATCGTCCTTTGAAATCGGTCTTCGACCCGCTATCTTTCGCTCAATCGCCAACTGTGGACAATCCCGCATGTGCCAATAAGCCGGTGTTGATGATCGTCCCCGCCACAGACCAGCATATCGCGGATGCCGCCGAACGGCTGCGGGCGGGTGGCATCGTCGCCATACCGACTGAGACGGTTTACGGTCTTGCCGCCGACGCCACCCAGGGCGAGGCCGTGGCGAAGATCTACGCCGCGAAGGGCCGCCCGTCGTTCAATCCCCTGATCGCACATGTCGAGGATGCGGCGATGGCCGCGCGACACGCCGCGCTCTCGCCGCTCGCGGAACGCCTGATGACCGTTTTCTGGCCCGGCCCGCTTACACTTGTCCTGCCACGGCGAGCTGGCGGCACCATTGCCGATATCGTCACCGCAGGCCTCGATACCATCGCCCTGCGCGCGCCCGCAC
>JBARZR010000202.1:0-10488 GCA_049650205.1 Pacificimonas sp. | reverse complement strand
GCGCGCTCATGAATACATCCACTGGCGAATGATGGCGGCGCTCTCGCGCGGGCTTTTCTCGACGACGTCGCCGACCTTGCGCACGGCGGTCGATTTCAGGCGGCCCTCGATCTGGGCAAGATCGATTTCCTGCTCGATGGGCGCACGGGTATCGCCGCGCATCGCCTGCAACTGGGTCAGCGCCTCGTCATCGCCCTGCGCGGCGCGTTCGAGGAGGCGCTTCATCTTGGCGTCGTCCGTTTCGGGCGTCAGCGCGGGCAGGGTTTTGATCCGGTCGATCGTGCCGGGCTTCAGCGAACGCAGAAGAACGATGAGAGCGGCAAGGCCGATCAGACCAAGTATGGCCGTTCGCACCACGGGCAGGATATCGGATTTCGTCAGGCCAAACGGCATACCGGCGATCGGCGCGTCCACACCTTCGATCTCGGCGAACCGGAGATTTTCCACAACGACGCTGTCACCGCGCGATTCGTCGAAACCGATGGCGTTCTGCACGAGGTTCTGCAGACGCTGCAATTCGGCCTGCGGACGGGCGCTGTAGCCGCCGTCCACATAGCTGCCGTCGACAACGACGCTCACGGACAGGCGCTTCAGCGCGCCGCCCTGGCGGATGCGGGTGGTGCGCGTGGCACTGTTGGCCCAGACCATTTCCTCGCTGACTTCATTGGCGCTGCGGCGGCGGGCCTCCTGTTCTGCGGTGGACTGGTTCTCAGGCAGCTGTGTCGAGATGCTGACCGGACCGCCAAGCGCGGAGGTTTCGCTGTCCTGATCTTCCTTCTCGACCGTCGTCTGATGCTGTAGCACGGCCATATCGGGATCGTAGGTTTCGGATTCCTCGCGGATATCGTCCAGCTCCAGTTCGGCAGCGACATTCGCGCGGACCTTGCCTGCTCCGACCACGCGGCCCAGCAGTGCTTCAATCTCGCCGCGCAGACGATTCTCGATGGCGACCTGACGTCGCGCCATGCCGCCCGCACCGTCGGCATCGCCCGCGCGGGCCAGAAGCGCGCCGGACTGGTCGACGATGGAAATGGCGGCGGCATCAAGGCCGGGGACCGCGCTGGAGACGAGGGCGCGAATGGCGTCGACCTGACCGGGGGCGAGCGATCCCGCCGTGCGCAGGGTGACACTGGCGCTGGCAGGCTGGCGGTCGCGTTCGAACAGGGCGCGTTCCGGCATGTTGATATGGACGCGGGCGCGACTGATCGTCGTGATGGTCTCGATGGAGCGGGCAAGTTCGCCCTCTATGGCACGGGTGCGGTTGATCCTGGATTTCGCGGCTGACGTGCCGAAGGCGTCTTCGCGGTCCAAGACTTCATAACCGATCGCGCCGCCGATCTGTTCGCCCGCCAGCGACATGCGCAAATCCGCGACGCGGGCGGCGGGTACCATGAGGGCCAGGCCATTGTCGGCGATTTCATAGGGCACCTGCTCGGTCTGCAAACGGTCGGCAATTGCTGCCGCGCTCGCGGCGTCGAGATCCGTGTAGAGGTAGGCCATGGGGCCGGATGTGCCGCGCATCGCCAGCATGGCGAGGCCGAGGACGATAATGAGCGTGATTCCGCCCATAAGCGCAGCACGGCGCGGGCCGATATCGTTGATAAACATCTTAACCTGATCCACCCCGTGCGGTCCCCGTCACCGTTTCGATGTGGGGCGGGATAGGTCCATTATGGTTTAGAAGGCGTTAAGCCTGGGCAATATTTGCCTATGCGTTTTGGTTTGAGGCTCGCTTCGCTCGCAGCCTGTGCCGTCCCGCTCCTCCTGCCCTGCCACCCGCCTGTGTAACCGATGGGGTGGCAGGGCAGGGGGAGCGGGATGGCACAGACTAATAGCAGAAAAGCGCTTACCCCTCCTGGCGTTCGAACAGCGCGCGATAATGCTGCGTCCGGGTCACCCGTAGGCCCTGAAGGCCTGCCCGGTCGACGGCGCGCTGCCAGCCGGTATATTCCTCCAGGCTGAGGCCATAGCGTTCGCAGGCCTCGTCGGTGGTGAGGAGACCGCCCTTCACTGCGGCGACGACTTCGGCCTTGCGGCGGACCACCCAGCGCCTCGTGGAGGGCTTGGGCAAGTCATCGATGGTCAGCGGCTCGCCGAGCGGCCCGATGACCGATGCCGGCCGAAAGTCCTGATTTTCAAGCATATCGCCCCCTGATACTGAGTTTAGCGCTGCGGCAATTTCCATGGGTCTGTTGTAGACCGGGGCTGGCTAAGATTTGCCTAATCGCCGAGGTAAATTTGTCCGAAATGAAGATTAATTTCAGTAGTTAAGTTGCTGTTAGGCCAGATTGCGGATCCGTTTACCGGCTGATTGCCGTCAGTTCCTGCAGCATCTCGTCCGCCGTCGTGATGATGCGGGTGGAGGCGCTGTAGGCGCGCTGGACGGTAATCATGTTGGTGAACTCCTTCGCCAGATCGACGGTGGACGCCTCCAGCGCGCCGGGAACGATTCGTCCCGAACCGCCCGTGCCCGCGCCTGTGAGGGCGTAATCGCCGGAAAAATCGCTCGCGCCATAGCTATTGCCCTGAAGCCTGAGCAGGCCGTCGGGGTTCTGGAACGTCACCAGCGGCACGCGGTAGACGGCGCGCGACTGGCCATTGTCGAAAATGGCGGACACCGTGCCGTCCTCGCTGATTTCGACGCCGGTGACGTTGCCGAACAAGGCACCGTCCACGCTGCGGGAAAGCAGCGCCGATTCGGAATCGAACTGGCTGATGCCATCGACATCGCCGTCGGTACCGAGTGCCAGCATGATCGGCGACGACCCTGCGCCGCCGGCCCATGTGGGTGTGAAGGGATCGAAGATCGCGGTGTCGGAACCCGCGCGGTCAAGGCTGCCGTCCGGGTTGAAACGCACCATGCCGGACGCGACCAGCGTACCTTCCGCGCTGACTTCGGCGGCCCAGGCGTTCGGCCCGGTTTTCAGGAAGGCGATGGAGACATCATGCTGGCCGCCCTGCGCATCATAGACACTGACGGCACGCTCGAAATGCGGTGCGACCGTTCCACCCGACAGGTCGCCAGCGGCGTAAGCACCCGTGAAGGCGGCCTGGGTCGACTGCAGGTTGGCGCGAAAACGAATTTCGGTCGTTGCCTCTGCCGTGCCAGAAAGCTGCGCAATGTTGATGCGGCTGAGCTGGCCGACATCGCCGGCGTCGACGCTGTTGCCGTCGCGGTCAATGGCCGTGCCGGTCAGGTACAGGCCCGAAGCATTACGCAGATTGCCCTCCGCATCCGGTGTGAAGCTGCCCGCGCGGGTGAAACGGGTTTCGCCTCCCGACGTTTCCGTTACGAAAAAGCCCGCGCCATCGACGCTGAGGTCGGTACCGCTGCCAGTCTGTTGCAGGAGGCCCTGCTGGCTGACCTGGCTGCGGACGACATTGGTGACGCCGCCGGGCGCATAGCGGCCCGCAGAACGGCTGTCGGTGACGAGCGTCGCGAACTGGTTGTCGCCCGCCTTGTAACCGACCGTGTTCACATTGGTGATGTTGTCGGAAATGACGCCCATGGCGGACGAAAAGGCATTGAGGCCGGACACGCCGGAGAAGAGTGCGGAATAGAGGGTCATTGGTTAGGCTCCCTTGGTATCTGAAATTGTGGCGACATCGGCGGCGCGGATAAACCGCCCGCCCACGTCGAGCATGATGTCTCCGGCAAGCGCCTCGACACCGGTCACGCGGCCTGTGGCGAGCGTGCGGCTGTCGACGGCATTGCCTGCGGCGGATAGCGCTTGAACGGAAAGGCTGTAGGTTTCACCCTCGGTCCCACCCGTCCAGCGGAAGGCGTGGCGGCCCGCCGACGTCTGGCCGGTTTCGCTGTGGACGATGCGGCCGAGGCTATCGGTGACGGTCAGCTGCGTGAGCGCAGCGAGCGCGCTCAGGTCATAGGCCCAGTCCGCGCCATCGGCAGTTGCAATCTGCTCGGACGTATAGTTGCCGACCTCGCGTCCGATCAGGTTCGACGCACCGGTCAGGTCGGACGCGGCCAGCGCGCCGAGGATGGCGTCGAGCTTGCCCGTTTGCTGGATGGCCTGCTCGACCTGCGAATAGCTTACGAGCTGCTGCGTATATTCCGACGAGTCCATCGGATCGAGAGGATCCTGATTCTGCAACTGCGTGGTCAGGAGGCGCAGGAACATGTCGAAATCGGCGGTCAGTTTGGCTGTCGCGGATTGTTCGGCTGCGGGTGTGATAGCGGAGATGTCCATGGGTCAGGTCACCAGATCGAGTAGGGAAGAGGAGCGGCGTGGTTGCGGCGCCTCGGGACTATCGGCGTTCGCATTGTCACTTTCGGCAAACCCATGTCTGCCCGCAGCCGCTCGCCGCCTCTGTTCGAAGGCGAGTGCGCCGCTGTCGGCCTTCAGTCCCTGCTCGGCCAGCAGCCTGTAGAGCGCGGCCTCGTCGCGGCGCAGCATCTCGTGCGTCGCGGGATTGTCGGCGGCGATCACGCCGCGCACATCGCCCGTCGGTGCGAGTTCAAGGCGCACTTCGATGCGGCCAAGTTCCGGTGGATCGAGGCGGATGGTGAAGTCCGATTTGCCGCCTGCGACCTGGCGCACGATCTCAAGCCCGACGTCGGCAGCCAGATGCGCGGGGCGGGCGGGCAGGACGACTTCCGGCGCGGGCTGAGCGGCCTGCGGCGTGAGGGAAGAAGGTTGGGGCAGGGTCGCAGCCTGTATCTGTGGCTGTAGTAATTGAGTGGCGGTTTCCAGCTCCGGCATTGCGGCGCTTTCAGGAGGCGGAGGTGCGACGACTGGCGCGGAAGTGCGTGAAGACGAGGTGATAGTTTCTGCGTCAGTCTGCCCGGAAAAAGTTGCTGTCAGTGCAGCGGCGGGCGGGATCATCGTGACGATTTGCGGCATCATGGTTGCTGGTGGTGTGTCACCAGCGTTGTCGCGTGCGTACTCCAGCAGAGTGGGCAGGTCGCCCGTGTCCAACAGTTTCGGCCTGCCATTCGTAACCATCGGTACGGGAAGGACAGGGGACGAGTCCGGCGCCTGGCCCTCGTCCACCATAGCGGCAAAGCCACCGTCGTTCGGTGACGGTCGGCTCGTTTCTGGGCCGGGCTGCGCATCAGGCGCGGGAGAAAGGGTGGTCGAAAGATGCATCGCCGGGTGCGCTGCAATGTCCGGGCCAGTCGATCGTTGTCGAGAGCGGCGAGATGGTCGATGGGCAGCTTGTGCCGGGTTCGCCTCTGGAAGATGCGGCAGAAAATGCTAGATGGGACGTATGTCAATCGATCTGAATTTGCCCGGAGCGCCGGAAACGAAGCGCGTCGTCGTCGCCATGTCTGGCGGCGTCGATTCGTCTGTGGTCGCGGCACTTGTCGCGGAGGCTGGTTATGAGACTATTGGCGTCACACTGCAGCTTTATGATTATGGGCAGGTGGTTGGGACACCCGGAACCTGCTGCGCGGGCAGCGATATTCACGATGCGCGGCGTGTCGCTGACCGGCTGGGCATCGCGCATTATGTGCTCGATTACGAAAGCGCGTTCCGGGAAAGCGTTATCGACGATTTCGCGGACAGCTATGCGCGCGGGGAAACTCCGATTCCTTGCGTGAAGTGCAATCAGACGGTGAAGTTCCGCGACCTTCTTCGCGTAGCGAAAGATCTGGGCGCGGATGCGCTTGCGACCGGTCATTATGTGCGGCGGATGGAAACGGAAGCTGGTGCGGAACTGCGCCGTGCCATCGACCCAGCGCGCGACCAGAGCTATTTCCTGTTCGCCACAACCAGCGAGCAGCTGGACTATCTGCGCTTCCCGCTCGGTGGGATGGCAAAATCCGTCGTTCGCGATCATGCGCGGCGCTTCGAACTCGGCGTCGCGAACAAACCCGACAGTCAGGATATCTGCTTCGCCCCATCGGGCGACTATGCGGGTATCGTCAAGAAACTGCGCCCTGAAACCGCCGCGCCGGGCGATATCGTCGATCTGAACGGCCGCACGCTGGGGCGGCATCAGGGTCTGGTTCACTTTACCGTGGGACAGCGTAAGGGCATCGATATCGGCGGCCAGCCGGTACCGCTTTACGTCGTCAGGCTGGAGCCGGAAACGCAGACGCTGGTGGTTGGCCCGCGCGAGGCGCTGGGAGTTGTCAGTGTGACCCTATCGGACTTGAATTGGCTGGGCGGCCAGGTTCCTGAAACCGGCATGATGATCACGGCGAAAATCCGTTCCATGGCGAAACCCGCGCCCGCGCGCTTCGATGGCGAAAATGTGGTGTTCGAGGCACCTGAATATGGCGTCGCGCCGGGGCAGGCGGCTGTCATTTACGACGGCGACCGCGTGCTTGGTGGCGGCTGGATCAAGACGACGGTTCCGGCGCTCAACGAGATGGCGGCCTAGTTACGGGCGGATAGGTCTGCCCAGATCGGCAGGTGATCGCTGGCGCGTTTGGCGGTGCGGGACATATGGACACCGCAGTCACAACATTCAAAATCTCGGCTATAGATAATCCGGTCGAGTTCAAGTGTCGGCCTGCGCGTGTGAAAACTGGGACCGCACTTGGCGATGAGATATTGGCCGGGAACGGTCGGCATGGCCGCGCGGCGGCCGCGATTCCAATCATTGGTGTCGCCCATCAGGATCGTCGGCATCGGCGCGCGGGTTTCCACGAGCTCCAGCAGCTGATGAAGCTGCCGCACGCGGTAGAAGCCGCTCAAGTCGAGGTGCATGCCGATGATGCGTATGGGACCGCTGCCGGGATCGACTTCGGCCAGGACGGCGCCACGCGGCTCCAGAGTATCGAAATGCAGCGGCTCGGCATGGAGGATTTCGACGCCCGTACGCACTAATATGGCGTTGCCGTGCCAGCCGATGCTTTTCGGACGCATATTGAAACCGACATGCTTGTAGTCGCCCTTATGCTCGTCGAGAAGGCCAGCATCGACGACGGCGCGGCGTTCGAAAAAGCGTCGGTCGGCTTCCTGCAGCGCGACGATGTCGGCGTCGATTTCATGCAGCACATCTAGAATCCGCTCTGGATTGCGGCGGCGGTCGAGGCCGATCCCCTTGTGGATATTGTAAGAAGCGACTTTCAGCATCGATGCGCGGCCAACGATTGAATCGCGTTCCGGTTCAGCCTCTCAGTTCCGCGCCAACGGCCTTGCCCGCGCTAGCGACGATCTTGTCTGAAAGCCCGACGATATCCTCGTCGGTGAATGTCTCTGCACCCGGTTGCAGGGTGACGCGCACGGCGACGCTGATCTTGCCATCCGGCAGGCCTTCGCCTGCGAAGAGGTCGAACAGCCGTGCATTGGTGATAAGCTTCTTGTCCGCTCCGGCGCAGGCGCGAACCAGCGCTGCCGCTTCGACATCCTTGTCCACGAGGAACGCGAAATCGCGGGTCACGGCCTGCAAAGCGGGCGGTGTGAAGGCGGGACGGGCGCGCTTCGCCCTGGATGGCGGCAGGGCATCCAGATAGATTTCCGCGGCGACCACGCGGCCCTTCAGTCCAAAGGCTTTGGCGACACGCGGATGCAGTTCGCCGAATTCCGCCAGCAACTTCTTTGGGCCGAGCTGAATACGGCCCGAGCGGCCCGGATGATACCAGTCCGCCGCCCCGCGCTGGACCTGCAATTTCTCAACCGGTGTGCCTGCCGCTGCAAGCGCGGCGAGCGCCTCCGCCTTCGCATCGAAGACATCCAGCCCACGTTCCGCCCCGGCGCGCCAGTCGGCCTCGCTGGCTGTTCCCGCGATTACAATGCCGATGGTAGGATGCTCGCTGTCGCTGAGATAGCGCCGCGCGAGTTCAAACAGCCGCGCGCCGGACGTGCCCCGGTCGATATTCGCCTTCGCCGCCGTCAGCAGGCCGGGTAACGTCGATGGCTGCATGACGCTAAGGTCCGTGGAAATCGGATTGGCGAGCCTATGGTGTCCGCCGCCGAAATGCGCGGCTTCCTTCTCGGAAATGAAGCTCCAGCTGACGGCTTCGTCGAGGCCGCGCGCGGCAAGCGCACGGCGGACGCGGCGTTCGGTCAGTTGTTCGGGCGTGGCGGTCGGGCGCGCGACACCCTCGGCGCGGGGCAGGGGCGTTGATGGGATTTTGTCGAAGCCGTGGATACGCGCGACTTCCTCGACGATGTCGGGCGCGCCGTCGATGTCGCGGCGCCACGTCGGAACGCTGATCGTCCAGGGTGTCGTCTGCTCGACATCGAAACCGAGGCGCGAAAGGCTGTCCGCCTGCTCGTCATCAGGGATGTCGACGCCGGACAGCTGTTCGCAAAGCGCGGGGTCGTAGCGCACGGTGCGCTGCGCCGAGGGCGGATTGCCCGACCTGACAATTTCCGATGTCTCACCGCCGCACAGATCGACAATCATGCGCGTGGCGAGCGCGATGCCTTCGTCCAGAAAGCCGGGATCGACGCCGCGTTCGAAACGTGCGCGGGCGTCGCTGTTCAGGTTCAGCTTTCGCCCTGTCCGGCCAATCGCAATCGGATCGAAATAGGCGCATTCGATCACGACGTCGGTGGTTTCCGCAGACACGCCCGTCCGCGAACCGCCCATGATACCGCCGATATCATGCGCGCCGCTGTCGTCGGCCAGCACGGTCATGCTGTCATCGAGGGTATAGCTTTTGTCGTTCAGCGCCTCGACCGTTTCGCCCGCTTCGGCCTTTCGGGCGACCAGAGCACCTTCCAGCTTGGCGAGGTCGTAGACGTGCAAAGGCCGACCCTGATCGAACATGATGTAATTGGTGATATCGACCAAAGCGTCGATCGGCTTCTGCCCGATTGCGATCAGGCGGCGCTGCAGCCAGGCGGGGCTGGGACCGTTCTTCACGCCTTTCACGACACGGCCATGGAGCGCGGGGCAGCCAACCTCGTCTTCGGTGCGGATAGCGATGGGGCAGGGGAAGCCGGTTTCGACATCCTCGACGGAAAGCGTTTTCAATGTTCCGAGACCCGCAGCTGCAAGATCGCGGGCAATGCTGTGAATACCAAGCGCGTCCTGACGATTGGGGGTGATGCCGATTTCGATGATTGGATCGTCGAGCCTGGCATAGTCCGCATAGGGCACGCCAACCGGGGCGTCCCGGTCGAGATCGATGATGCCGTCATGCTCTTCCGACAATTCCAGCTCGCGCTCCGACACCATCATGCCGGAGGACGCGACGCCGCGGATCTTCGTTGGTTTCAACGTCATGTCGGTGCCGGGGACATAGCTGCCCTCCGGCGCGAAGACGCCCTTCATGCCCGCGCGGGCATTCGGCGCGCCGCAGACGACCTGTACGGGATCGCCCTTGCCGGTGTCGACGCTCAGCACCTGCAGCTTGTCGGCGCCCGGATGCTTTTCCGCCGTCAGCACCTCGGCGATGCGGAAGGGAGCGAGTTTTTCGGCAGGGTTCTCGACGCCCTCGACCTCGAGGCCGAGCGCGGTCAGCTGAACGAGGATCTCGTCCAGGCTCGCATCCGTGTCGAGGTGGTCCTTCAGCCAGGACAGGGTGAACTTCATGCGCCGACTCCGCCGCTTAATGTGGGCACCGCGAAGGGGCTGAAACCGTAATGCCGGATCCAGCGCTGGTCGCCGTCGAAAAAGGGGCGGAGGTCGGTCATGCCATATTTCAGCATGGCCAGCCGGTCGATGCCCGCACCAAAGGCGAAGCCCTGCCACTCATCGGGATCGAGATTGCAATTCTCGATGACTTTGCGATTCACCATGCCCGAACCGAGGACTTCGAGCCATTCCTTCGCACCGCCGATTTTCAGCTGGCCGCTGTCGAACGAGCAACCGACATCGACCTCTGCCGAAGGTTCGGTGAAGGGGAAATAGCTGGGCCGGAAGCGCAGGACGATATCGTCCACCTCGAAAAACGCTTTCAAAAAGGTCTCCAGCGTCCATTTCAGATGGCCCATGGTGATGCCGCGGTCGATGACCAGACCCTCGACCTGATGAAACATGGGCGTGTGCGTTGCGTCGGAATCCGAACGGTAAACCCGGCCTGGCGCGATGATGCGGATGGGCGGCTCGTCCTTCACCATCGTGCGGATCTGCACGGGCGATGTGTGCGTGCGTAGCAGCTTTGGCGCGTTGTCGCCTTCGGCCGGAAAATAAAATGTATCGTGCATCGCCCGCGCGGGATGATGCTCCGGAATGTTGAGTGCGGTGAAATTGTGCCAGTCGTCTTCGATCTCCGGTCCCGTCTTCACGGCGAACCCCAGGTCGGCGAAGATTTCCGCGAGTTCATCCATGACCTGGCTGATCGGATGAATGTTACCGGGCAGGCGGTCCTGCACGGGCAGGGTCACGTCGACCGATTCGGCCTGCAAGCGCGCGTCGAGTTCCGCGGCTTCGAGGCTGGCCTTCCGGTCCGCCAGAGCCGTCTGCACCGTCTGGCGCATGACGTTCAGCGCCGCCCCGGTCGTCTGCCGCTCATCCGGCGACATCTTCCCCAGCGTCTTCATCTGCGCGGTGATCGCGCCCTGCTTGCCGAGCGCTTCGATGCGGATCGTCTCGACATCGGCGGGCGTCGACGCGCCTTCGATG
>JBARZR010000201.1:0-22432 GCA_049650205.1 Pacificimonas sp. | reverse complement strand
CCCCTTCATGCGGGAGGTCATCCCCCTACCCGACGCCTCCGCGCTCCCAGGCTTCGACGCCCCCATCGAGGCGCTGCCGACCGGCGATGCGCCCGCGCCATGAAAAGAAGGGCCCATAGCGGCCAGTTCGGCGCGGCCCCGGTGCAGCCCTGGACGCAGATGTCGGCGCGCGATCGCGGACTCGCGGCGATCAGGCGGCTTTCACCGCTCATCCCCTTCGCGATCATCGTCATGGGCCTGATCCTGTCGGCGGCACCGGTCTTCACGCCGGTGGCGGGCTGGCCCAATTTCGGTCTGGTGGTGCTGTTCCTGTTCGCCCTTTACCGACCTTACCAGTTGCCGGTCTGGATGGCGGTGCCGCTGGGGATCTGCGCCGATATCGTCTTTGCCATGCCGCTGGGCGTCAATGCGGTCCTTATGCCCCTGTTCATGCTGGCCGTGATATGGGTAGACCGCAAGACGACACGGATACACTGGCTGGCCGACTGGGCGGTCGCCGTTCCCTTCGTCCTGATGTACCAGATGATTTTATGGAGACTGTGCCTCATCGCCGGAGTTTCGCCGCCTGAAACGACACCCCTGCTGCCCTTTCTGACACAGGGGGCCGCGACGCTGGCGGCGTTCCCGCTGGTGGCGACCCTTTTCGTGCGCGTGCAGCGGCGCTTCGTGGACCGGGACACGACATGAAGAACGACGCACAGCGCGACCAGACCTTCACGCGGCGCGCGCTGTTCGTCGGCGGCGTGCAGGCGGCGGCGGGTCTGCTGATCGGTGGGCGCATGGTCTATCTGTCGGTGTACGAGGGCGAGAAATACGCCGGTCTGGCCGAGGACAACCGCGTCGCCATCAGGCTGGTCCCGCCCCGGCGCGGCTGGATCACCGACCGCAATGGTCAGCCCCTTGCCGTCAACCAGCCGGAATACAGGCTGGAACTGGTGCCGGAACAGGTCACCGACCTGCCCGCGACGCTGGCGAAGCTGGACGAATTCCTGCAGCTGACGCCGGACGACAAGGCGCGCATCGAAAAGGCGGTTGCGACCCAGCCCGGCTATCTGCCCGTCGAAGTTGCCACCAATGTCGACTGGGAGGCCTATAGCGCCATCAATGTCCGCCTGCCGGAACTCGACGGCATCCAGCCCGTGCGCGGCTTCTCCCGCTTCTATCCCGACGGGGCCGCCGTCGGCCATCTGATGGGCTATGTCGCCGCGCCGACGCGGGAGCAGTATCTGGCGGCGGACGCCGATCCGCTCTACCTGCACCCGGCGTTCAAGGTGGGCAAGGACGGCGTCGAACGCACGCTGGACGAAAAGCTGCGCGGCAAGCGCGGGGCGCGGCGGGTGGAGGTGAACGCGCGCGGCCGCATCATCCGCGACCTCGAAACCCAGCTCGACACGCCGGGCGACAATGTGCGCCTCTCCATCGACCGCGACGTGCAGGCCTACGCCGCGCGGCGCATCGGGCCGGAATCGGGCAGCGTCGTCATCATCGACACGGTGACGGGCGAAGTCATCACAATGGTGTCCATGCCGTCCTACGACCCCAACGCCTTTTCCGACGGGATCAGCCATGCGGAATGGAACGCGCTGACGGGGGACGAGATGAACCCGCTCCTCAACAAGTCGATCCAGGGGCTGTATCCGCCGGGATCGACTTTCAAGCCGGTGACGGCACTGGCGGCGCTCGCGGGCGGCGTCGATCCGACCGACCGCGTTGTCTGCAACGGCAGCTATTATCTGGGCCGCCACCGCTTCGCCTGCTGGCGGCGCGGCGGCCATGGCTATGTCGATCTCAACAAGTCGCTCTATCAAAGCTGCAACGTCTATTATTACACGCGTGGACGGCAGGTCGGGATCGAGGCGATTCACGACATGGGCACGAAGCTGGGCCTGGGCCTCGAATATGACAGCCTGCAGCTGCCCAACCAGAAGGGCGGCATCCTGCCCGACCCGGCCTGGAAACAGCGCACCTACGATCAGGACTGGCTGGTCGGCGAAACGCTGAACAGTTCCATCGGTCAGGGCTATAACGCTCTGTCTCCGTTGCAGCTGGCGGTGATGACGGCGCGGATTGCGTCCGGAAAGCGCATAATGCCAACGCTGCTGGCGGGCGCGGACGAGGCGACCCGGCCGCTCGACATCGACCCCGAACATCTGGCCGACGTGCGCGCGGGCATGGACCACTGCGTCAACGGCCCCGGCGGCACGGCGGGACGTTCCCGGCTCAGGCTCGACAATGTCCGCATGGGCGGCAAGACCGGAACGGCGCAGGTGCGTAGCCTCGCCAAGAACCGCGGCATCGTCATTCCGTGGAAATATCGCGATCACGGTCTGTTCGTCGCCTTCGCGCCCGTCGAGGAACCGCGCTATGCGATCAGCGTCACCATCGAACATGGCGGCGGCGGCTCGAAGGCCGCCGCGCCGATCGCCAAGGACGTCATGACGTTTCTTTACGATCGCGATCAGGCGATGGCATCGCTGCGCCGGCTTGAGGAGGGCTGGGGCATCACCGATCCCGTCGCCGCCGACATCGTGCAGACGCCGGAGCTGAACGTTCAGCCGGGAGGAGCGGGCGATGGCCGCGCCAGCGCTACCCGACCGGCTTAGCGCCCTGCCCTGGGGCGCGATTTGCGCGGTCCTCGGCCTCGGCGTCTTCAGCCTTCTCATCCTCTATTCGGCGGCGGGTGGCAGCGCCACGCCGTGGATGACCAACCAGGGTATCCGGTTCGGAGCGCTGTTCGTCATGATGATGGTGTTGAGCCAGTTCGATGTCAGCTTCTGGCTGAAATGGGCCTATCCCTTTTACGGCGTCTGCCTCGTTCTCCTCATTGGCGTCGAGGCGATGGGCGCGCTTCGTGGCGGCTCGCAGCGCTGGCTGAACCTTGGCATCATAAACCTGCAACCGTCGGAGCTGATGAAGATCGCCGTCGTGCTGGCGCTTGGCCGCTATTACCACAATCTGCCGCGCGTGCAGACGCAGGCGCTGTCCTCCCTCATCCTGCCTGCGGGCCTGCTCGCCTTTCCCGCCGCGCTCGTCATGTTGCAGCCCGATCTCGGCACGGCGCTGACGATCATCATGGGCGGCGTCACCATGATCTTTCTTGCGGGCGCGCGGCTGTGGCTGTTCATCACGGCGGGCGTGTCGGCGGTCGTCGGCATCCCGCTCGCCGTCAATTTCCTCCTAAAGGAATATCAGCAGCGCCGTGTGCTGATATTCCTCGACCCGGAGGCCGACCCGCTCGGCGCGGGCTATCACATCACGCAATCGAAAATCGCCATCGGCTCCGGCGGTGTGGAGGGCAAGGGTTTCCTCTCCGGTACGCAAAGCCATCTGAACTACCTCCCGGAACAGCAGACCGACTTCATCTTCGCCACCATGGCGGAGGAATGGGGGCTCTATGGCGGCGCGTTCGTGCTTGCCTGCTACGCCGTCATCCTCGGCTGGGGCCTGATGACCGCGCTGACGGCAAAGGCGCATTTCGCGCGGCTGGTGGCGATGGGCCTGTCGATGACGCTGTTCCTCTACATCTTCATCAACCTCGCCATGGTCATGGGCTTCGCGCCCGTCGTCGGCATCCCGCTACCGCTGATGAGCTATGGCGGGTCGGCCATGCTGACCGCCATGCTGCTGATCGGCATCATGCTGTCCATCCACCGGCAGAAGGACCGGACGCGGCTGACCAATATTGTCTGAGCGGGCCGCGATCGTCGGAAATCGGCCACAGATTCTTTGACAAGCCGAAACGCCCCGGCTACACGCCGCGCTTCCCGGTCCTGATCGACCTCTTGACCAGACCGGACGGCAGCCCCATTTCAGGCTCCAGTGGATGCATAGCTCAGTTGGTAGAGCAGCTGACTCTTAATCAGCGGGTCCTAGGTTCGAGCCCTAGTGCATCCACCATTTTCAATCGTGCAGATGTCCCGAGTGGCGGACGGCGGGCTTTCCGCAAAAAGGCCCGATCGACCGCCTTATCTCTGGACCCGGCCCGACCCATCACCGGACATCAGCTTTTCCACTTCGGGAACCGTGACGCGGTTGAAGTCACCCAGGATCGAGTGTTTCAGGCAACTGGCCGCCACGGCGAACTCCAGCGACTTCTGGCGGTCGTTATAGGCGTTCAGGCCATAGATCAGCGCCGACGCGAAGCTGTCGCCGCCGCCGACGCGGTCGACGATGTCCGTCATCTCGAACCTGCGGGACAGTTTGAAGCCGCCCTTGCGGTCCCGCAGGCAGGCCGACCAGTTATTGCGGTCCGCGCTCAGGCTTTCGCGCAGCGTGATGGCGATCGTCTCCATTCCGGGATAGATATCCAGCACCTTTTGCGACAGCGCCTCGTATTTCGCGGTATCGAGTTCGCCCGACTCCACATCGACATCTACGGAAATATCGAGCGACTTCTGGCAATCCTCCTCATTGGCGATGCCGACATCGACATGCTTCACCAGTTCGCGCATGACTTCGGGCGCGGTCTTGCCATATTTCCACAGCTTGCCGCGGAAATTGAAATCGCAGGAGACCGTGACGCCAGCCTTCTTCGCCGCCTTGACGCAGTTCATGCTGAGTTCCGCGGCGCCTGGGCTCAGCGCGGGGGTGATGCCGGTGATGTGCAGCCACTTCGCACCGTCGAAGATCTTCGGCCAGTCGAACTCGTCGGCAGCGGCGTTCGCGATGGAGGAATTGGCGCGGTCGTAGACAACCTTTGAAGGGCGCTGGTTCGCACCGGCTTCAAGGAAGTAGATCCCGACACGGTCGCCCGACCGGCTGACATGGCTGGTATCGACACCGAATCTACGCAATTCGGCGATGGCGTGATCGCCGATGTCATTGTCCGGCAGCGCGCTGACGAAACCGGCGTCGAGGCCGTAATTGGAAAGCGCCACGGCGACATTGGCTTCGCCGCCGCCGAAGGTCGCCTCGAAGGATGGCGACTGAAAGAAGCGCTCATGCCCCGGCGTTTTCAGACGCAGCATGATTTCGCCAAAGCTGAGATATTCCGACATGCTTCTGGTCCTACTGCCTTGCGGTTTTCGCGATCTGGACGGCGTCGCGTGCCAACGTCTCAATCGCATCGAGGTTACCGGTGTCAATGGCCGATTTCGGCGTCAGCCAGCTGCCGCCGCAGGCAATGACATGCGGCAGGGCGAGATAGTCACCCAGATTGTCCGCGCTGACGCCGCCCGTCGGCATGAAGCGCATGTTGCGAAAGACGGAGCCGAGCGCCTTCAGCATCGGCGTGCCGCCCGCCAGGCTGGCCGGGAAGAACTTCACGGTGCGAAGGCCAAGCGCATAGGCGCGCTGCACCTCGCCCGCCGTCATGGTGCCGGGATAGATGGGGATGTCTTCGCCCTGGCAATAGTTGACGATGTCGTCGACCAGGCCGGGGCAGACGATGAACTGCGCGCCGCTTTTCCTGACCGACTCCGCCTGCGCGCGGGTCAGGACAGTGCCCGCCCCGACGATCAGGCCCTCGGTTTCCGCGATGATCGCCTCCATGCACGCCTGCGCGGCGTCGGAACGCATGACGACCTCGATAACGGTGAGACCGCCCGCCTGCAGCGCCTTCGCGGTACGGACGGCGACCGCGGGGTCGTCGCCGCCGACCAGGGGGACGACGGGGGCCGCGGCCAGACGCTGCTCGAGTTCATTGTGGATGGTCATCTATTCGGTTCCAGACATCGAAAGGGAAAGCGCGGGTCAGGAGAAGGCGAGGCCGCCATTGATATCAAGGTTCGCGCCGGTGATGAAGGATGCCTTTTCCGATGCCAGATAGGCGACCGCGTCACCGATTTCCTTCGCATCGCCCTGGCGGCGCAGCGGCGTCGAATTGGCGACATTGGTGCGCACCTCGTCCTTGGTGAAGGTGTCGTGGAAGCTGGTGGCGATCATGCCTGGGCAGAGCGAATTGACGCGAATCCCCTTCGGCCCCAGTTCCTTCGCCATTGCGCGCGTGAACGTCATCACCGCGCCCTTCGCCGTCGAATAGGCCGCCGCACCGGGACCGCCGCCATCGCGTCCGGCGAGGGAGGCGAGGTTCACGATCGCCGCGCCTTCCTTCATGTGCGGCGCGACGGCCTGCGTGACCATGAACGTGGACGTCACGTTCAGGCGCATGACATGGTCGAAAAACTCATCGTCCATCTCGGCCAGCGACTTGCGCGCGACCAGTCCGCCCGCATTGTTGACGAGGACGGCGATGTCGTCGCCATAGGCGTCGGTCGCCGCCTTCACGAGCGCCTTCACGTCCGCGGCCTTGGTAACATCGGCCTTGACCGCGATGGCCTTGCCGCCCGCGGCCTCGACGTCCTTCACCGTCGCGGCGGCACCGCTTTCGTCATGCGCGTAGTTGACGACGACGTTGGCACCCTCGCTGCCAAGCCGGACACAGATGGCGCGGCCGATATCACGTCCGCCGCCGGTTACGATTGCGGTCTTTCCGGAAATACTGGTCATGATGATGTCTACCTTTCAAGTCGGGATTGGGAATGGCGCGCGGCGCCGGTTTCGGGTTTCATCGCGATGCGGCTCACAAAGCCGGTCCAGTCCAGCCTGCGCCCGTTTCCCAGCACGACGCTATGCTGTTTGTCCGGCCGCTGGTCCCAGGAGATCGCGACTGCGGTCTCGTCGCCGCCCAGCGTTTCGATGATGACGATGTCATAATCGTCCGCTTCGACATGGCGCAGCGCGGCGACCTGGCTGTCGCTGTCGACCACCAGTTCGACCGCGCCATCGGAAAGGCCGTGCGGTTCGACGATGCTGACGAAGGTCGCGTCATCGACGCCGTCCATGCGCTGGATCGCGAGCGGCGCGCGCCTGAGGTTGAAGGCCGGATCGTTGGCACCGCTTTCGCCAAGAATGATTTCCGCTCCCTTTCGCGGGACGAAACGATAGGTATAGAAGCGGCCATCGAGGATCCACGTCAGGAAGCCCTGACCGGCGTCCGGTGTTCCGCGCGCATCCACCCAGACGTGCTGATAGCCGTCGCTTTCGCCAAGCACCGGGCGCGCCGCGCTGTAGCTTTCGGGCTCGAAACCCAGACGCGTGATGTGGCCGGAATAATGCAGCGGCAGATCGAACCGCAGATCGCCGTCGCCGCTTGCGCGCAGCACATCCAGCGCGACCGGATGCGAAAGGCCCGGCACGTCCACCATCGCGATCAGGCGCGACATGTCCACATTCTCACGCGGGTAGGCGGTTCCGATGCGCGCGGCGCTGGCCTGAAGGCCGTCGCCGGATTCGAAATGCAGCTGCGTCGGCGCGGTGCGGTCGGCAAGATCGCGGTCGCCGTAGAAATGGCTCTTTCCGTTCACGGTCAGCGCATTGTGCGCGATGCTCTGCTTCGCCCAGGTCTCGTTTTCGGGCAGATAGCGCCCGCCCGCCTTCGCGACGACGTTCAGGAAACGCGCGGCGCCGTAATCGCGGACGACCTCCTTGCCATTGTCGTACATCTGCCAGCTGAGCTTGTCGAAATGGCCGTGGCCCATGCCCTGCGAACTGTTCTTGGCGACGAGGGCCATGTGACCGGGGTCGCTACCGCTGCGCATGACGGCGACCGCGCCCTGGTCACCCTCCGGCCCGTCGCCGAGCAGCATCGAGCGGAATATGAACGGCTCCGCTTTCCCCGCAGCGAGCGCGCGCGACAGTTCCAGCCCTTCGGGTGTGATAACGGTGCGGCCCTGCATGCGCGCGACGTCCAGCAGCGCCGGATCGCCGGTGATGGCGTAACCGATGGCGACGCCGTGATAGAGCTCGTCGGTGTTCAGGCTCTTGTCGCGGATGGCGTCGTTGAACGGGAAGAAATAGCCGTCATAGGTCAGCTGAATGGTGGTTTTCAGCGCCTTTTCGAGAATGCCGCCCCGGTGCGCGAAGATTTTCCGCTCCGGCTCGTTCCGGTTGATCGCGCCAGCGAAAACCATGAACGGCATCAGGGCGTAGCGCTGATAATAAGGGCCTTCGGCATAATAGCCGTCTGGCGAAAACAGCAGCTCGGTCTGGCGCAGAAAGCCCGTTTCGCCGCTCTTGTCCGATCCGAGCAGGGCCCGGTCGACCATGTCCCGGTCGCCAATCAGATAGCCCGTCATGCCGACGCCTGCGGTGGCCCAGGTGGCGTGGTTGTGGATGCGGTTGAACGTGGCCTTGGATTCCACGGACAGGAAGTGCGCGGCGCGGCGGAAGACATCGTCGTCGATGCGCTGGCGCGTTTCCGCATCCAGTTCCTCGCGGATCGCTTCATAGGCCTGCACCGCGTGAACCAGCCAGACCGCGTCGTTCAGCACCTGCCAGAAGATGCGACCGGCATTCTGGTTGCTGCGCGCGGGATGGTCGGTCAGCGTCGGATAGAGATCGGCATATTCCAGCAGCATGTCGCGGACGAACCCGGCATAGCGTTCCTCGCCAGTCAGCCGGTGAAGCTGTCCGGCGAGAAACATCGCGCGGTAGTTTCTCTTGTGCTGCTCGTGCGTATAGCCGCCGCCTGGATCGGCGGGGACGGGAACCACAATTCCAGCCGCCAACATGTCATCGACGAAGCCCTGCGCGCGCTCCATTTCGGCTGCGAACAGCGGCGGATAGGATTCCGCGGACGCGGCCCGTGAATTGTCGGCGATATCCTGGGCGACAGCTGCGCCTGGCACGGAAAACGCGGCGACCGAAGCGAGCAGGGACAGGGCGAACCTGTTCATCGCTGCGCCTCGTCGCGGGAACGATTGCCCGACATCCGGACGCGCGGGGGCCCCGGGTGGTTCAGCTCGACAAGGTCCGGTTGCGGCGTTGCTTCGAACACATTGTCGCGGATCGCCGTCAGCGGTGTGCCGACCGTGTGCGTGATCTGGGCCGGCGCGGAGGCAGCGAAGATATTGCCTGCGATATCGGTATTCTGCACGCCGTGCAGCCGCAGGGACTGCCCGCTCCCCGCGCCGGCATTTTCAAACGTCGATCCCTCGACGCGGACATGCGGGCCGAAGGTGCTTTCGTCGCGGCCACCCCGGTAGACGTTTGCGACCGGACCGGCGATGTTGCGGAACTCGGAATTTTCGATGTCGAGATATTCGACATTGTAGCGGCCCTGGTCGTCACCCTCGGACGCCGCCGACACGATGCTGCCGCTGACGTCGGCGAATCGGCTGCGCGCGATGCTGACGCGGTCCGCGAATGTCGATGTGCCGAAGTAGATGACGTGGAAATTGCGGTTCACGGTCAGGTTTCGCACGGTGATGTCATCGAGATCGATCAGGACGTTGCCCAATATGGGCAGGCTGCCGGTCCGGATGACCGCGTTCCCTTCGGAATCCGGTGCCCCGGCACCGTCGATCACCAGCGAGCGGAGTTGCAGCTTCCCGCCCGTCCGCAATTCGAACAGCGAGGGACGGGCGAATGTGACGACCGTATCATTATCACCGCTACCGACCAGGGTCAGCGCCTTGTCGACGATCAGTGTGCGATCGACGATATGTTCACCGCTCGCGAGCTGCAGCGTGTCGCCATCGCCCGCCGCCGCGACCGCGGTGGCAAGCGCGCCGGACGACGTGCCGACAGCGGTTTTCGCGCCGCCACCGAACGGTTCCGCCGCGTCAGGTTTCGCATACCAGGATACGCCGACATCTTCGAGCGCGATCACAACCAGATCCCGCGGCGCGCCGACATCGCGAAAGCTGTCGGATACAGGATAGAGAAGGCCATTTTCGCCCCGCTCAAGGCTGACATCCGCGCGTGGCAGTGCGTCGGCCCCCGCATCGACGGTCCCGCTGGCAACCACGTTGTTTTCAAGAGTTATGCCCGAAATCCCGGCGTCGACCTTGATGAAAATGTCACCCTCGTTCCCCGCGAACAGATTTCCGGCCAAGCGGCTATCCCTCGGCGCGGCGGAGCGCTCTTCGTCCGCGCCCGCGCCCAGCGATATGCGCGTGGATTGGGCGACCGTGTTATGGGAGATGTTCGCGCCGCTGACCTGAACATAGCGGTTTGCGGGCGAGTCCGGGACGCCGTTCATCACGGTCAGCGCGCTGGCGAAACCTGTGCCGCGCAGACCTTCCATATAGTTTTCGCGCACGGTCTGGTCGCGGTTGATGACGCGGATGCCGCCCGTGTGATCCTTGCCATGCCCCATGAAGACATTACGCTCGACCAGCGTGCCGTCGCCATGTCTCAGTGTCAGCGCCCCGCGCGAGCGCAGGAACAGATTGCCGCGCAGGACATTGCCGCCGGACTTGGACGAAATGATTTCGACCTCGCCGTCACAGCGGTCGAATATGTTGTTTTCGACGACAGTGCCGGAAACGAACTCGGCGTAATGGCTGGTGCCGATCCGCAAAGTCTCGCCGCCATTGGACCCCAGGTTCGGGCGCGGGCCGAAGTAGTTGTGGTCGATCCGGTGGCCGTTGTCCCGGCTCGCCTCGCTATCCAGCCGCACCGCCAGTGTGACGCCGCGATTGGTTTTGCCGGTCAGGTGGCCATGATCGAAGCGGTTGTTGCGACCATATAGCGAGACCCAGTAATCGGTCTCGACGCGGTCGGGTTTGCTGAAACCGTCGATGACGATGCCGGTCGCCCGCGAATTGTTCGCCAGATCGTCGCTGCCGTTGCGAAAACTCACCACGTCGCCGGTCGGACTGTACCCATCGCGGAAAACCAGGTCGCTGACGATGACATGCGCGCCGCCGATACTCAGGCTGGACTGCCCCGTCAGAACGACGCCGCCGGGCGTTTCCGGGCGGAGTGTGATGGGTTCGCCGGGACGGCCGCGACCGGTGATGACGATCTCGAAATCGCGCCATTCGCCGTCCGCCAGCGTGATGACGTCGCCCGCCTTCACACCGCTCAGGACGCGTACATAGTCCTCCTGGTCGCGAACAAGAAAGGTTTCGGCGGTTGCAGGTGCCGCGAAAACGCAAAGGGCTGCGGTCCACGCGAGAAGCCTGCCAGACATGTAAGAACCCTCCTGTCCTTTTGGAATTCCGAACCCTATCCGCACATGCCTTCATGTCAACCAGTCTGGCATGCCATTTTCTCAATACCGGTCATACCAATTTGGGCATCAATCCGTTCCCGCCGTTGTCAGGAAGCGTTCCCTGCTTTCGCTCGCGCGCCGCTGCACTTCTGCCAGCGCTTTCTCCTCCGTCGCATCGAGCATATTCGCGATCAGACGCTGGAAATGCTCCCTCATCGCGGTGCGGGCGGCGGCGGGGTCGCGGGCTTTCAGCGCATCGAACACGGCGCGATGTTCGTCGCGGCGGATCTCCGCGTCGTGAACGCAGACCGATTCGTACGTCGCCTTGACGTCCGGGATTTCCTCCCGCATCCGCCACAGCGACTTTACGCTATGGACCAGGGCCGTGTTCCTCGAGGCCATGGCGATGGTCATGTGAAACGCCTCATCGGCCTCATTCGCGTCCGCCTGATCGGATTCGCCCATCCGTACGATCAGCGCATCGAGTTGCGCAATCTGCTCGTCACTGATGTTGCGCGCCGCAAGCGCGGCGGCCTCGGACTCGATCAGCAGGCGCGCTTCGGTCACTTCGAAAGCGCTGGCAGATGGCAGAGACCCTGTGCCAGGGGTCTGCGGCTCGGAAACGTAAACGCCGGAACCCGTCTTGATTTCCAGACGTCCGACCGCCTGCAGGGCGATTTCGGCTTCCCGGATGGTTACCCGGCTGACACCAAGCTGTTCGGCCAGTTCACGTTCTCCGGGCAGGCGCGAACCCGGAGGATAGCTTCCTTCCTCGATCAACATGCCGATTTTTTCGGCAACGGTTTGGTAAAGCCTCTGTCCGTTCATTGCTTGTCCCGTGCCAGCCGTCCAGTCCACCGTTGTCGGGCGGTTAGGCAATCCGGTTGGATCACGCCAGAAATTTCCTCGCGGTATATAGACGCGACACGGGATTGGCAGGCCACCGGAACGCCGGAAGTGCCGCGATGTCCGCTGCGGACCACCGCGGCATTGCGCGCTAGAAACTCAGCGTCGCACCGAAGGTGACCCTGCGGTCGGGCAGCCCCTGGAAACAGAGAAGCGCCCCGTCGTTGACACAATATTGTTCGATGTTCGACTTCGTCAGGTTCACGCCCTCGACGCCGACGCTCAGATAGTCGGTGACGTCGTAGGTGACACTGCCGTTCAGCTGTCCGCGGGCGGCGGTCACGACCGGGAAGCCCAGCGTGGAGTTCAGCGACGCGCCGCCCGCCGTGTCGAGCGTTCGGAATGCGTCGCGCCACGTGTAGCGGGCGCGGGCCGACAGTCCGTATTTCTCATAGAACAATGTGACGTTGTAGGAATGCGGCGAGAAGTCGAGCAGACCCTGAACCGCGGTGACGGGAACAAAGTTGGCGCTGTCATAGATGCCATTGATCGCATTGAAGACGTCGGTACCGCGCGATGCCGACGTATTGGATGCCTCGCCACCGCCAAAGTTCTGGTAGGTGTAGTTGGCCAGGACACCGAAGCCGGATGCGAAGCCAAGCGTGTCCTCGAAACTGGACAGGTCATATTGGAAAGCGACCTCGACACCGGTCTGCGTCGTCTCCGCGCTGTCGTTGATCTGGCTTAGAATGTCGACGCAAATCCCGTTGCCCGGAACGTCTGACGAGACGTTGCGGTCCGCCACGGGGTTGAAGATGCCGCCCTGCTCGCAAGGCGGCGTGATGTCCCCGAAACCCCTACCATCACGAAAGGCTTCCTCCAGCTGCGATACGAACAGGTTGGTCCGTTCCTTGTGGAAGAACGCGACGCTTACCAGTGCGGAAGGCGCGAAATACCAGTCGAGCGACGCATCGAAGGAGGTGACCGTTTCCGGTGCCAGATTCGGGTTGCCAATCGGAATCGCGGCCTGCGAGCTCGTGCCGAACACGATGGAGGTCGACAGGGCGTTGAAGTCTGGCCGGTTGATATCCTCGCCATAGCTGGCACGGAATACCAGATTGTCGGTGATGTCCGCCGCCAGGTTTATGCGCGGCAGCCATTGCGTGTAGCTGCCTTCGGTCAGAACCTGGGTGATGTCGTCGCCGCTGACATTGTTGCCGATCGAATCGACCTTCGTCTTGACATAGCGAAGGCCGACATTGCCGCGTATCGGTCCGTGTTCGAGATTGACCTGACCGTATAGGGCCAGCGTTTTTTCATCGATGTCAAAGAAACCCGTCGGGCTGGGCGTCGGGTCGTCGATCGTCCGCATCCCCGGCACGGTCAAGAGCGCCGCCTGCAGGATATCGAGCGTACCCGCCTGGTCGTTGAAGGAACGATCCGGGTCGGTGAGCAGGAAGTTGCGAAACGCGAGCGCGCGTCCGTCGGCGTCGTCGAAATTGTCCGGTCCGGGAACCAGCAGTTCGGCGAAAGCCGTACCGCGCGGACTGTCGTTGATATTGCTGAGACCGAGATTGGAGCCGATCTCCTGAAACTTGCTGGACCGCTTGTTGTAACGGACACCCGCGTCGATGGTCGTCAGGAATTCGACAAACGAAGACGCGTCGTAGGACAGATCGAGGCGGACGGCGTCTTCGACATTCTCCGACTCGTCGGCGCCCACGCGGATCGCGTCCAGCACGACGTTCGCCGGGTCGAGCAGCTGCGCGATGGTCGGCGCGAAGGGTGAATCGAAGTCGATGCCGAATGCCAGCGCCTTGCCGGAAAGATCGTAGCGGAAAGGTACGCTGTTGTCGTTGCTGCTGCCATCCAGTGGGGTCAGCGGATTGGGATTGATGAAATTGAGCGTCGTGCTCAGTTCCGGATTCTCCGTTTCCGCCCGCGATGTCGACCCTTCGACCCGCACCTCCAGATTGCCCAGCTGCCATTCGGCGCCCAGACGGAAAATCTGGCTGTCGGTAATGCGCGCGCCGGTGTCGCTGGAGAAGCGCAGGTTCGGATCGTCGTCGTCAATATCCAGATTCGGCTGGATCGTACCGGTCAGCGCCGCCTCGATGCTGCCAAGCTCCACACCGTCGAGCGAGCCGAAGTCCACAGTCTCGAAACTGTCCGGCACATTGAAATTCAGAACCGAGCTGACGCCCGAACCCTGCACGCGCGAGCTGTCCTGCCGGCGCTCCTGTTCGTTCACGAACGCATCGAAATACACCTTGACCGTATCGGTCGGCGCCCATTCCACCGAGCCCGCAAAGTTGATCGTCTCATATTCGAAATTCTCCAGTTCCTGGTTGAGGAACTGAATGCCAAGGAAGTCGAATTCCTGCGCGGCGGGGCGGCGGGTTTCCTGATCTTCCAGGTTGCCATTGCGAATGACATCGGCGTTGACATTCTCGACGAGGCCGCCATCGCGGTCCACACGGGGACGGAACGACGTCGCCTCCTGCTTGGTGTAGCTACCGGCGACGACGATACCGATATCGCCGATACCGGTCTGCCAATTGTCGCCGAAACTGGCCGAGATGCGGGGCGTTATGCTGTCGGACAATTCGCTATATTCGCCCTGGACGCGGAAGCTCGCCACGCGGTCGGTGATGTCGAGCGGTCGGATCGTGCGCAAGTTGATCGTGCCGCCGACCGAACCCTCGATCGTGTTGGCTTCGGGCGCCTTGATGACCTCGACGGAGGATATGATCGCGGCGTTGATGTCCTCGAAATTGATGCCGCCGCGGCCCGCGCCGGAACCGACGGTCGACACGCCGTTGATTTCCGTCCGGTTGTCGTTCGTGCCGCGAATCTGGACGCCCGTGCCGACGCCGGCCGTTCTGGTAATCTGGATGCCGGGGATATTTTCCAGAACTTCCGCCAGGTTCTGATCGGGCAGCTTCCCGATGTCCTCTGCCTGAATGACCTCGATAAGGCTGTCGGCCCCCCGCTCTTCATTGAGAGCGCTTTGCAGCGCGCTGCGGATGCCCGTGACGATGATAACGCCGTCGCCAGCCGCGTTCGTGAACTCGTCGTTCCCGGCTGTGCCCACGGCGTCGGCATCGTCGGCGACGCTGGTATCCTGCGCGTAAGCCGCCGACCCGGTGGCGACGGATGCGACACCACCCAAGAGCGTTGAAAACAGACGCAGTCCGAAATGCGATTTACGGTTTTGAGCGTGTACCATGATGTCCTCCCCAGGATAATCCGTTTGGCTGGCTTTATGTTTCAACAGCCGATTGTCAACCTCTTTCACACTCCAGTTTTTCAGATTGGTATGAACTATTACCCATACCAATATTCCAGATTGGCATTTATTCTCCGTCGTGGTCCCTGTTCGACGGCTTTGTCCCTGCTGACCAGGATCCGTAAGGACATTGGCCATGGCATATCGTAGGTAACCGGTGTCAATACGGAGGGCAAGACTAATTATCGCCGAACATGTCTGATGTTCGATTGCTGCAAATGCGCGGTGGGTGGGAGGATCGTGAGAGCAGGACAAGCGACCCCGACCCCGGAACAAAGATTTTTTCCAACCCTTCCCGGTTGAGGGCCTACAGGTGCCTTACGAACTTACGCACGTCCGCCAGGAACAGGTCGGGCTTCTCCAGGCTGGCGAAATGGCCGCCCTCCGGCATCTCGGACCAGTGCACGACGTGATAACCGCGCTCGACCATTTCGCGCGGCGGAAAGGCGAGCAGGTCCGCCGGAAAGGCCGCGACGCCCGTCGGCACGTCGACACGCCGCCCCTCGGGCATGGCGAAGCCGCCCTCCTCGAACATGCCGCGGTAAATCCACGTCGCCGTGTGGAAGCTGCGCGTCGTCAGATAGATCGTGATGTTGGTCAGCATCTGGTCGTTGGTGAACGGCGGTTCGGGATTCTGCTCGCCCGTATCCGACCAGCCGCAGAATTTCTCCGCCAGCCACGCCGCGACGCCCATCGGCGAATCCATCATCGCGTAAGCGAGGCTTTGCGGCTTCGTACCCTGCAGCTGCAGATAGGCGGTTTCCTCAGCGCGGATTTTCAGTGCCCACTGCATCCACTTTTTATCTTCGTCCGTGCGCGGGGTCATGTCGGACGCGCGCAGGCCGTAGCCGTTCAGGTGCAGCGCGGTGACACGGTTGGAATTCAGTCCGACCCAGCCGCCGATGACACTGCCCCAGTCGCCGCCCTGATAGATGTAATTGTCATAACCGAGCGCGGGCATCAGCCGGTCGTAGAGCCGCGCCACGGCTTGCGGCCCGATGGGCGATTCCGGCTTGTCCGACCAGGCGTAGCCGGGCAGCGACGGCGCGACGACGTGAAAGGCCGGATGGCTGGCATCCTCCGGCTCCGCCAGCCGGTCGATGATCGCGTCGAATTCCAGCACCGACCCCGGCCAGCCATGCGCGATCAGCAGCGGCGTCGCATTCGCGCGCGAACTGCGGCGGTGAATGGCGTGCAGGTGGAAGCCGGATTGCACCGAGTCATCCTCCACCTCGACACGCACATGCGGATGACGGTTCAGCGCGGCGACGGCGGCGGGCCAGTCGTAATCGTTCAGCCAGTATTCGCGCAGCTGCTCCAGATAGGCCCGGTTCGCGCCATAGCGCCAGCCCGCGTTTTCCGGTTCCTCAAAGAAGCGGAACTCCTCGACCCGGCGGCGAATCCAGGCGGTTTCGTCTGCATTTTCGGGGATGGTGAAGGGGGTGGGATCGGTCATGTAACCTCCTGAAACCTGTCCGTCATTCCGGCGAAAGCCGGAATCCAGTCCTCATCTGTCAGCAGCTACGATAGAGGAAAGTCCGGGACTGGACCCCGGCCTTCGCCGGGGTGACGATCTTTTTGGTGTTTGCTCTTTCCTACGCCGCCAGCGCCTGTTTCGCTTCGGCCAGGATGATGTCACTGGCTTTCTCCGCGATCATGATCGTCGGCGCGTTAGTGTTGCCGCTGACCAGGTTCGGCATGATCGAGGCATCGACAACACGCAGGCCCTCGACACCCTTTACGCGCAGCTGCGGATCGAGGACGGCGGTGTCGTCCGCGCCCATGCGGCAGGTGCCCACGGGGTGATAGATGGTCTCGCCCCATTCCCTGATCATTTCGGTCAGCGTGTCACGGTCGCGGTGCTGGTCGCCCGGCCAGATTTCCTTTGGTCCGAGCGGCGCGAGCGCGGGCTGACGCCCGATGTCGCGCGTGATTTCCAGACCGGCCAGCAGGACCTCCAGATCACCGGGCGCGCTCAGATAGTCCGGGTCGATCTTGGGATGGTCGGACGGGTCACCCGACGCCAGCCGGATCGTGCCGCGGCTGTCGGGGCGCAGCTGGCAGATATGGCTGGTGAAGCCATGCACCTTCCCTAGCTTGCCCGCCCCGTGCGCGTTGCCGAGCGCGGGCAGCAGGTGCAGCTGGATGTCCGGCGCGGCCAGCCCCTCACGCGTGGACAGGAACGCACCGGCGGGCGTCGGAATATAGCTACCCGTGCCGTCCTTCTTCGCCAGCCAGGTGCCGAGCGCCTTCAGCTGGTTCGACAGTTTGGCGTTCCTGTTCAGGCTGATCGGTTCCTCGATCGACCATTGCACGATCAGGTCGAGATGGTCCTGCATATTGCCGCCGACGTCCGGCGCGTCATGAACCACGTCGATCCCGTGCGCCCTCAGATGGTCGGCGGGACCGACGCCCGACAGCATCAGCGTCTGCGGGCTGTTGATCGCACCGCCGCACAGGATGATCTCATGGCCGAAGACCGTATCCGGCTTGCCATTCTGGCGGATGCCGACGGCATGGGCGCGCTTGCCCTTGAACAGGACGCGATCGGCCAGGACACCGGTGCGCACTTCCAGATTGGGCCGGTCCAGGACGGGCGTCAGATAGCCCTTCGCCGCGCTGTGCCGCTGGCCGCCGCTGCAGGTGGAATCATAGCGGCCAACACCCTCGAACTGCGGCCCGTTGAAATCGTTGGTCAGCGTGTGCCCCGCCTCCCGCGCCGCCGCGATGAAGCGGTCCGTGATCTCGTCGGGCATGGTGCGCTTCGTGGTGGCGAGCGGGCCGTTCGCGCCGTGGAAATCCGTCGCGCCCCGGTCGGAACTTTCCGAGCGCTTGAAATAGGGCAGCACATCGTCCCAGCTCCAGCCGGTGCAGCCCATCTGCGCCCAGCGGTCATAATCCGACGAATGGCCGCGAATATAGACCATGCCGTTGATGCTGGAGGAGCCGCCCAGCGTCTTGCCGCGCGGCCAGTAGAGGCGGCGGTTGTTGAGATGTTCCTGCGGCTCGGTCCAGTAGCCCCAGTTTTCCCTGGCGATCTTGTCGGGCGTGATCAGCTGTCCGATACCCGCCGGAAAATGAATGAACATCGACGTGTCGCGATTGCCCGCCTCCAGCAGCAGAACGCGGGTATCGGGATCCGCGCTCAACCGGTTGGCGAGGACGCAGCCCGCGCTCCCCGCGCCGACGATGATATAGTCGTAATCTGACATTGGTGCTGGCCTCGAAAGTGAAGCGCCAGGGTAGCGATACCAGCCTGGCGCAGAAACGGTGAAATTCTCTAGGATCAGAGATTCGAGGGAATATCTTGCGAAGAGGTTTCCACCGACTGATGCGATTCGATAATCAGCGCAAGCTTTCCGTGGGTCGATTCATGATCCTTTAATGAAACCGTGCAAGTCTAATGGCGACGATAAGCGTCACTTAACGGGGAAATGAAGATGAAACTGACATCCGCATGTAAAACGACCTGCCTTGTTGCCGCACTTTTGACGTCAGGAACTGCGAATGCCGTCGACGTTGATCTTTCGGGTACGGTAATCGATTCCTGCATTCTGACATTATCGACGGAAGGCGTGCTCACTTCGGGGGCCAGCGGCACGACCTTGTCCAGTTCGAATGCACTCGGCGCGCCAGCTATTCTCGGGGTCGTGGCTACCGGGGGACTTCCATCAGTCGATTTCAGCGCACCGACTCTCAGCGCACAGCCGGGCGGTTACAGCGGAACGCCAACGGTTTCGATGGCATATACCTCTCTCGGCGGTGCCAGTCAGAGCGAAACCACGGGCGCGTCGAGCTACACGTCGGCCCTGTTGCTGGACGCCGTCACCGTTCAAGGTACGGTCACGGACAGCAGCGGTTTCGTTGCCGGCGATTACACCGTCACGTCGATCGCGACATGTTCGCAATAAGTCGCCTGGCCGTCTTTGCGGCCGCACTTTCATTTGCGACGAGTGCGGCCGCAGTTGGACTGGGTCCATTGATGAAGTCAGGCGTGACCGCGACCGAAAAGAAGGGGTTCTACCTGACTGTCATCAATCCGTATGACCTGCCGCAACGCTTCGCTATTCGCGCGCTTGACTGGCAGAACGAAAAAGAGATCGCCAATGTCCAGATTCATCCCAATAACGCGGTGGTTCGCGCAAACGGCAAACGACGGGTGCTGGTCATTTTCACCGATCTGCCGCGCGGCGAGGAAACACGTGCGCGGATATGCGCTCAACTTGACCGAAATCCGGAAGGTGTCGCGATCGAGGCACGGGTTTGTTCGAAACTTACTGCCCGCCGTATGCCTTAGTGCGGTCGCAACATCGGCGTTGGCGACCGATGGACTTTATCTGCCGCAGGCGCCGCGAGGGGCGGGGGGCGACGACATGATCGAATCGGCTACAGGCACGCGCTGCCGGCAGAGCATGAACTCGAACGGGGCCTATCTGGATCTTGGCGTGGTCGGGACGACGGGGTCGTCCCTTCCCGACGATCTTCGGGGTTTCATTAACGACCCGAGAGATCAGAAGGGCACGGTCTACGCGCGCGTCACCATGCCGCTTGGCAAAAAGCCGAAACGCATGGACTGCAGCCAGATTTTCCGTCTTGAGATCGAAAGGTTGAAGCGGGAAATCGAACTCATGTCGATCAACGCGGAGTAACTGCGCTCGCCGCGATCGCCGCCGCCGCCCGCGCATCCTTAGTCGCCTCCGCATCCGGCAGGCGTTTGTAGAGGAAAAACAGGCAGATGAGCGTCACCGGCACCATCAACAGCAGGCTCATCACGCCCGTCGCAAGGCTGCCCGTCTCCGCAGACACCGTTCCGGCGAACCATGGGCCGAGGCCGAGGCCGATCAGGGTCGTGCCCAGGAAATAAGTCGCCGTCGCCGCGCCCCGCATTCGGGGCTGCACCAGATCCTGGCTGGTGGCGGCGGCGACGCCCACCCACATCGACGCGACGATATTCTGCGGTGCGGCCATCAGATAGAACAGCAACAGGCTATCGGTCGTGAACATGATGAAAATGAAAGGAATCATCATCAGGATCGCGAAAAAGCCGACCAGCACGCGGCCCGCCGGATTGCGACGCTTCAATACGTCGGAAATCTTGCCGCCCAGGATAACGCCGACAAAACCGCCGCCTGCGCCCAGACCGCCCAGGATCAGGCCCACGGTAGCCGGATCGACCTGATCCGCGAAGGTGCGCAATACATAGGGAGGGCTCCAGAAACTGACCGCATAAGTATTGAAGGCGATGGAACCGAACCCCACCAGTGTGAGGAGAAAGCTGGGCGTCCCCCAGATCAGCGCATGGGTTGCGGGATCGCGGCGCTTGATGGACCGCGACCAGCTGAACACCGCATAGGCGCCGATGCCAAGCGCGCCGAACTGCAGGCGGTTGCCGAAATTATCGCCGACGAGGAACAGCAGGACAAAGACGGCGGCGGTGATGATGGCAGCGGCGGTCAGGTTGCGGATCAGGCTTTTCATGCCCGCGCGACCGGCGTCGATAAGAGTCAGCGGCGGAATGACGCTGCACAATTCACCAAAGAATTTCGGCCACGGGTTCGGGTCGGGCGGCTGGTACGTTCCCTCCGACATGCCGCGCAGGGGCTCACGCAATGTGGCGACCCACAGGGCCAGAAGTATGCCCGGAAGACCAACGGCAAGGAACGCCGCCTGCCAGCCGACGACATTGAAGCCCAGAACGTCGTAACCACCAGGAAAGGCTTCGTTCCAATTGCCCGCGACGGCACCGCCGATGAACAGCGACACGCCGCCACCGATATAAAGCCCACCCGAATAGATGGCGAGCGCGGTGGCACGGCTTTCCTTCGGAAAATAATCGGAAATCATGCTGAAGGCGGCGGGAGACGCGGTTGCCTCGCCGATACCGACGCCGATGCGCGCGCCCGCGATCTGCACGAAGTTGGAGGCAAGGCCCGACAGCGCCGTCATGGTGGACCAGACCGTCAGGCCGATGGCCATCAGCCGCTTCCTGACCCACATGTCCGCAAGCCGTCCCAGCGGAATGCCGAATAGCGCGTAGAAGACGGCGAAGGCCGTGCCATAGAGAAAACCCATCTGGCCGTCGTCGATGCCAAGGTCGGCCTTGATGTCCTCGGCCAGGATCGACAGGATCTGCCGGTCGACGAAGTTCAGGATATAGACGAGGACGAGAACGCCGAGGACGTACCAGGCATAGCCCGATCCCACATCCTTTTCGCGGCTTTTCAGCAGTTCCTCATCGGTCATATACTCACTCCCCGAATAGCCCGCTTTGCGCGATGTCGCCGATAGCGCTAGCAGCGCCGGACCGGATTAGAAAGCGCCCATCGCCCCATGACAAAAACCAGTATCCTGTTCGTCTGCCTCGGCAACATCTGCCGCTCGCCGGTCGCGGAAGGGCTGCTGCGGAAACGCGCGGACGAGGGCGGTCTCGATATCGTCACGGACTCGGCGGGCACTGGCGACTGGCACATCGGGTCGCCGCCGCAGCAAGGGTCGCAAGACGTGGCGCGTCGACATGGCCTCGATATTTCCGGCCTTCGCGCGCGGCAGGTGACGCGGGCAGACTGGACCCGGTACACGCATATCATTGCGCTGGATGCGTCGAACTTGGCGGACCTTGACGAGATGCGGCCGGACGATGCCACCGCAGAGCTGCTCCAGCTGATGACGCTGACGGAGGCGGGGGCGGAGGATCATGACGTTCTCGACCCCTATGGTATGGGACCGGAGGCGTTCGACCGAATGTACGCCCAGATCGACGCGGGCGTGGCGGCATTGCTCGAACGGTTGCTGGAATGAAGAAAACTCCCCTCCCTGCAAGGGAGGGGCTGGGGGAGGGTGGCGATGCCGCAGGCGAGCCTCGGCGCGTGCCGCCACATCGCAAGCTCTCCGCTACGCGTCTCGCACCCTCCCCTGGCCCCTCCCTGCAAACAGGGAGGGGAGGAGGTATTCCGGCACTGGCAAGAAACAGCATCTGTGTTTAGGCCACGCGCAGGATGACCAGCGAGCCCTCGACCCCCAGCCCCAGCGAACGCGCCACCCGCCAGTTCAGCGGATTTGGCGGCGTGCGCCTGACCGCCGATATATATGGCGCGAGCGACGCGCCCTGCGTCCTGATGCTGCCCGGTTCGGGTCAGCCACGCCGGGTCTGGCAGGAGGCGGCGCGCGCGCTGGCCGCGGCGGGACGCTATGTCGTCGCCATCGATTTGAGGGATGGCGACGCCGATCCGGCGGGCGACCTCGACGCTTATGTCGGCGACCTTCGCGCCGTGCTGGCGGAACTGTCCTCGCGTCCGGTTATCGTCGGCGCATCGCTTGGCGGCTGGATCGCGACGGCGGCGCTGGGCGAGGGCGAGCCC
>JBARZR010000200.1:0-7563 GCA_049650205.1 Pacificimonas sp. | reverse complement strand
GCCCGGCGCGCCGCGATCCGCTTCGCACTGTCGGTACGCAGGGATTCCGTGATGTCCTTGCCAGCGTAATCGAGAACAAGGGACTTGGCGGCGCCGACCGCACCAGGCGCGGCTTCAACCAGCAGGTCGATCCATTCGCCAACCTGTCGATCGGCATCCCGCTCTGTTTTCAGGGCGCGATGGACAAGGCCGATACGGCGGGCTTCGACCGCGCTGAACATTTCCGCTGTGGTGAAATAGCGTTTCGCGTGGCGTGCGCCGATAGCGTCGATTACAAAAGGACTGATCGTGGCGGGAGTCAGGCCCAGGCGAACTTCCCAGAGGCGGAACTTCGCGCCGGTGACGGCGATGGCCAGGTCAGCACAGGCGATTAGGCCGACCCCGCCGCCATAAACGCCGCCCTTGGCAATGGCGATGACGGGAACCGGGCATGTGTGAATGGCATTCAGCATGTCCGACAGGCGCTGGCCATCGGCGATGTTTTCGGCCTCGCTCCACCTACCCGCCTCTTTCATGTAACCGAGGTCCGCGCCTGCGGAAAAGCTGCGGCCCGCACCCTGCAAGACCACTGCCCGCGCACCCTTCATACCGGCGATCGCAGAGAAAGCGTCATGCAGCGCGGCGATAAGCTCGGGTGTGAATGCATTGTGCTTGTCAGGGCGGTTCATGGTCAGGCGCGCGACATTGCGCTCGTCGACCTCGGCAAGGAGTACGTCCGAAGCGGGTAGCTGACTGGGCTGATTGTCATTCACCGGCTTACATCCTGAACACGCCGAAGCGTGTCTCCCTGATTGGCTGCTGCAAGGCGGCATCCAGGCAAAGCGCCACGACTTTGCGTGTGTCCGCCGGATCGATGATGCCGTCGTCCCAAAGACGCGCGCTGGAATAGTAGGGATGGCCCTGATGTTCGTACATCCGGCGGATTGGCGCCTTGAACGCCTCTTTCTCGGCTTCGGTTTCAAAGCCGCCGCGCTTGACCTCGGCCAGAACCGAGGCCGCCTGTTCGCCGCCCATGACGCTGATTCGGGCATTGGGCCACATGAAGAGGAAGCGTGGATCATAGGCACGTCCGCACATCCCGTAATTTCCGGCACCGTAACTACCGCCGATGACGATGGTCAGCTTGGGAACGGCAGCGCAGGCGACGGCGGTCACAAGCTTCGCGCCGTGCTTGGCGATACCTTCATTTTCATATTTGCGCCCGACCATGAACCCACTGATATTCTGCAAAAACAGAAGAGGGATTTTTCGCTGGCAGCACAATTCGATAAATTGCGCGCCCTTCACGGCACTTTCACTGAACAGGATGCCATTATTGGCGATGATCCCGACTGGCAAACCCTCGATATGGGCAAAGCCAGTGACCAAAGTTTCCCCGTAAAGCGGCTTATATTCGTCGAAGGCACTATCGTCCGTAACGCGGGCGATGATCTCATGCACATCGACGGGCTGGCGCGTGTCCGTCGGAACGAGGCTGTAAAGATCATCGGCGGGAAAGCGCGGTGCCTTCGCAGGCTGGCGGTTCACATTCGCACCAGGAGCTGGCGGGAACGTACCGACAATGTCCCGCATGATGCGCAGGGCATGGGCGTCGTCGCTGGCAAGGTGATCGACTACGCCTGATAGACGGGCGTGAACGTCGCCGCCGCCCAGATCCTCCGCAGTCACTTCCTCGCCCGTCGCCGCCTTCACCAAAGGCGGTCCGCCAAGGAAGATCGTGCCCTGATCCTGCACGATGATCGACTGATCTGACATGGCGGGCACATAGGCACCGCCTGCGGTACAGCTGCCGAGCACGGCCGCGATCTGGGGGATGCCCATACCGCTCATATTGGCCTGGTTGAAGAATATACGCCCGAAATCATCACGATCCGGGAAGACTTCATCCTGATTTGGCAGGTTCGCACCGCCGGAATCAACCAGATAAAGGCAGGGCAGGTGGTTTTCCTGCGCGATCGCCTGTGCGCGCAGATGCTTCTTGACCGTAACGGGATAATAGGTGCCGCCCTTCACCGTGGCATCGTTGCAGACGATGACACAGGTACGGCCCGAGACCTGACCGACACCGGTGATAATGCCGGCCGCAGGGATGTCGGCGTCATACATGTCATGCGCGGCAAAAAGGCTGAGTTCCAGAAAGGCGCTGCCAGGATCGAGCAGGCGCTCGACACGCTCTCTTGGAAGGAGCTTGCCGCGATCCGTGTGGCGGGTACGGGATTTTTCGTTCCCGCCCTGGGCTATGCTTTCGGAGCGCCGTTTCAGGTCCGCTAGCAGGTCCGACATTGCGGCGGCGTTCGCCTTTGTGTCGGCTTCGGTCTGGGCGAGGGGCTTGCCGGTCTGGCGTGTCATTTCTGCTGCATAGGCCGGGAAGTCATGCGCCTCAAGCGCGTTGCCACCCATTTTCTCCGGGAATAACGCCAAAAATGCGCGCCAGGTTGGTATTGGATAGCGTTTCATGTGCCGAGCCGAACGAAATCTGGCGGCCCTGGTCGATCAACAGGCACGAATTGGCAGATGCGCGCGCAAGTGTAAGGTCGTGCAGGCTGACGAGCACGATCGCGCCGCGACCTGTTTCGGCACGCAGAAGATGCATGATATCGAGCTGATGTCCAGGATCGAGGTTCGCCGCAGGTTCGTCGAGAAGCAGGATATCGGTTGAACCGACCAGAGTCCGTGCAAGCAATACACGGGCCCGCTCCCCGGTAGATAATGTGTCGATACGACGGTCGGAAAAATACGTCGTTTCCGTTTTTTCCATTGCCGTTGCGACCGCCTCTTCATCGTGGGACTGAAGTCCAAGCGCGATGACGTCACGTACTTTCAGTGGCCATTGCGCACGTCGGTCGGCAGGCAGATAGGCGATGCGCCTCGCCCGCTCCGCACGCGATAATTGTCTGACATTTTTGCCGAAAAGACTGACTTTGCCAACGCCCTCCGTCAGACCGGCGATCGCACGGAGCAGCGTGGTCTTGCCTGCGCCATTCGGACCGCAAAGAGCGCAAAGGCTTCCTTTTGCAATCGTCGCACTGACCGGCCCCGGTAGATGCGCGCGAACGAGGTTTTCGATCTTCAGGCTCATATGCGGCGCGCCTTCAATATGAGCCAGAGAAAAAAGGGCGCGCCGATAAGAGCGGTCAGAACGCCAATGGGGAGCGTGCGTCCTGCCACAGGCATGCGTGTCGCAAGGTCGGCGATGGTAAGGAGCGCCGCGCCCGCGACGGCGCTGGGCAGGAGAGCCGCACCGGGGCGTTCATCGAGAAGGGGGCGGACGAGGTGGGGCACCACCAGACCGACGAAGCCAATTGCACCTGTAACGCTGACCGCGCCGCCGACGGCAATACCGCTGGCGATGATGATCTTCAGGCGCAGTCTGCGGACATCGACGCCAAGCGTCTCGGCAACATCCTCACCTAGCGCGAGGCGATCGAGGCTAGGGCCAGTGGTTAAAAGCAGGGCGCAGCCCAGGATCATGGGTATGCTGCCGAAAAGCAGGTCCTGTGTGCTGCGATCGGCAAGCGAGCCGAGCAGCCAGAAGATGATATCGTAAAGTGCGAAAGGACTTGGGGAGAGGGCGAGCGCGAGGTTCATGGCAGCCCCAGCAAGAGCGCTGATAGCCACACCGGCCAGGATCAGCGTGGTCGTGCTTGCGCCCCGGCCTGCGAGGGCCAAAAGCAGGGTGAGAGCAATGATGGCGCCGGCCATGCCGCCAAAACTCATCCAGACTGTTCCGCCCAGCGCAAGCAGATAGCCCGTGCTGACGGCGCCCAGCGCGGCACCTGCCGATGTGCCGAGAATATCGGGACTGGCGAGCGGATTCCTGAGAAGGCCCTGTAGCGCCGCACCGCTCATCGCAAGTGTCGCCCCGGTGAGAAGACCGAGCAGGGTGCGCGGCAGGCGGATCTGTGTGAATATCGTCTCCGCAAGCGGCGTGGGGAGAGCGAACAGATTTGCCGGGCCGACAAGAAGTGACGCCATGGCGGTAATTAGTGCTGCAAGAACAAGCCAGGACCGGAGGCGAGCCTGTGTCATTCTGCGAACTCTCGCCTGAGACGGGCAACGTCGATCGCTGCGAGCGGCCCCGCGCAGGTCCATGCACGACCGTCCAGCCAGACATTTTTCACGCTGGACGTTGGCGGTTGCCATTTCTGCGCAAGGGAAAATTGCGCGCTACGATAAACCGAACGCACATAAAGCGCGCGTGGGTCGAGAAGAAGACGCTCACGATCCAGCCTCGGTTCGGGGCTGTCCTGTAATTTTATGCCCGCATGAGACAGCAGTTCGGCAGTTATACCCTGACTGCCACCTGCGAAACCTCCGGGCTGAATCGACAGGGCAGGGCGCTGCCTGACAGGTTTGGTACCGATCATAGTGCGCATCCAGCGTATCAACGCAGCCGCTCGCACCTTTTCTTCGAGGGCTTCACCAAGAATCCTGATATTCTGCTCCAGATGCGAAATTGTCTGTGGCGGGGGCAGGTCGATGACGGTCAGACCAATCCGGCGCGCCAGCGTCGCCGCGCGCATGTTAACCGCGCCGCCAGTGACAATCAGGTCAGGATCGTGGGCGAGGGCGCTCTCCAGACTGCCGTCATTCGGCGGGTAGTCACGCGCGAGCGGCGTTTCCTCCTCGTCGGTGCCAAGGAAGCTAATTGTGGCGATCTGACCCGGCGCGGCAAGCAGCAGCACAAGTTCATCGGTGCAGAGGCCGAGCGACGCGACCCGCTGCGGTGCGGCATTTGCAGGCGCAGAATTATAAAGCAGCGCAGATGCCGCGAGCAGCAGGCCGAGGCGCGCCAGTTTCACGCTACTGGCCGTATGTCAGGACAACACCTGCGCGTGCCGAGATGCCCGGGGTTTCAAAGGCAAAGACGTCCTGATACCGCTCGTCAAACAAATTATCGACGCTCGCCTTCAGCGCAATTCTGTCTGTCAGCGCGTAGCGGGCGCTGACACTGGCGAGAATATAGTCTTCCAGCTTCACGTCGAGCGCCGGGAAGCTGTCAAAGTCGACATCCCTGCGGGTGCCGACATAATTCGCCGTTGCGGACAGGGTCAGCTGATCGAAATCGGCGATCGCGGTAAGCGAAGCCGCATGTCTGGCACGGCGAACTTCCCGCAAGGGCGCCGCTCCCGCAACCTGATCTTCCTCGGCGTCGAGATAGGTATAGGATCCACGAAGGGTGATTGGACCCTGTACCGTCTCGCCGGTCAGTTCCAATCCCTGGCGTCGGCTGTCTTCGCTTCGGTTGGCTGCGGTCGAATTGAACGCGGCATCGAAGACGGTGATAATTTCATTCTCAAGGTCGGTGCGGAACCATGTGGCTTCGATTTTGCTGTTCTTCGATGCCCAGCCAATTGCCGCGTCCCAGCCGAGGCTTGATTCCGGGATCAGGTCTGGGTTGCCGCTGAAACTGCCGGGAAAGAAGCCAAACTGCTCGGTGAAGGTCGGTGTGGCAAAGCCCTCGGCGATGCTGCCGCGCACATAAACGCCTGCGACCGCGTCGATCTTCGCAGCAACACGATAGGTCGTGGCATCGCGAAACTGGTCATGATCGTCATGGCGCAGGCTGGCCCCGATGTCGAAACGGCCTGCATCGAGCCGGTAATTCGCGACCAGACTTTTACGCTCACGGCCGACATCCTGATTGGTGAAGCCACCAAATTCGCTGTCGCGCGCACCGTAATCCTGGGCGCGATATTCCGCTGCGCCGGTCAGGCTATGCCTCGCCGCACCGGTCTCGAAACTGATGCCGGTCTGATAGAGCAGGCGCAGGCTTTCCCCGTCGGTGCGGTTCTGCTGCGTCTTGCCATCGAAATTGATATTGTCGGTTTGCAGCCAGGTCGCCTCCATATGGTGGTTCCAGCCGTCGAGGACCGTCGCATCGGCAAAACCACGCAAGGCGATCTGCCGGTTCTCGCTGTTGCTGGCGGTGTCGGCACGCTGGAATGTGACCGGGTCGTTGCCATCGAAGGCGATATCGGATTCCGAAAAGCGCGCGACTAAGCCGAGCTGGCCGTTTTGACCGGGATTGAGATTGCCCTTCGCCGTGATGCTAAATATCTCGAATCCGTCCTTCTCATCAGCTCCGCCAGCAAATGCGTCGATTCCATCCGTATCGTAGTAAGTGCCAAGAAGCGAAACGCCACCTATATCCCCCGAGGAAGACGCACCTGCCGAAATATTGACGGTATCAAAGCTGCCATATTCAGCCGATGCGAAGCCATCCGTCCTGTCGCCGGGGCCATATGTATTGATGCTGACAACGCCGCCCAGCGCTTCGGATCCCCAGAGTGCGGAGGCGGGGCCGCGGAGGATCTCTATGCCCGCCAGACCTTCTGCGGGCAGGAATTCCCAGCGGAATTCGTTGGAACTGCCCACATCATTCATGGCGATGCCATCCACGAAGACAAGCGTATGATTGGCCTCGGAGCCGCGCAGGCGCACCTGTGTCTGGCTGCCAACACCGCCGCCCTGACTGATCGAAATGCCGGGCGAGAGGCGGAGAAGGTCGACGGTCTGGACGGGGTCGAGTGCTCTGATCGTCGCCGCGTCGATCAGCGTGATGCTGTCACCGGCATTATTCAAGGATACCGGGCGGCGGGAGGCGGTGATGATGACCGGCGTGTCCGAAGCAGCCTTGCCGGTATCTTCCTGAGCGCTGGCAGGAAACAGAAACGCCGGAATCAAGGCGCTTGCGAGCAATATTTTTTTCATGTTACTGGTCCTTTGTGCGTTCGACTTGAATTGTCGTCGCAGCAAGGACACGGACCGCGAGAGCACTCGATGAGCGCTGGGTGCGGCAAGCCTTACACGCTGGCGGCTGGACCCGGCCGGGCGTGGACGATCTCGATGGCAGGTCTCCTGACTTTGCGGGCCACCGGATGCGCGAACGTCCGGACGTCGCTGCCGCCTTCCCGGAAGTTGTGCTTCCCGTGGCACAGGCAGTGACGGCCCCGCTTACAGTTGCGGGCACAGTGCCGGATTTGCGCCGGCTTCCCTATTCTCCCGCCGCCCCTTCACATGAAGATCGCGGCGGGCACCATCGAAGCGGGCTGTTAGGCGCAACCGGTTTTGGTTGCAAGTCCGGCATTCCACGCCTAGTTGGAACGCTCACTCGCAACTGTGCGATTCCTGTTCTGCCTGCCGGTCTGTAATCGGTGGGCCTTTGGAGATTAACGACATGAAGGCCGATACCCACCCCGATTACCACATGATCAACGTCGAAATGACGGATGGTACGAAGTATCAGACCCGCTCCACCTGGGGCAAGGAAGGCGATACGCTGAAGCTGGAAATCGACAGTTCTTCGCATCCGGCCTGGACCGGCGGCAACAAGAAACTGATGGACACTGGTGGCCGCATGGCGCGTTTCAACAAGCGCTTCGGCAACATCTCGGTTGGCAAAAAAGCCAGCTGAAAACCGACCACTTTTCGGTGATTTCGCCGCCTCGCTACCCATGGGCAGCGGGGCGGCTTTTTACATTGACGAATGGCCCCAGCAGGCCAGGAAGCCGGCGAGCGTAGATGCGAATGCAACTGGCTGGTCCAGCATCAGATGATGTC
>JBARZR010000199.1:0-12099 GCA_049650205.1 Pacificimonas sp. | reverse complement strand
CCAGATGCCGGTCGACGATCAAACTGGTGCAGGTTCCGGGTGACGTGTCGATCAGCGCGGTCAGGCCCGCATGCGAGGGTATTTCGCCGGGATTGTGATGGTCGGCGTAAAAAACCTCGGCACCTGCGTCCAGGTTCCGCTCCAGCGCGTCACGATTGTTGCGAACCGAGATATCCAGCACCGTGATCCGGTCGCTTCTGGTCGCTGCGACCCGATCTAGAAGGGCGATATCGCGCTTCACGCCTGTCACCAGTTCCGCGTCTCTCGGCTCCGACAGGCGCAGCTGGATCAGCGCGCAGATGCCATCCGCGTCGCCATTAAAGACATCATAGTCCGCCATGATAGTCGTCCGCGCTCAGGAAGCCGCGGCGCTGCAGATAATCGACGATGGTCTGCGCCGCGTCCTCGGCGCTCATCTCTGCCGTATCGACGCGGATTTCCGGGTTGAGGGGGGGCTCATAGGCGCTGTCTATGCCGGTGAAATTCTTGATCTCGCCAGCGCGGGCCTTGGCATAAAGACCCTTGACATCGCGGGTCTCGGCGATCTCCAGCGGGGTGTCGACGTGGATTTCGACAAACTCGCCATCCGCCATCAGGTCGCGGGCGATCTGACGCTCGGTACGGAAGGGGGAGATGAAGGACACCAGCGTGATCAGGCCCGCTTCGGTCATCAGTTTGGCCGTCTCGGAAATACGGCGGATATTCTCCACGCGGTCGGCGTCGGTGAAGCCCAGATCCTTGTTCAGCCCGTGGCGGACATTGTCGCCGTCGAGGATGGAGGTGTGCCGTCCCATGTCGTAAAGACGCTTCTCGACAAGGTCGGCGATCGTGGATTTACCCGCGCCCGACAGGCCGGTGAACCACAGCACGGCCTGACGCTGGTTCTTGATGGCCGCGCGTTCCTGACGGCCGACCTGCAGATCCTGCCAGACGACATTGGCCGCGCGGCGCAGGCTGAAGTCGATCATGCCCGCCGCGACCGTGCGATTGGTCTGGCGGTCGATCATGATGAAACTGCCCATGCGGCGGTTGTCGGCATAGGGATCGAAGGCGATGGGCTGTGCCAGTGACAGGTTGACGACGCCGACTTCGTTCAGCTCCAGCGTCTTGGCGGCGGCGTGGGAGAAGTCATTGACGTCGATGCGGTACTCCAGGCTGGTGACACTGCCACCGACGGTCTTGTTACCTGTCTTCAGCCGGTATTGCCGACCTGGCAGCAGCGGCTCGTTGTCCATCCAGATCAGCCGCGCGCGGAACTGGTCCGACTGTTCGGCGGGATGCGCGGCGTCGCAGATGACGTCGCCGCGGCTGGAGTCGACCTCATCCTCCAGCGTCAGGGTGACGGCCTGGTGTGGACCGGCGGCGGCAAGGTCTCCATCGGCTGTGACGATGGCCTTTACCCGGCTGCGCTTTCCGGATGGGATGGTGATGATCTCGTCGCCCGGTGCGAGGCGTCCCGAAGCGATCGTGCCGGAAAAGCCCCGAAAATCGAGGTGCGGGCGGTTTACCCACTGGACGGGCATACGGAAGGGGGCGTCGTCGCGCGTGCCGGAGACATCCACCGTCTCCAGATAGAACAGCAACGAAGGCCCGTCATACCAAGGCATGTCCGGGCTGGGCGCAGTCACGTTCGCACCGGTCAGCGCGCTCATCGGGATCATGCTGATATCGGAAAAGCCGAGTAGGCTGGAGAGTTTGCGGAAAGCGACCTCGATCCGGTCGAAGCGTTCCTCCGACCAGTCCACCAGGTCCATCTTGTTGACCGCGACGGCGATGTGGCGGATGCCGAGGAGGGACGCGATGAAGGCGTGGCGTCGCGTCTGCTTCTGAATGCCATGGCGCGCGTCGATCAGGATGATGGCGACGTCGGCGGTGGACGCGCCCGTCGCCATGTTGCGGGTATATTGTTCATGCCCCGGCGTGTCGGCGACAATGAACTTGCGCTTCTCGGTCGAGAAAAACCGGTAGGCGACATCGATGGTGATGCCCTGTTCGCGCTCCGCAGCCAGCCCGTCGACCAGCAGGGCGAGATCGGGCGTGTCGCCGGTCGTGCCGACCCGTCTGGAATCCTGCTCCACCGCTGCCAGTTGATCCTCGTAGATCATCTTGGTGTCGTACAGCAGCCGCCCAATCAGCGTAGATTTACCGTCGTCGACGCTGCCGCAGGTAAGGAAGCGCAGCAGGCCCTTGTTCTCATGCGTTTCAAGATAGCCGAGAATGTCATCGGCGATGGCTGCGTCTGGCTTGAAGGAGCCGGATGGAGAGGATGTGTCCGCCATCAGAAATAACCTTCGGCCTTCTTGTCTTCCATGGACGCGCCCGTGTCGCCGTCGATGACGCGGCCCTGACGCTCGGAGGTCGTCGTCAGCAGCATTTCCTGAATGACCTCGGGCAAAGTAGCCGCCCGGCTTTCGACCGCACCTGTAAGCGGATAGCAGCCGAGCGTGCGGAAACGAACCATGCGGTCTTCCGGCACTTCACCATCCGCGAGTGGCATCCGGTCGTCGTCCACCATGATAAGGCTGCCGTCGCGTTCGACGACCGGGCGCTTCGCGGCGAGGTAGAGGGAGGGAAGGGGTATGTTTTCCTTGTGGATATATTGCCACACATCCAGCTCGGTCCAGTTTGAAATGGGGAAGACGCGCATGGATTCCCCCTTTTTAACCATAGTGTTGTAGATATTCCAGAGTTCCGGGCGCTGGTCTTTCGGATCCCAGCGATGCGCCGTGGAGCGGAAGGAGAAAATGCGCTCCTTGGCGCGGCTTTTCTCTTCGTCGCGCCTCGCGCCGCCGAATGCGGCGTCGAACCCATATTTGTCGAGTGCCTGTTTCAGCGCCTGGGTCTTCATGATGTCGGTATGAACTGCGCTGCCATGGGTGAAGGGACCGACTCCGTCACGCAATCCTTCGGGATTCTGGTGCACCAGCAATTCCAGATCCAGCCGCTCCGCCTCCGCATCGCGAAACGCGATCATTTCCCGGAATTTCCAGCCGGTATCGACGTGCAGCAGGGGGAAGGGCGGGCGCGAGGGAAAGAAGGCCTTCATGGCGAGGTGCAGCATGACCGCGCTGTCCTTGCCGACGCTGTAAAGCATGACGGGCTTCTCGCACGTCGCCGCGACTTCCCGCATTATGTGGATGCTTTCGGCTTCCAGGCGGTCGAGATGGGTGAGGGCGCGGGGCGTGGTCATTCCGCAGCCCGAGCTATGCGGGGACGGGCATCGGCGCAACTCCCGGACGCGCATAGATTTGCTTTCAAACTGCAAAGTGCGCGGTCATGCGGCGCTTGCCGGGCATACGTATGTCCGCCCTTGCGAACCGGGACATATATGCGTTAGCGGACAACGTTGTCGGGCAGGCGGATCGGAAAACCGTTTAGCTGGCCGGGCTAGGCAGGGGAGATATTCAGCCGTGACACAGAGCCTGATCCTGTTCGGTGCGACCGGCGATCTCGCGCGGCGTATGCTGCTGCCCTCGCTCTACGCGCTGCACAAGGACGGACTGCTGCGCGACGGCATGAAGATCGTGGCGACCGCGCGCAGTGAATATGGCGATGAGGAATTCCGCGACATAACTCGCGAGGCAGTTGAAACCTTTCTGGCCAAGGATCGCTATGATTCCGCCGCGATGGACGGTTTTCTTGCCCGCATCCGCTATCTGCCGGTGGATGTGACGACGCCAGAGGGCTTCGACGATCTGGCGCGCGCGGTGGGTGGCAGCGGACAGGATCTATCGATTTTTCTTTCCACCGGGCCGCAGTTTTTCGAACCGACCATCAAGGGACTGAAGGATGCGGGTATCGCCGACGGTGCGCGTATCGGCCTGGAGAAACCGCTTGGCCTCGACCTGGAGAGTTCGCGTCACATCAACGACGCGGTCGCGCACGCATTCCCCGAAAAGAACACGTTCCGCATCGACCATTATCTGGGCAAGGAAACTGTCCAGAACCTGATGGCGCTGCGCTTCGCCAACATGATGTTCGAGCCTGTGTGGAATGCCGCGCATGTCGAGCATGTGCAGATCACCGTCGCGGAGACGGTCGGGCTTGAGGGACGCGGCGGCTTTTACGACGATACCGGCGCGCTGCGCGACATGGTGCAGAACCACATGCTGCAACTGCTTGCGTTGACCGCGATGGAACCGCCCGCCGATTTCGGCAGTGCCGCGGTCCGCGATGAAAAAGTAAAGGTGCTGCGCGCGCTGCGTCCCATCGACGAGAGCGAGATGGTTTTCGGTCAGTATGCCGCCGGGTCCAGCAAGGGCGAAGCGGCCGCCAGCTATGCCGACGATCTGGATGCGACATCGGATACGGAGACCTTCGTGGCGCTGAAAGCGCATGTCGACAACTGGCGCTGGAATGGCGTCCCCTTCTATCTGCGTACCGGAAAGCGCCTGGCCGAGCGGCGCACCGAAATTGTCATCCAGTTCAAGTGCATCCCGCACAACATCTTTGGCTCGCGCGGCGGCAAGGTGACGGCCAATCGCCTCGTTATCCGCCTGCAGCCGGAGGAATATGTCCGCCTGCTCGTCATGGCGAAGGAACCCGGCCTCGATCGCGGCGGTGTGGTTTTGCGTCAGGTGCCGCTCGATCTTTCCTTGTCGGAAACCTTTCAGGAACGTCCGCGCCGGATCGCCTATGAACGGTTGCTGCTCGACCTGATCGAGGGCGACCCGACATTGTTCGTGCGCCGCGACGAGGTGGAGGCGCAATGGCAGTGGATCGATGCCATTCGCGCCACTCGCCAGGATGAAGGTGTCGAACTGAAATCCTATCCCGCCGGCAACTGGGGGCCATCCGCGGCCATCGCCCTGACCGAACGCGACGGAGTGAGCTGGAATGACTGATGCGGTCTGGCACGAGATCAAGGCGGACGCCTTTGCGAAGACGGTGGCCGATTACGCCGAACGCTGTATCGTCGATGCCATCGCGGAACGGGGAGCGGCGATCATCGCGGTTCCGGGTGGCGGCACGCCGGGTCCGGCGCTGAAGCTGCTCGCCGCGCGCGATATCGACTGGAAACGCCTGACCATATTGCCCGGGGACGACCGGCAGGTGCGGGCCAACGACCCGCTTTCGAATTTCGCTATGGTGCGCGAAATTTTCGGCGAGACCGGGGCGCGGCTGGTCGGCCTTGCCGATGCCTTAGCAGATGCGAAGGCTGCAGGTCGCGCAGCCGACACGCGCCTTGCCGATCTACCCGCTCCATTCGATCTGGTCTGGCTGGGCGCGGGCGGCGATGGCCACACGGCGTCGATCTTCCCCGGACCGGATTATGAAGAGGCGCTGACGACAACCGCCCGCGCGCTCGGCGTGACACCCGATCCGCTGCCGCCCGAAGCGCCCGTCGCGCGGGTGACGCTGAGCGCGCATGCGATTTCGTCCGCGCGGGCCATTCTCCTCACCATAACAGGCAATGCGAAGCGTGACGTGGTGAAAACCGCGCTCGCCCAAGGGGCCGACTCGGTCTATCCAGTGGGGCGCGTCCTCGCCCGCGCCGCCATCTCGCCCGACATTATCTGGAGCGCCGCATGAACCCCGTCGTCGAAGCCGTTACCGCGCGCATCATCGAACGCTCGAAACCGGGCCGTACCGCCTATCTGGATTTCATCGCGCAGCAGCGTGAGCAGGGCACGCGTCGCGGTTCGCTCAGTTGCGGAAACCTCGCCCATGCTTTCGCCGCGTCGGGCGACGACAAGAAAAGCATCGCTGCCGCGCGCGCCAGCAATATCGGTATCGTCACTGCCTTCAACGACATGCTGTCCGCCCACGCGCCCTACTATCGCTATCCCGAACAGATGAAGGTCTGGGCGCGTGAAGTCGGCGCGACGGCGCAGGTGGCGGGCGGCGTTCCCGCCATGTGCGACGGGGTCACCCAGGGGCAGGACGGCATGGAACTGTCGCTGTTCAGCCGTGACAACATCGCCATGGCTGCCACGATCGGGCTCAGCCACGCCATGTACGAGGGCGCGCTGCTGCTTGGCATTTGCGATAAGATCGTGCCTGGCCTGCTGATCGGCGCGCTGCGCTTCGGTCATTTGCCTTCGATCCTTGTCCCCGCCGGTCCAATGCCGTCGGGCCTCGCCAACAAGGAAAAGCAGCGCGTTCGTCAGCTCTATGCGGAGGGCAAGGCCACCCGCGACGAACTGCTGGAGGCCGAGTCCGCCTCCTATCATGGTGCCGGAACCTGCACCTTTTACGGAACGGCGAATTCGAACCAGATGATGATGGAGGTGATGGGCCTGCATGTGCCGGGCGCGGCTTTCGTCAATCCAGGCAAGAAGCTGCGGCAGGAGCTGACCCGCGCTGCCGTTCACCGCATCGCCGACATTGGTGCGGACGGCGACGATTACCGTCCGCTTGGACGCTGCATCGACGAGAAGGCCATCGTCAACGCCGCCATCGGCCTGCTGGCGACGGGCGGCAGTACGAACCACGCCATTCACCTGCCCGCGATTGCGCGGGCGGCGGGGATCGTCATCGACTGGCAGGATATGGACGAACTCAGCGACGCGACTCCCCTCATCACGCGCGTTTATCCGAACGGCGCGGGCGACGTGAACGGTTTCCACGCGGCGGGCGGCATGGGATTTGTGATCCGCGAACTCTTGGCGAGTGGTCATCTGCACCGTGATATTATGACGGTCTGGACCGGCGACCTCGACGCCTATGCCAAGGAACCCTTGATGCAGGACGACGCGCTGGTCTGGCAGCCTGCGCCGGAAACCAGCGGCGACGAAACCATGCTGAAACCGGTGACCGCGCCCTTTGCCGACAATGGCGGTATGGTGCTGCTTCAGGGCAATCTGGGCCGTGCGATCATGAAAACGAGCGCTGTCGATAAATCGCGTTGGACCATCGAGGCGCCAGCCCGCATTTTCGATACGCAGGAGGCGGTCATCGCGGCCTTTGAAGCGGGCGAACTCGACCGTGATGTTATTGTCGTTGTCCGTTTTCAGGGGCCGCGCGCGAACGGGATGCCCGAGCTGCACAAGCTGACGCCGCCGCTCGGCGTGCTGCAGGACCGGGGCCACCGGGTCGCGCTGCTGACCGACGGCCGCATGTCGGGCGCATCGGGCAAGGTTCCGGCGACCATCCATCTCTCACCCGAAGCGCTGGGCGGCGGACCGCTCGCCAGACTACAGGATGGCGACATGGTGCGCATCTGCGCCGAAACGGGAAGCGCTGAGGCGCTGGTCGATGCCGCGATATGGGATGCGCGGCCTCTGGCGACGCCGCCCCCGGCTGAACCGGGGCTGGGCCGTGAACTCTACGCGCTGATGCGGGACCATGCCGATGAAGCGGAAAAGGGTGGCTCCGCCATGCTTGCGGCCGCGGGCCTGTGACGACATCGATTGTCACCGCCGACATCGGCGGCACACATGCGCGCTTTGCACTTGCCGAAGTCGAAGCAGGCAAGGTGGTATCGCTCGGCGAACCGCTAAAAATGCGTGCGGCCGACCATGCCAGTCTGCAAATCGCCTGGGAGGCGTTTGCAGACCATGTCGGTCAGCCGCTACCCCGTGCCGCCGCGATCGGCATCGCCGCCCCCGTGCGGGGCGATACGATCAAGATGACGAACAATCCCTGGATCATCCGCCCATCACTGATCCGGGAAAAACTCAAGGTCGACAGTCATATTCTTATCAACGACTTCGAGGCGGTGGCCTATGGCGTCGCGGCGGTCGGGCCGGACCATCTCATCCACATCTGCGGCCCGGACAAACCGCTGCCGGACCGTGGCATCATCAGCGTGGTCGGCCCTGGTACTGGCCTCGGTGTCGCCCTGATCTACAAGGAAAACGGCAACACCCATATCATTCCCACCGAAGGCGGCCATACGGATTTCGCTGCGCTTGATGGTATCGACGACCGTATTCTGACCCGGCTCAGGGAAAAACATAACCGCGTATCGGCAGAGCGTGTCGTTTCCGGCCCCGGTTTTCGAACCATTATGGAGGTGCTGTCGGAAACCGAAAACCGCGCCATGCCAAAGGGTGATGACAAGGCGTTATGGACGCTCGCGCTTTCCGGAAAGGATAGTCTCGCCGCTGCGGCGCTTGACCGGTTCGGCATGTGCCTGGGCGCTGTAGCGGGTGATATCGCCCTGTCCCATGGTCCTGGTCCGGTGGTGATCGCAGGCGGCCTGGGCCACCGTATCGGTTCCCGCCTTGACGATCTGGGATTCGCCGAGCGGTTCGCGGCGAAGGGCCGTTACCGTACCCTGATGGAAAGCCTTCCCGTCAAGCTCATCATACATGAAGAACCCGGCCTCTACGGCGCGGCGGCGGCCTTTGCGAAACGGTTTTCGTCCCGGCTTGGCGTTTCACGAGCGGGAAGCTAGAAGCCTTTTCACAGTCGGAATTTTCTGACGCGGTCTTTCGTTTTTTGGTTTTCATGCTGCTCTTTTCCCACGATATTTTCGCAGCTCAGATTGCAGGCGGCATTAGCCGCTGTATGACCGAAATTGCTCGTGCGCTTCCGGGGAACGATGTCTCGTTTCGTGTTGCCGAGACGAACAGCAAAAACGTACATTTGCAACAAGCAAAGCGAGATGCCTCTTTTGATCTGCGCTGCGTTTCTGTGGGTACGCGGATATCGCTGCCCTTTCTTTCGCAATTGAGTAACGAGAGAAACTTGGCAGCGCTCTGCAATTCCTCCGACACCCACATTCTTCATCGAACCTACTACGCGCCATTCGATTTCTGTTCGAAGTCTATGGCACGGGTCGAAACGCTACACGATATGTGGGAGGAGGTCGGTCCCAGGTTGGAGGGGACTCATCCGAAACGGTATCTGAAAAGTCATATCAAGCACCGCGCTCTCGCGCGAGCTGATGCGATCATCTGCGTTTCTAAGGCTACTCAGAACGACTTGAGGGACGTGTGGCCAGAGCTCTCTTCACGTTCTGCCGTGATTCCGCATGGTATCAGGCCGCTATCGGATACCCCGCTTCGCCATGATGGGATCCGGCCCTTTTTGCTGTTTGTAGGACGCCGGGAAAAATACAAAAACTTCTCGTTATGTCTGAATATTCTGACCGACAATTCTCAGCTTTCCGCCCTTGACCTGATTTGCGTCGGCGGTGGCCCACTGACGACGGCGGAAAAAAAAGATATCGAAACGGCAAACCTGGGCGGGCGCGTCCGGCAAGTCAGCGCTAACGATGACGAACTCGCAGGTTTCTATATGTCTGCGACCGCTCTCGTCTACCCATCGGCATTCGAAGGATTTGGAATGCCGCTGCTAGAAGCTATGCAATATGGCTGTCCGGTGATATCGTCTGACAAGACGTCGCTCCCCGAAGTTGCCGGTGAAGCCGCGATACTGGCTGGCCCGGATGACGTGTCTGCCTGGCAGAATGCGGCTGCCGCGGTTCTTGAGAATGAGGCGCTGCGTTCGAATCTTGGCGCGCGTGGCCGGGCGCGTGCAAGTCTTTTCAGCTGGAATGCCGCCGCCAAGGCACATGCGGATCTTTACAAGACACTTGCCAAACCCGGCTCCATGCGCAGACAGAAGCACGCTAGCTGACCGATTGTCACTCTTTCTCTACAGAGCTTCTTGTTCTGTTCAGGAAGTTTCTAATCCTCCAGCTCAAGGCTCCCGGCAGGACGCGTTCCATAGCCTCACGCAGAGACATGCGGACGATCAACATAGCGCGTTTCCATTCGACGCGAAGCGGCGGCGATCCATGTTGCCGCGCAATTTTCGCGTTCTCGCCCAGGCTTTCCAGCCACTTTCGGTCCGACACACCTCCCAGCGACATATGCCCGACGATCGATGGGACATGCTGTGCATAAACACCATTGCCGGCCAGTCGATAGAACCAGTCATAATCGACGGCAATCTTCCACCTGGTATCGAACAGACCGTGCTCCTCGTAAACCTGTCGGCGCACGAGTGATGTCGGATGCATGATGGTCGGCAGGCAGTACCACAGATCCTTGCGATAGTCGGGTCTGCCATGCTGTCGAAACAGCGGCCGGTCATCTCCGGGACGGTAAAAGAGCAGGTCACCGAATATCAGCGGGGCATCTGTCGATTGTAACGTCGCGACGCCGCGCTCCACTTGATCGGGAGACATCCAGTCGTCGGAATTTACGAGGCCGATAATGTCGCCGCGTGCGAGGGCGACTCCGGAATTGAACGCATCACCTATGCCTTTATCAGGTGCGCTATGCCAGTAGCCGAGCTTGTCCTCATACCGCCGGATGATATCGGTCGTACCGTCGGTCGAACCGCCATCGATCAGGATATATTCGATATTTCGATAGGTTTGAGCGAACACGCTGTCCATCGCGCGCGCGATGTTTTCGCAGTTATTGTAGACAACCGTGATTATGCTGATGAGCGGCGTTTCAGGATCACTGGCGAGGGGAAAGCCGTCGATAGTCACCCGGCGCTCTTCGCTCGGCCGTCCGTCGGCGACCAGCTCGCGTGGGTAATCGTGGATGGTCGGAACGCCGTTCACGAAATAATCAACCTTCGCTGCATCACCAGGAACGTATAGACCCAACAGGGGTCGAAGAGGTCAGAATATCTACGATAGTCTTGCCACAGAAGACGCACAGTAAGCCATGATCCTTACCGGGATACATCTTCGCGGCAAGCGCGGTCATACCCATTGTAGCGGCGCAGGCAATCTGAATTCCTATGATCAATGCCTCATTCAATAACATGGAAAGCGCTTTTCCGAAGGCCGAGGCCATTCCCGCAAGTCCGGACGGGAAGGCTCCCAATCTGCTGATCACTCCGCTCACGTCGGTGCGATTAGGCGCCGGACCCGTCCCGTTCCCAGACCTTCCGCTCTGCGTTGACCATGGCGGCGACGAGACCGGGCATACGGGTCTGCGGTTTCCATCCGAGCTGCCGCGCGGCTTTTTCAGGAGTACCGCCGCTCCATGACAGGTCGGTCGGCCGCTGCTGGCCCGGATCGAGCGTGACATGATCGTGCCAGCGAAGACCCACAGCGTCAAATGCGGCGGCGACGAAATCCTCCAGACTGCTGGTGTGGCCAGTCGCGACGATATAATCGTCTGCGCAATCCTGCTGCAGCATCAGCCACATCGCCTCGACAAATTCCGGTGCCCAGCCCCAGTCGCGTGACACATCGATATTGCCGAGCTGCAATTTGTTCATGCGCCCGTCGGCTATGGCGACCGCGCCCGCGACAATTTTCTGAGTGACAAAGCGCCTCGGCCTCAGCGGACTTTCATGGTTGAAAAGGATGCCATTGCACGCGAACAGCCCATAAGCCTCGCGATAATTCGCGATCAGCCAGTGCGCGGAGCTTTTTGCCACGGCATAGGGGCTGCGCGGTCGGAAGGGCGTTTCTTCGGTTGCCTGCTGTCCACCGGTATCGCCGAAACACTCGCTGGACCCCGCATGGTAAAGGCGCGTCCCGCACGCGCGCATACGCATCGCCTCAAGGATATTCAGGGTTCCGATCGTGATACTTTCAATGGTCTCGGCGGGTTGTTCGAATGAAAGACCCACCGAACTTTGCCCGGCAAGATAATAGATTTCATCAGGTTCCGCCCTTTCGATAGCGCCCAGCACGCTACGGAAGTCATTTGGCGCCATCGAAAGCAGTGTCAGTTTTTCTTGAATTCCAAGGCGCGCAAAGTTTTGCCCGGATGCCATGGTCGCGTCGCGCGAGGTACCAAAGACCTGATATCCCTTGCCGATCAACAAGCGGGACAGATAGCTGCCGTCCTGACCGGTTGCACCGCAGATCAACGCGCGTTTCATAGAAGTTTCCGATATTCTGCCAGCGTATCCTCTGCGCATTTCCGCCAGGAAAACGCCGCTAGCCGTGATGTTCCGGCGGCGATCAATGCGGCCCTAGCGTTGTTGTCGGACATTAGCGTTTCCAGCCGTGATCGTAGCGAACTGGCGTCATTGGGATCGAAATAGCAGGCACCTTCGCCGCAGACTTCAGGAATGGAGCTCGAATAGGCTGCAACGACGGGGCATCCTGCCGACATAGCCTCCAGAGGCGGAATTCCGAAGCCCTCATAGCGCGAAGGATATACGAAAATCTCGGCATTCTCGTAATATCGCCGCAAACGTCTATCGTCGCCCTGCGTATGCGATATTCTG
>JBARZR010000198.1:0-16067 GCA_049650205.1 Pacificimonas sp. | reverse complement strand
GCCCACCCCACGCAGAAGCCCGAGGCATTGCTCCACCGCATCCTGGCCGCGACGAGCGTGCCGGGCGCGGTCGTCCTCGATCCGTTCTGCGGATCGGGCACGACCGGCGCGGTCGCGCGCCGCCTCGGGCGACACTTTATCGGCATCGAGCGCGAGCAGAGCTATATCGACGTGGCCAAGACCCGTATCGCCGCCGTCGAACCGGCCCCTGAAGATGCATTACAAGTCGTCCAGGGCCGCCGCGCGCAACCCAAAGTCCCCTTCGGCGCGCTCGTAGAAACCGGCATGATCCGCCCCGGCACCACCCTGACCGACCCCCGTCGCCGCTGGAAAGCCAAAGTGAGAGCGGATGGCTCCCTCAGCCTGGGGAAAGACGCCGGGTCGATCCACAAAATGGGCGCGCGCGTACAAAACGCACCCAGCTGCAACGGCTGGACCTTCTGGCACACGGAAAAGGCCGGAAAACTGGAACCGCTGGACACACTCAGGGATGTCTACCGCAGCAATATGGGGGCGGCCTAACTTCCCCTCCCTGAAAGGGAGGGGCTAGGGGAGGGTGCGAGCCGCAAAGCGGCGAGCCTCGGAACAGGCAGCACCGCCAATCCCCGCCACCAAACCACCCAATCCCCAAAACAAACCGTCACCCCGGCCCCCGAGCCGGGGTCCAGCGATCCCGCCGCATCGCACCCCAAATTCGCAACACCGCTGGACCCCGGATCAAGTCCGGGGTGACGCTATGCGGAGATCGCTACCAATTTCTTCGACAAATAATGCGAAGCATGCCCCTTCGGACGCCCCTCCAGAGTCGCCATCAGCCGATACCCGTTCTTCTCGTAAAACGGCTTCGCCTGCCAACTCGTCGTCTCGACAAGCGCATTCTCACACCCCCGCTCCACCGCAAACGCCTCCGCCATCTCCATCAGCCGCCGCCCCGCACCCAGCCCCCGCGCGGCCTCGGACAGCCACAGCAGTTCGATATGAAGCGTATTCCAGTAACAGCTCGCGCGAATCCCGCCGATCAATTCACCGTCATACCCGCGCGCGAGCACGAAAAATTTCACCTCCGCCTTATTCGGCTCCAGTCCAGCGATAGCCGCCGAGTTGAAATCGACAATGCCTTGGCTGAGCTCGGCTTCGACATTTTTGCCGGGGGCGAGACTTGTTTCGAACTGCATGGGGAAATATTCCGTGACCGCGTCGAGCATGATGTCGGGATAAGAGGTATAAAACGAACCGAACGAGAATCGCTGCCCTAACAATCCGGTTGGGGTACCCCATATTTACCCTACCGCGACGGTTTTCCCAGACGCGGTGTCTCCTTCCAGCGATATGTCGATGGTGGACCTGAGGCGGGTCCATGACGCACGCCTGTTTCACAGGCCGGGCGCCCAGCGGAGTATCCTGCATGATCGCTTATTTTATTCTCGTTCACCGCTATCCCGAGCAGTTCAAGCGCATGTTTCGCGCCATATATCAGCCCGGGAACCAGTATCTCATTCACATAGACAAGACGTCGGGTCCCGATCTCGCCCGCGACCTCGCCATGTTTTTGCAGCCTTATCAAGATACGGAAATCCTGCCGGCGAAGAGCGCGTTATGGGGTGGGTTCAGTCTGGTCGATGCAGAAATGCGCGGAATGAAGCGCTTGCTGGCGATGAGTTCACGTTGGACCCACTTCATAAACCTGAGTGGTCAGGACTTTCCTCTAAAATCGCAGACGCAAATCAGAACGTTTCTGGATGCGAATCCCGGTAAACAGTATATTCGCGCTGTTCATCAAGATACGAAACGGCCTGAAACGCTCAATCGGATCAGATATCGGTTCATAGAAGCATTTGGCCGGATTTTCAGGACAGGTATTCCTCGCCGCTTCCTGAAAGGCGTGTCCCCATGGATTGGTACGCAGTGGAAGGTCGTCGACCGTGCTTTCTGCGAGTTCGTCACCACGGACCCTCGTGTTTCGCGCTACCGGAGATTCTACCAGACCAGCTTCATACCGGACGAATCGTTTTTCCAGACGGTCATGATGAATGTCGGCGAACATGGAGAAGTCATGAATGACGATCTGAGAATGATTGATTGGATTCCCGATGGCGAGGTCAAACTCCGGCCTCGCAATTTTGGCATTGCCGATGGCGAATTCCTGGTTGGGGGAAAGGACCTGTTCGCCAGAAAGTTCGACATGACCGAAGACAGCGCCATTCTCGGTTTTCTCGAAACCCATCTTAGTACCGCTGATCGGATGTTCGTCCCCCAAGTCGTCAACACGCGACCTGTTGAGAGCGCGCCATTGCCGTTCACTGACAGAGATATTGAGGCCGCAGCGGCATGACCCGGAAACCAACCCCCCCGGCATCTCCGGAAAGCGACCATCAACGGCAGCAGCGCCTAGCCGAAGACAGCGACCGGATGCGCCCAGATGAAAGTCCGGCGGGCAGGATACCGAACTCCAGGGACAAATTCTGAGGTGACTTGATCCTGCGCGAGCATCCTGTCCGCCCACAACAGATAGGCGCACCCGCCGCCCAAACCCGCCAAACCTCACCCCATGTCCGACCAGTCCCTAACCCAGTCCCCAAAACCTGAAACCCGGCGCGGCCTGACCTATCCGCTCGGCCGCTGGCACCCGGAACCTGGCGTCCTGCACGAGATCGCGTCCGGCGTGCGCTGGCTGCGGATGCCGATGCCGTTCAGTCTCGATCATATCAATCTGTGGGTGCTGGACGGCGGCGACCATCATGTGATCGTCGACACCTCCATCCCCGCGCCCGCCTGTCGCGACGTGTGGCGCGGCGTACTGGATGAGATCACGCGGGAAAAGCCCGTGGGCCGGGTCGTCTGCACGCACTACCACCCCGACCATATCGGCAATGCGGGCTGGCTGGTGAAGAAGACGGGCGCGACGCTCGTGATGACCATGTCGGAATATCTGATGGCTCGCATGCTGGTCGGCGACCAGCGCGACGAACCGCCGCCAGAGGCCGTGCGCTTCTATGAAAAGGCGGGCTGGCCTGAGGACGCGCTTGAGGAGTTCCGCCAGGCAGGATGGGGCCGCTTCGCCCGCGCCGTGCCGCACTTTCCCGTCACCTATGAACGGATGCGCGACGGCGGCACGGTCACGGTCGGCGACCGCGACTGGCGCGTCGTCACGGGCAGCGGCCATACGCCCGAACATGCCTGCCTGGTCGACGATGAAGCGGGCCTGATGATCTCCGGCGATCAGGTTCTGCCGCGCATCACCTCCAACGTCTCCGTCCACATGACCGAACCGATGGCCGACCCCTTGGGCGACTGGCTGGCGAGCATCGAGAAGCTGCGCGCGCTGCCGGACAGTCTGTACGTCCTCCCCGCGCACGGCTTTCCCTTCCCGGGCCTGCACGCGCGCCTCGACCAGCTGCGCGACGACCATGTGCAGACACTGGACGCCCTCCAGCGCTTCCTGTCGCAGCCCCGCACCGCGCTCGCCTGTTTCGAAATCCTCTTTCACCGCCCCATCGCCGAAAAGGAATCTGGCATCGCCACCGGCGAAGCGATGGCTCACCTCCGCTGGCTGGAGGCGCGCGGGAAGGCGCGGCGGGATGTGACGGACGGCGCGGCGGATATGTGGATTGCCACTGGATAACTGTCACTGGTGACAGTAAGGGGTGATTAAGGGTCGGAAGCACCCCACCAACGACCACGTCACCCCGCCGCAGGGCGGGGTCCAGTCCCCATCTACCGGCTGCCGCGATATTGCCATATGGGGACTGGATACCGGCCGGAGTTTATCCTCGCGGAGGCGGGGGCCGATATGACGGTTGCAGGGAGAGTATGAGTAATGTCAGGAGTCAGGTCGTGAGCCCGATGAACCAGAGCGAAGCAAAACCCGGCACCACACCCAAATGCGCGTCAGGCTGGCCCTACCCCTATCAGCACCCCCAGCCCTGGACGACGCCGCTGGAACCGCAGGCGCTCCCCGCCATGCTGGCCCGCACCGCGCGGCTGCATCCGACCCGGACTTTCCTGCATTTCCTCGGTCGCCAGTTCAGCTACGCGGACATAGCGCAGCAGGTCGAAAACGCCGCGGAGGGCTTCCGTCGCCTCGGCGTGAAGCGCGGCGTCAATGTCGGCCTGTTCCTGCCCAACTGCCCGCAATATGTCGTCGCCTATTACGCCATCATGCGGGCCGGGGGGACGGTGGTGAATTTCTCGCCGCTCTACACCGCCGACGAACTTGATCATCAGGTCAGGGATTCCCGCGTCGAAACCATGGTCTGCCTCGACCTCCAGCAGCTGTTCCCCACCATCGCGGACGTTCAGAAGCGCGGCAGCCTGAAGCGCCTCATCGTCTGCAACCTTCCCGAAGTCCTGCCGACCGCCAAATCGCTCGCCTACCGCCTGCTGAAATCCCGCGACCGGGCAAAGGTCGGCTTTGGCAAGACGCGCCTGAAATGGACCGCGCTGTTCGACCACGGGCCGATCAAAAACGCACCGCCCATCGACCCGAAAACCGACGTCGCGCTGATCCAGTATACCGGCGGCACCACGGGCCGTCCGAAGGGCGCGCTCCTCACCCACGCCAATCTCAGCATCAATGCCGCGCAGGTCCACGGCATCGACCCCGATGTGGACTTTCAGGACCGCATCCTCGGCGCGCTGCCGCTGTTCCACGTCTTCGCCAACACCTGCGTCCTGAACCGCACTGTACTGGCAGGCGATGAGATGGTCATGTTACCGAAATTCGAGCTGGAGGAGGCGATAAAGGCCATCGGCGAGATGCGCATCACCGCGCTCCCCGGCGTGCCGACCATGTATCAGGCGATGCTCGACCATCCCAATATCGGCAGTTTCGACCTCACCTCCCTTCGCATCTGCATATCGGGCGGCGCGCCCATGGCGAAGGAACTGCGCGAGGCGTTCATCGAGAAGACCGGCGCACGCCTGGTGGAGGGTTACGGCCTGACCGAATCCTCCGGTGTCACCAGCTGCAACCCTTACGAAACCGGCGGAAAACTGGGCAGTATCGGCCAGCCGCTGCCCGGCACCTGTATCACCATCTGCGACCGCGAGGACGCCGCCCGCATCCTGCCCGATGGAGAGAAGGGCGAGATCACCATAACCGGCCCGCAGATCATGCGCGGCTACTGGAACCGGCCCGACGCGGACAGCGAAACGTTTATCGACGGTCGCATGCGTACGGGCGATGTCGGCTATATCGATCAGGACGGCTATGTCTTCATCGTCGACCGAATGAAGGATTTGATCCTGGTCGGCGGCTTCAACATCTACCCCAGCACGCTGGAGGCGGCCCTCTACACGCACGACGCCGTGAAGGAGGCCATCGTCATCGGCATCGACGATCTGCGCCTCGGCCAGCGCCCCAAGGCGTTCGTGACGCTGGAGGACGGCGCATCGGTATCGGAAGCGGACCTGCTCGGCTATCTGAACGCAAAGGTCGGCAAGCACGAACGCGCCGCTGCCCTCGAAATCCGCGAGGAATTGCCAAAGACTATGATCGGCAAGCTCAGCAGGAAGGAACTGGTCGAGGAAGAAGCGGCGAAGGCCAGGTCGCAACCATAAAGCCGACACATTCGTTGGCGGGCAAACCATATCGGGAAAACGCCATGCCACGCCAGTTTCATCTTCTGTCCGCCGCGGTCATCGGTCTGCTCGCACTTTCGGCCTGCGACAACAGCGAACCCGCGCCGCCGCCGCCAGAGGTTCAGCAGCAGCGCCCCGCACCTGCCCCTATGGCCGATCCTGTCGCGGAACCCGAACCGACCGCACCCAAAGACCTCCTGCTCAACCTCGCAACCGACGGTCTCCAGCTGGTCGACCCCGCAGATGGCAGCGTGAAACCGCTCAAATTCGGGCTGTCCGAAGGCCGGATTCTCGCGGCCTTGACCCCCATTCGGGGTGAACCGGCGCGCGAACGCGAAACCGAAAACGACTGCGGCCTGACCGGCCTGATCTACCGCGACGGCCTGACGCTCAGCTTCGACGACGACGCCTTCACCGGCTGGCGGCAGGAAATGGGCGGCGAGATATCGACCGCGAACGGCGTGAAGGTTGGTATGACCCGCGCCGCGTTGACGGCGGCGGCCAGCCCGGACTTCACCCGCATCGGCGGTATGGAGGCGTTCACCATCGGTGATCTGTCCGGCGTGATGAACGGCGATGGCCCTCAGGCGACGGTGCAGTCGCTCTATGCGGGCGAACCCTGTATCGCGTCCTGACGGATTCCGCGCAAACCCTGTCGAAAAGCGTTAACGCGCCGTTAGCACATCGCCCCTATCGCGGGCGCGGGGAAGGATGTTCCGGACGCGCATGAACCAGCCGATGCGATATCTATCGGGTCTTTTCAGGATCGACGACAGCAAGCCGGAATTGCTGACGGCGCAGGTGCGCGCCTATCACCGCCAGATTCCGCTGATGTATCTGGTCACGCTCGCCAGCTCCGCCGCGCTTGGCGTCACATTCCATGACCATGCCCCAATGGCGTTGACGACGGTCATTCCCCTGCTTCTGGCCGCCGTCAGCGTCGCGCGCCTTTTTATCTGGCGGCGCGCACGGAAGAAACGGATCACCAGAGAACGCGCGGTCCGCAGCCTCAGAAGTGTCATCCGCTTTGCTGGCATATTGGGGATCGGCTTCACCGCCTGGGCGCTGGCCCTGTTCGAATATGGCGACGCCTATGCCCGGATGCACGTCGCCTACTATATGTCCATCACGGTCATTTCCTGCATTTTCTGCCTGATGCATGTGCGACAGGCGGCGCTTCTTCTGACAGCGATCGTGCTGGTTCCGTTCGTAGTCTTTTTCGGACTTCAGGATCAGCTCACCTTCCGCCTGATCGCCATGAATGTGGCTCTCGTAACCGTTGCGATGATCTTCGTGCTTGTAAACAACTACCGGGATTTCGAGGCGCTGATCGATTCCCGCACTGGCCTGATCGACAAGCAGCGCACGCTTGAACATCTGCACGGCGAAGTGTCCGCCATCGCCGACATGGACAGTCTGACCCGGCTTCCGAACCGGCGCCGCTTCTTCGCCGATCTGACCTCAGCCATGACACGGGTTCGCGACAGTGGAGGGCGGCTTACGGTCGGCGTCATCGACCTGGACGGCTTCAAGCCGGTCAACGACGTTTACGGCCATGCCTCCGGCGACCGCGTCCTAATCGAAGTCGCACTGCGGCTGGGCGACACGGCCAAGGGCGTCGCCACCGTCGCCCGCCTTGGTGGTGACGAATTCGCGCTCATCATGGCGGGGCGGCAAAGCGATGCCGATATCCGTGCCCTCGGTGTCGATATCTGCATGGCGCTGCGGCAGCCTGTTCGTCTCGACGAACTGAAGGCGCAGCTGTCCGGCTCCATCGGCTTCGCGTCCCTGTCGGACACCACGGCCACCGCCGAGCAGCTTTATGAAAGCGCCGATTACGCCCTCTATCACGCCAAGCGGCACGCGCGCGGCACGCCTGTGCTTTTCACAAGCCACCACGAAGTCGCCATCCGCGAAAACAGCGAGATCGAGCAGGTGCTGCGCAGTGCGGATCTGGAGGCGGAACTGTCGCTCCTGTTTCAGCCCGTCATCGACGTCGACACCGGCGCGGCCCTGTCGTTCGAGGCGCTTGCTCGCTGGTCCAGCCCGCGCCTCGGTTCCGTCGCGCCCTCCGTCTTCATTCCCGCCGCCGAACGAACCGGAAATATCAATCAGGTCACGGAAACGCTTTTGAAAAAGGCGCTTGCCGAGGCCGCCTCATGGCCGGACAACATACGCCTGTCCTTCAACCTGTCCGCGCATGACATCACCGCCCCCGACACGGCGGAGCGCCTTGGTGCGATCGTCGATGCCGACCCATTTCCCTGGGCGCGCCTCGATTTCGAGGTGACCGAAACGGCGGTCATGCAGGATTTCGATCAGGCCGACCGCACGCTGTCCGCGCTGAAGGCGCGCGGCGCGGCGGTCGCGCTCGACGACTTCGGCTCCGGCTTTTCCAGCCTCAGCTATGTGCATCGCCTGCCACTCGACAAGCTGAAGATCGACCGTAATTTCATGGCCGATATTGAGGCGAAGAGCACCAGCCGCAACATCATCAAGAGCGTCGTCGACCTGTGCGAAACGCTGGGCCTCGACTGCATCGCGGAGGGCACGGAAACGCCTGGGCAGATCGCGATTCTGCGCCGCCTCGGCTGCCGCAGGATGCAGGGCTATTATTTCGCCCGCCCCATGCGCGGCGAAAAACTGTCGGACTTCATGGCCGGTCACGCCCGCATCAGGCCCGCCGCCCTTTGAGCTTCGGATTGATCCGGCAGCGCACCCTTTCGCGCCGATCGCGCGTTTCCACCCCATGACCGCATGGATCGAAAATCTGATCGCCGAGGCTGGCTATATCGGCATCGCCTTCCTGATGTTTCTGGAAAACCTGTTCCCGCCCATCCCGTCGGAGGTTATCATGCCGCTGGCGGGCTACACGGCGGCGCATTCCGGCGACCTCAGCCTGATCGGCGTCGTCGCCGCAGGCAGCCTCGGGTCCACGATCGGCATGACCTTCTGGTATTATGTCGGCATCTGGTTCTCGGAACAGCGTCTGCGCGCCTTCGCCGCCCGCCACGGCCGCTGGCTGACGCTCAGTCCACTTGACATCGCGAAGGTGGACCGCTGGTTCGACAGTGGAGGCCGCTGGGCTATTTGCGCCGGTCGTTGCGTCCCAACCATCCGCACGCTCATCTCGATCCCGGCGGGCATCTTCGATATGCCGCTGCGCATCTTCCTGCCCCTGACACTGGCGGGTGTCACACTATGGAATGCCGGGCTGGCTTATGTGGGTTATCGGCTGGGCGGCGATTATCCCGTCATCGACCGGTATCTGGGGCCGATCTCTATCGCGATCATGGTACTGATTGTTTTCGGATATATCTACCGATTTGCCACATTCCCCCGCCACGCCGCATGATTATGGCGTCAGAGCGCATTCAGTTTGGAGATGGTCGTGATAACAATTCCCCGCTCGCCGCCTACCGCCTATTGGATCCGATAACGTGATGTGCACCTGGCGCGCCTTTTCACTGGCACTCCTGCTCGCGGTGGGTCTTGTCGCAGCTCCCGCAACCGCACAGCCATCGCCCGGTGTCCTCGACTATCAGACGTGGATCAAGAAAGGCGACAACCGCGCCAAAGTCCTCAAATTCGAAACCGCGCTCAGGCAACGCGGCTTGCTCGGGGTCGTCCCCACCTATCAAATATTACGCACGGCCATGTCGTGGAAAGCGTGCCGCGCCGACCCGTTCGAACTCCCGGCCGCTTCCTACTGGGACGGCGCGTTTCAGAGCCTCACGGTGCTGCGCGACGACATCATTCCCGCCATCGGTCCGGTCGAGATCGTCTCCGGCTACCGCCATGCCGAGCTCAATCGCTGCGCAGGCGGTGCTGCGCGGAGCGTCCATCGCGAATTTGGCGCTTTCGACGCCTACGCTGTCGGCAGGATTACCCGCGCGGGCATGATAAGGAAATTGTGCGACTGGCATGGCCGAAACGGTGCGCGTCTGTCCGCCGGTCTCGGTATCTATCGCGGCAAGAAGTTTCACGTCGATGTCGGCCTGCGCGGCAATCGCCGTTGGGGCAGCGACTACAGCCGCAAATCATCGCCCTGCTGAATGTGGATACTTCCGTCTAGCGCCCCTTGAAATCGCCCGGGCGCTTTTCGGAAAAGGCGGCCATGCCTTCCTTCTGGTCCTCCGTGCCGAACAGCCCGTGAAAGATCCGCCGTTCATGGCCGATGCCCTGCGCCAGCGTCATTTCATAGGCGGCGTTCACCGCTTCCTTCGCGGCCATGGCGGCCAGCGGCGGCATCGCGGCAATCGTCGCGGCCATGGTCATCGCCTCTTCAAGCAGGTCGTCCGCAGGCACGACCTTCGCTACCAGCCCGGACGACAGCGCCTCGTCCGCCTTCATGTTGCGCCCGGTCAGAATCATCTCCATCGCCTTCGCCTTGCCGATGGCGTGTGTCAGCCGCTGCGATCCGCCCATGCCCGGAATGACGCCCAGCTTGATCTCCGGCTGGCCAAAGACGGCGGTGTCTGCCGCGATTAGAATATCCGCCATCATCGCCACCTCGCACCCGCCGCCCAGCGCATAGCCCGCCACCGCCGCGATCCAGGGCTTGCGCGTCCGCGTCACATTCTCCCACCCCGCGAAGAAGTTCGAGCCGTACATGTCGCCAAAGGATTGCGGCGCCATCTCCTTGATATCCGCTCCCGCCGCGAACGCCCGGTCGGACCCCGTCAGCACCAGGCAATGCTGACTGTCATCGGCGTCGTAAGCGGCAAAGGCCTCGGTCAAATCGGCGAGCACCGCGCTCGACAGCGCGTTCAGCGCCTTGGGCCGGTCGAAGGTGATGAGCGTGACGGCGTCACGCCGTTCGGTTTTGATGGTTTCGTAGGTCATCGATCAATATCCCGTTCGTTATTCCGCCCCACATCTTGTCAAATATCTGTGCTGTGTCTATGTCATTTTACCGAAAATGTCATTTTGGGAAATATACCATGCCGAATAACCTCACGTTCGATGTGCGGGTCGCCGATAATGGCCGCATGGTCCTTCCCATGGCCATTCGTTCGGCGATTGGTCTGAAAGACGGCGGAAAACTGGTCCTCACGCTGGACAGTGATGGCATCCATCTTGCGCCAACGCGGCAGGGTGTCGAGGCCGCGCAGGCACTTTATCGGAAATATGCGCGCGGGGGGAGGTCCACAGCCGATTTTCTGCGCGACCGCCGCGAAGAGGCAATTCGTGAAGAGCGCGGGGCGGGTGATAGCGGCGTAGCATGACGGGCGTGGTGCTGGACGCGTCCGCCGTTCTGGCGCTGCTGCGCGCGGAACCCGGCGGCGAGCATGTTTCGGACATGCTGGACGACGCCATCATGTCAGCGGTCAATCTACATGAAGTCGCAAAAGAGCTCCTCGTCAGCGGCATCCCGATCGCTATCGTCGAAATTATGCTGGCCAAACTCCGCATTGATATCCGCCCGCACGACAGCTCCGCCGCCTTCGCCGCAGCACGGCTTCACGCCGAAACGAAACAATATGGCCGCGGCCTCGGCGACCGGGCCTGCATGAGCCTCGCGATCACCCTTGGCGTCCCCGCCCTGACCGCAGACCGCGAATGGGCGAAGATCAGGGCAAAGGGACTAAAGATAGAAATGCTGCGGTAAGGGCTAGCTATCTGATTCAGCCGGCTGCTGACAAACCTTTTCCACACGTTCCGACTGCTGCCTTAGCCACGAAATCCTGGACGGCGGCGGTAGATTCCTCACGAGCAGCGATTTGCCCTTCGAGGTCGGTGAGACATCGGTCACTGCCGCAGCATGTCCCGTCCCACGATCATGCGCATGACCTGATTCGTCCCCTCCAGAATGGAATGCACCCGCAGATCCCGCCAGAAGCGCTCGATAGGATAATCCTGCAGATAGCCATAGCCGCCGAACAGCTGCAGCGCATCGTTGACGATCTTCGACCCGTTGTCGGTCGCCAGCCGCTTCGCCATCGCCGCGAAGCGCGTCTTGTCGGGCGCGTTCGCCGTTACCTTCGCCGCCGCCATGTAGAGGAGCGCGCGGCTCGCCTGCAGGTCGGTTTCCATGTCGGCGAGCATGAACTGCGTGTTCTGGAAATCGGCGATGGCCTGTCCGAACTGCTTGCGCTCCTTGGTGTAGGCGATCGCTTCGTCCAGGCAGCGCTGCGCGCCGCCCAGCGAACACGCGCCAATGTTCAGCCGCCCGCCGTCCAGGCCCATCATGGCGATACGAAACCCTTCGCCCTCGCCGCCGACGAGGTTTTCAACCGGCACGCGCACATCCTCGAAAATCACCTGCCGCGTCGGCTGCGACCGCCAGCCCAGCTTCTTCTCGTTCGCACCGAATGATACGCCCGGCATGTCCTTTTCAACCACGACGCAGCTAATGCCCTTCGGCCCGTCCTCGCCGGTGCGAACCATGGTGACATAGACCTCATTCTCGCCCGCGCCGGAAATGAACTGCTTCGACCCGTTCAGCACATAATCGTCACCATCGCGCACCGCCGTGGTCTTCAAAGCGGAGGCGTCCGATCCCGATCCCGGCTCGGTCAGGCAATAGCTGGCGATCCGGTCGCAGGTGACCAGGTCCGGCAGATATTTCGCCTTCACCGCGTCCGAGCCAAAGCGGTCGATCATCCAGCTGGCCATGTTGTGTATCGAAATAAACGCGCTGGTCGACGGACAGCCATAGGCCATCGCCTCCATGATCAACGCCGCCTCCAGCCGCCCCAGCCCGATGCCGCTGCTCTCCTCGCTGACATAGATCGCGCCAAAGCCCAGCTCCGCCGCTTCCTTCACCACATCGCGCGGAAAGATATGCTCTTCATCCCATTTCGCCGCTTGGGGCGTGATCCGGTCGGCGGTGAACTTCCGCGCCATATCCTGAATGGCGCGCTGGTCGTCGGTCAGGTCGAATTGATTTTCCATGCGACCGGCCTAGCATTTGCGGGCGCGGTCATGCCAGTGTTGCGTGACAGGACATCGCAGAAAGTAATGCCCGCATGGTCGAACTGAAATTCATTCTCTTCGTGCTCCTCTATGGTGCCGACGCCCCCAGCCCGGATTGGACGACGCACGCATATATGACCTTGGAGGCGTGCCATGCGGGCGCGGAGGACGTAAAGGCGCGTATCCTGGCAAACGCCTCGGCCTATGACCGGGCCGAACATATCTGCCTGACGCGCGATCGAATGAAGACGCCCGAAGACCTTGGTATCATGTTGACGTACGGCGAATAGGTTCGCGATTTTCAGGAGGGGCAGCGCAGCATCCGGATCGGCCCTGGCCGCGCGTCCGCTCCGGTCTCGCGCAGGATCAGCGTGCGGCCATCGTCCTTGGCGTCGAAAATATAGCGATCCGTCGTCGGCGTGTCGGCATATGTGGTATCATAGGTCGCGTCCATCCGGCTGGCATCCCGCTCATGCACCTCGATCAGCCGACCGCCGGTTTCGAACCGCGTGAAGCCGTCCGCGCGGATCGTCCAGATCTTTCCGAAATTGGCGGTTTTGGAAGGTTCGCACTCCGCGCTTGCAACGTTTTCGGCATCGAGGGCGACTTCCCGCCAGGTGCCCTGCACGGATCCCGGGATCAGCGCACCGTCGCTGCTTTCCGTTTCGGTTTCCGCTGGCGCAATCGGGGTTTCACCTGTGGCTTCCCCGTCGGCGACCGGCGCCCCCGCCATGTTGCAGGCGGACAGGCTCAGGGCGGCGGCAACAGGAAGGAAACGGCGCATCATCGGGATTATCCTCCAAAGGGCGGGGGCTGTACTGCTGCGACAATGACTGCGGCGTCCACTTGTTTCATGTTCAAGCGGAATTCAGGTCGCGCCGCAGCGATCGCCGGCACTGATCCGCTCGACATGTCCATAGGCCGCCCTTGTCGGTGCCAGTCGACGAATGAGGATCAGGCCGCGGCTTGTCGGCGCGGTGACGCTTACATGCTCGCCCGCCGCTTTGCGCGCGGCTCCGCCCGCTGGGTATAGCCGCACATCGACAGCTGTGCCGTCGCCTCTGACGGTTGCAAAATTGTCCGTGTCGGCATCGAAGAAGGATAGCGAGCCATAGTCGGCATAGCCCGCCATCGTCATGTCCACCGGCTCGGCACGTTCCGTGAAATCGAAACGGCAGATCGAATAGGCCAGATCGGGCGACGGGCGCACCACGCTTTGTGTTTGCGGTGTCATGCGCGGGGCCAGCCGAAACGCGTGCAGCGGTATGCCGCTATCCGCCATGCGCGACATGGCGCGGTCCATGATGAGGGACGGTATGGCAAGGATCGTCGCCATATGCAGGGCGACCGCGGCCACGAGCGTCAAGAACAGCGGCCCGGTCCAGCGTGTCATCAGGCGCCCTCCCGGCAGTCCAGCCGCTCGATACGCGGGGGCTTCACGCTGGTGGCAGGGGCGGTCGGCACGTCCGCTTCGGGTTGATACAGCCGCAGTGTCAGATCGAACCGGTCGCCGTTCCGGCTGGATATCCACATTTCACTCCCAGCGGGCCGTTCGGCCGCGATGATGGCCCGCCAGTTTCCCCGCCCGGCCGTGGTCGCATCCACCGACAGGGCGGCGTCTTCGTTCATCGGCAGGCGGCTTTTCGCGTCGTAAAGCGTCACCGACCACCAGCGCGCGGGCTGCGCGCCGCCTTCCATCCGGTATCGACAGCGTTCGGTCAGCGGAAGGCCAGCGTCATCGACGGACCGGGTGAAATAGACCGCCTCCTCCCGCGCCAGCGCCAGCAGGCCGTGCCGCGCCACCCAGGCCCGCACCCAGGGATTGGCACTATCCTTTCCGACGGACAAATTGCCGCCCCAGCCCTCGATATCGACATTTCGCGTTGCAAACGCCTTCATCCCCGGAATCAGCCCCGATACCCATGCCGCCGACAGGATACCGATGACAGCGCCCAGAACCAGTGCGAGAAGATAGCGTATGGCAATCATGACATCAGGGTTATCGCAACTTGCAAGGAAGGGCCGCGCTGGAAATAGCTAGGTGGTGAAGACGCGTCGCGCGCTCATGCGCATGGCGCGCATGTCCGGCGATGGGAACGCTTCCGGCAACCGCGCCGCGTCATCGACGGTCGATGCGATACGCGTCCCGTCGGCGGCGGGCAGCGCCGACGACAGCATTGCCGGACAGGTTGACGGCAGGCCGGATGTCACCCCATCGTCGGGATGACGAAGGCATTCTCATCGCCCACGCCCGACCCATCCGGCCAGCGCTGGGTGACGGTTTTCAGCTTGGTCCAAAAGCGCACGCCCTCCATGCCATGCTGACCATGGTCGCCGAACGCGCTGCGCTTCCAGCCGCCAAAACTGTGATAGGCGACGGGCACGGGGATCGGCACATTGATCCCCACCATGCCGACATCGACCCGCGCCGCGAATTCCCGCGCCGCGTGGCCGTTGCGCGTGAAGATGGCGACGCCGTTCCCGTACTGATGCGACGAGGGCAGGGCGAGCGCCTCCTCGAACGTCTCCGCCCGCACGATCTGCAGCACGGGGCCAAAGATTTCCTCGCGGTAGCTGCTCATATCCTTCGTCACCCGGTCGAACAGGCTCGGCCCTATGAAGAAGCCGTCCTCGTGCCCCTGCAGTGAAAAACCGCGTCCGTCGACGACCAGTTCCGCACCCTCGTCGACGCCGGTCTGGATCCAGTTCTCCACCCGCGTCCGGTGCTCGGCTGTCACCACCGGGCCATAGTCCGCGTCCGGATCGCTCGACACGCCGACGCGCAGCTTCTCGATGGCGGGCAGCATGGCCTCGCGCAGAGTATCGGCGGTCTTGTCGCCGACCGGAACCACCACCGGCAGCGCCATGCACCGCTCGCCCGCGCTGCCGAACGCCGCGCCGGACAGGTCGTTCACCACCTGGTCCATATCCGCGTCGGGCAGGACGATGCCATGGTTCTTCGCGCCGCCCATGGCCTGCACGCGCTTGCCGTTATCGACCCCCCGCCGGTAGACATAATGCGCGATATCGGAAGAGCCGACGAAGCTGACGCCCGAAATATCGGGATGGTCCAGAATGGCGTCCACCATCTCCTTGTCGCCATTGACAACCTGCAGGATGCCTTCGGGCGCCCCGGCTTCCAGCATCAGCTCGCCAAGCCGCATCGGCACCGACGGGTCGCGTTCCGACGGTTTCAGGATCATCGCGTTGCCGACCGCGATCGACACACCGAACATCCACATCGGGATCATGGCGGGGAAGTTGAACGGCGTGATGCCCGCGCCGATGCCCAGCGGCTGGCGCATGGAATAGACATCGATCCCCGGCCCCGCGCCCTGCGTGTGGTCGCCCTTCAGCACGTGCGGGATGCCGCAGGCGAACTCGATAACGTCCAGCCCCCGCTGCACGTCGCCGCGCGCGTCGGCGATGACCTTCCCATGTTCGGACGACAGCAGCGCCGCCAGCTCCTCCATATGATCTTCGACGATACGCTTGTAATCGAACATCACCCGCGCGCGTTTCTGCGGATTGGTCGCCGCCCAGCCCGGTTGCGCCGCCTTCGCCAGCTC
>JBARZR010000197.1:0-3377 GCA_049650205.1 Pacificimonas sp. | reverse complement strand
GCCACGGGCAGGGGCGGCAGCGGCGCAGCCTGCACCGCGCGCGCCGCCTCGCGCAACGTCACGCTGTCATCCAGATCGATGCCAAAGCTGTTGCGCCGCGCCGGCATGAACACATCCACCGGCTTTGGGATGGATGGGTGTCCGGTCAGCCCGACTCGCTCGATCTTTTCCACCGGGTCGGCCAGCAGATCGTCGACGCTGACACCCTCATCGGCCAGCTGGTGCACAAAACTCGAATTCGCGCCATTCTCCAGCAGACGCCGCACCAGATAGGCCAGCAGGTCGCTATGTCCGCCGACGGGGGCGTAGATGCGGCAGTTGTAGCCATCCTCCCGAACCATGCGGTCATACAGTCCTTCGCCCATACCGTGCAGACGTTGAAATTCGAAGTCGCGCCGGTCGCCCGCCCATTCCAGGATCGTGGCGACGGTAACGGCATTGTGGCTGGCGAATGCCGGATTGATATGCGGCGAATTCAGCATGTCGCGCGCGCAGGCCAGATATGAGACATCGGTTGAGGGTTTTCGCGTAAACAGCGGATAGTCCTCAAGTCCCTGCTGCTGCGTATACTTGATCTCCGTATCCCAATACGCGCCCTTCACCAGTCGCATGGCGATGCGCCGGCCCGTCTCCTCGCCCAGCGATTCCGCCCAGGCCACGATAGTCCGCGCGCGTTTGGCATAGGCCTGCACCGCCATGCCGAACTTGTCCCAGCCTTTCAGTTCCGGCGCGCGCGCCGTCTCCGCGATCACGTCCAGCGATATCTTCAGCCGCTCGGATTCCTCCGCATCGACGGCTAGGCCGATATCCGCCGCCGCCGCCTCGGCGCACAGCAAGCGTAGCCGCTCGGCCAGTGCGGGGACACAGGTTTCCGCCTGCGCCGTTTCATAGCGCGGGTGCAGCGCCGACAGTTTGACCGATATCGAATGCCGCCCCGCGCCCTTCGCCTTGCCCAGCCGGGCGATGGCGCGCTGATAGGCCTCCATATAGCGATCCGCGTCGTCGAAAGTCCGCGCCGCTTCCCCCAGCATATCGAAGCTGGCGGTGAACCCATCATGTTCGGGCCGGTCCATGCGCTTCAGCGCTTCGTCGATATTGCGTCCCATGACGAAGACCTGGCCCATGATCTTCATCGCCGCCGCGACCGCCCCGCGCACAAATGGTTCCGACGTGCGCCCGATCAGCCGGGTGAGCGTACCCTTCTTGGCCTCGTCGCCGACCAGAGCGCGAGTCACCACCAGGCCCCAGGTGGCGCTGTTCACCAGCGCGCTTTCGCTTTTGCCCTTGTGCGATGTCCAGTTGCTGTCGCCCAGCTTGTCCGCGATCAGCGCATCGCGGGTGGAATCGTCCGGCACCCGCAGAAACGCTTCCGCCAGCGACAGCAGCGCCACGCCCTCCTCGGTGTTCAGCCGGTATTCGTGCAGGAATTTCGCGATCCAGCTGTCGCGCTCGGCGTGTTTCAGATCGGCCAGCAATCCCAGTGCCCGCTCCTCGATCCGGGCACGCTGTTCCGGCGTTACGCGGGCGGCGGGAATCAGTTTGGCAAGAACTTCGGATTCCGGCGCGCGGTGCAGCGCGCGCATCTCGTCAAGATAAGAAGTCATAGGTTTGAAAGGCTCACGTCAGGGTCTAGTAAAGTCACTGCATCTAGCCAGTTCGGAAAGGAACCGCCATGGCGCGAAAGACAATGACCAAGGACGAGATTTTATCCACGACGGGCCAGGAAATCGGCCGTTCCGAATGGATGGAAATCACTCAGGATCGCATCAATCAGTTCGCCGACGCCACTAACGACCATCAGTTCATCCATGTCGATCCGGAGGCGGCGGCGAACACGCCCTTTGGCCAGACAATTGCCCATGGTTTCCTTACCCTGTCGCTTCTGGCTGGCATGGGATTTGAAGTCATACCTGGCGTCGAGGGCGCGAAAATGGGCGTCAACTACGGCACCGACAAGGTCCGTTTCATGGCCCCCGTCAAAAGCGGCAAGCGCGTACGCGGTATATTCGTGATGAAGGACATAAAGGAGCGCGGCCGCGGCATCCTCCAAATGGTGTACGACGTCACGGTCGAGATCGAGGGCGAGGAAAAGCCCGCACTGAAAGCGGACTGGATTTCTCTGACCTACGTTTGAGCACGTCGTCACCATAGAATCCGTCATCCTGAACTTGTTTCAGGATCTCGTGGCAAAGCGGATCGAATCCCCGCATAATATCCAAGGGGATCCTGAAACGAGTTCAGGATGACGTGTTTTCCAAAACCCTATTCAATCAAAAGGATCAAAACCATGCGCGAAGCCGTCATTGTCTCCACCGCCCGCACCCCCATTGGCCGCGCCTATCGCGGCGCCTTCAACAACACGCCGTCCCCGACCCTCGCGGGCCACGCCATCGAACATGCGGTCAAGCGCGCCGGGATCGACGGCGCGGAAGTCGATGACGTCATCGTCGGCGCGGCCATGCAGCAGGGTGTGCAGGGCGGCAACATCGCCCGTAACGCCGCGCTTCGCGGCGGCCTGCCCGTCAGCGTGTCCGGCATGTCGCTCGACCGTCAGTGCGCGTCGGGCCTGATGGCCATCGCCACGGCGGCAAAACAGATCGTCGTCGACAATATGAACGTCGCCATCGGCGCTGGCGTCGAAAGCATTTCCATGGTGCAGACGCCGGAAATGCGCGTCGGCGCGGACCCTGAACTCCTCGAAATGCATCCGCATATCTACATGCCCATGCTGCAGACCGCTGAGGTGGTGGCCGCGCGCTACAACATCGACCGTGACGTCATGGACGAATATGGCCTGCAGTCGCAGCAGCGCACCGCCGCGGCGCAGCAGGCCGGGAAGTTCGACGACGAGATCGTGCCCATCACCCGCAAGATGATGATGAAGAACAAGGAAACCGGCGAGGTCACCGAGCATGAAGTGACGCTGGAAAAGGACGAGGGCAACCGTCCGGAAACCACCCTCGAAGGTCTGAAGGGTCTGAAACCCGTGCTTGGCGACGACAAGACCATCACGGCGGGCAATGCCTCGCAGCTGTCCGACGGGGCCAGCGCGTCCGTCCTGATGGAAGCGAAGGAAGCGGCGAAGCGCGGTCTGACCCCGCTTGGCCGCTATGTCGGCATGGCCGTCGCGGGACTGGAGCCCGACGAAATGGGCATCGGCCCCGTCTATGCGATCCCCAAGCTCCTCGAGCAGACCGGCGTCAAGATGGACGAGATCGGCCTCTGGGAGCTGAACGAAGCCTTCGCCGTGCAGGTACTCTACTGCCGTGACAAGCTCGGCATCGACAACGACATCCTCAACGTCAACGGCGGCGCGATCTCTGTCGGCCATCCCTACGGTATGTCAGGCGCGCGCATGACGGGCCACGCCCTGATCG
>JBARZR010000196.1:0-3735 GCA_049650205.1 Pacificimonas sp. | reverse complement strand
GCTGACCGGTGACAGCGGCGCGGCGCTGGCGGAACTCGGCCAGCAATATGACCTTGGCGTCGGACCGGACAAGGCGGTGGAGGCCCTCCTTGAACTCGTGCACGCCATCACCCGCAAGCAGGTGGGTGCGGAGATCGACCTTGTCATGGCGGCGGACGGCCATGCGGAAATCGAGTCCTGGGCCGGGTCCATGTCGCCCGCGACGCTTCACCGCTTCTGGCAATTGCTCCTGAAAGGCCTCGAGGAAGTGAAGCGCGGCACAATGGCGCTGCAGACCGCCGAAATGGTCCTCCTTCGCCTGATCCACGCCGCGCAGATGCCCGACCCCGGCGCGCTGATGAAGGCGTTGAACGCCGAAGTGAAGGCTCTGGAGGTCGTGCGCGGCCAGCCCGAACCGACCCCACCGAAACGCGAAGCTGTGGAAGCGGAAATCCACCAGTTGCGGCCGGACTCACAGTCTCCCCAAGTTCGTCATCCTCGCGAACGCGGGGATCCAGTCCAACAGACCAGTCCCGAAAACCGACAACCGGAACCGGCGGCCAAGCCCCTCTACCGCAGCCCCGCCAGGACCGCCGGACCCACAACCTTCGCCGCCCTGTCGCAGCACCTGCTCGATACCAGGGAATCTTGGCTTTACAACTGGCTGGACCACGGCGTCGGCATGGTCAGCCTGGAACGCGGCAAGATCGTCCTCGCGGGCGAGCCGCAGGGCGACAATGCCGACCGCCTGCGCGACCTGCGCGCCTTTTGCGCCGCGCATTATGAGGGCGAGTGGGACATCCGCCTCGACCCGAACGCCAGCGGTAAAACCGGCGAGCAGCTGGAAGTCGAAGCGCAGGAGGCCGAACGGGCCGCCGTCATGGCCGATCCCAATGTGCAGCGGCTTCTCGCCGCCTTCCCGGACGCCGAACTGATCGACTATGACCTGAACGCAGAGCCGGAAAGCGCCCCCGCCGAACCCAGAAGAGGAATTGCATGATGCAGAATATGGAAGAGATCATGAAGGCTGCGCAGAATGTGCAGCAGCAGATGGCCGACAGTCAGGCGAAACTCGACACTATCGAGGTCGAGGGCCAGTCCGGCGGCGGCATGGTGAAGGTCCGCGCCACCGCCAAGGGCCGCATCGTCAAGGTCGACATCGACGACAGCCTGATCGTCCCCGCCGACAAGGAAATGCTGGAAGACCTCATCACTGCCGCCTTCAACGACGCCCGCACGAAGGCCGACGCGGCGGGCCAGAAGGAAATGGAGAAAATGACCAGCGGCCTGCAACTGCCCCCAGGGTTCAAACTGCCGTTTTAGGGGCTGTGGATAATTCAAGTAAGGATGTCTGTTACGGGGTAGGAGGCAGCCGCTGATTTAATCGGCGATACGGCGTTTCTGCTTATCAAAGCCAATAGGTCTTTCAAGGCTGACTCCACATCAAGCTATTGATATGAAGGCTCGATAGTGTGTGCTGGGGACGTCGGTATATGAGTGAAAAATTCACCGGCGTAGATCGCCGTTATCTCGAAGCTTCTCCCTACGGACAGGTCGCGCTCAGTCCGGATCTCATTATACTGGAAATGAACCATCTCTATTGTGAGATTACCGGGCGAGCGCGAGATGACGTTCTGGGAAAATATCTGTTCGATGCCTTTCCCGCGCCGGAACCCGTTAACGCGGAAACCGAATTGCTGAAGACGGTCGCGACGGTCGTTTCGACGCAAAAGCCAGTCGTCATGCCGGTGGTGCGGCATGATTTCCCAATAGACAGTGGCGGCTATCACGCACGCTACTGGCAGTTGACCATCACGCCGTGGATTGACGGGGAAAATGTCCAGTTTGTCATCCAGCAGGCCGAGGATGTCACCGCGCGCATATTGCGCGAGAAGGCCCATCAAGTTCGTCAACGCGCCGCGTCGGCGGGCGCGAACCTCGCCTTTTGGGACTATAATCTCGTCACCAGAGACTCGATACGGTCGGAAGCCTTCAATGCGCTTCATGGATTGCGACATGACGATGCGAGCGAGGGGATGGACATTTTTCGCAATGTGCATCCGGAAGATCGAGGCGAACTGGAACAGGTACTTCAAGACGCAGCCCGGCAGCGTGAAGGCGATGTCGATACCGGTTACCGGGTCGTCATCGGTGATGATACCCGTTGGCTGATCGGACGCAGCGAAGTGGCCTATATTCCCGGCAGCGATCATCCACACCTGATCGGAACGGTGATTGACGTCACCGCGATACGGGAAAACGAAGCCGAGCTGAAAGCGTCCGTCGAGGAACGCGACCTTCTGATCGCCGAGGTAAACCACCGGGTAAAGAACTCGTTGCAAATCGTCACGAGCATATTGAATCTGGAGGCGAAATCTGCCGCCAGCGAGGAAACGCGGGACGGTCTGCTGTCCGCAGGCGCACGGGTTCAGGCAATCGCAACCATTCACGCTTCACTTTACGAAGATGACGACGTTCGAAATGTTCAACTCGACAATTATCTGCGCCGGTTCTGCCAGCATTTGACGATCTCGCTCGGCGCAAAAACCAGAGACGTGTCGCTGAACATCGACGCGGATCCCATAAAGCTCCCGACGGACAAGGCGATCACCCTGTCACTGGCGGTCAATGAACTCATCACCAACGCGTTCAGACATGCGTTCCCGGACAATCAGCCAGGCCGGATCGACCTCTCCCTGAAAAAAAAGAATGATAACCATGTCGTACTTCAAGTCGCCGACAACGGGAATGGGAACGGGAACGGGAACGGAGATCGTTCGTTGTCGGCGGGATCGGGGCTCGGTACGAGATTGATTTCTGGATCGGTTCGTCAGCTCGGCGGCGAACTCGAGCAATCCGGAGATGAACAGGGCTGGCGGACCCGGATCGAATTTTCATTTTGATCTGATATTGTCCTATATGCCGTTACGTGTTCTGATTGCCGAAGATGAGTTTCTGATCGCGATGGACCTGGAATGCCAGGTCGAGGACGCGGGTCATATCGTGGTGGGTATTGCCGCGACGAAGGATAAAGCGATTGCGCTCGCCATTGATCAAAGGCCAGACTTCGCGTTCATGGATTTGCAGCTTGCCGGTCCTTCTTCCGGCATCGAGGCGGCGAAGCAACTGCGTCGGCAACTGGGCATTGGATCGGTTCTACTCAGCGGCAGCCTGCATAAGCTGACGGACAGCGACATCAGGGAGATCGGGCCGCTTGCCATGTTGTCCAAACCGGTGCTCGGCACGCAGGTGCAGTCGGAGCTTGGACGGCTAAGCGATCTTGAAACGGACTGAATGGGGGCGTTCCGCGCCACATCCGCGGTGGGGTCGGAAGCCGCCACTCGAAAGTGAGATCGATCTCACCCCGGCGTGTATAAACAGTCGTCCTGCCCGTCCTGGTCCACGATCGGAATCCAGCGTTCGATACGGTTTGCGTAGCGGGTGGTATAGGGGCCGGGGGACGAGGCGCTTCGGGTGATGGGGTCGGGGAGGATGGCGGCGAGGCGGGCGGCTTCGCGGCGGGTCAGGTCCTTGGCGCTTTTGCCGAAATAATGGCGGCTGGCGGCCTCCGCGCCGTAGACGCCGCGCCCGAATTCGGCGACGTTCAGATAGACCTCCATGATGCGGCGCTTGCCCCAGATCAGTTCGGTCAGGCCGGTGAACCAGGCCTCCAGCCCCTTGCGGACGAAATTGCGACCGGGCCAGAGGAAGGTGTTTTTGGCCGCCTGCTGGCTGACGGTGGACGCGCCCCGCATC
>JBARZR010000195.1:0-26358 GCA_049650205.1 Pacificimonas sp. | reverse complement strand
CCTTCATGGCGGGCTGCATCAGAGAGGTCAGCGTTGCCTGCGGAATGACTGCGAACGCGGTGTCCGTCGGCGCGAAGACGGTAAATGGGCCGGGACCGGACAGCGTGTCGACAAGTCCGGCGGCCTTGACTGCGGCGACCAGGGTCTTGTGGTCGTTCGACAGCATGGCGTTTTCGACGATAGTGTTCGTCGGCAGCATCGCCGCACCACCGACCATGACGCTTTCCTGGCTGTCCATGGTCGCGGACTGGTCACTGGACATCGAAGCGTTGCCGCTCATGTCGCTATCCATGTCGGACGTGGTGGACGCGCAAGCCGTCAGGACAAGGGTACTTGCGGCGGCGATCATCATCAGTTTGTTGGTCATGTTATACTCCCGGTTTTTTCTTAGGCTCGACAGGTAGAGCGCATGAACCACAGAGTCGTTCCGCATGCGACACTCTGTTCACCTCTGCGACGGGACGATTCACCCGAAAAGCAGAAGGGCCGCTCACCCGCAGGCAAACGACCCTTCGAACATGGTCAGCGGCCGGAAGTGCGGCCCGGAAGACCCGGAGTACCGTTCCTAGACGGCAGTCTCCCGAACTGACTGAACCAACCTCTTTTCTGAACCATGAGACATTGGATCACCTCCCTTCGCGTTGTTGAAACTGTCGCGAATATGAGTCCGGTTGCGCCGCCCGTCAACCCGTCTCCATCTTGAAGGCGCAGAGTTTGTTGCCATCGAGGTCGCGGAAATAGGCGCCATAGAAGACAGGCATCCGTTCTCCCGGTTCACCCTCACAGGTCGCTCCCGCATCCATGGCGGCCTTGTAAACCTCGTCGACCGTCGCCCGGTCGGGGCAGGTCAGCGCGAACATGCTGCCATTGCCGCCCGTCGCCGCTTTTCCGTCATAGGGTTTGCAGACCGCGACCATCGCCCCCTCCCCGCCGCCATAGAAATGCCCGCGACCCTCTGGCATTGGGAAAAGTCGCTTGCCACCAAGGACACCCAGCACTTTGTCGTAAAAGGCCAGCGCCCTGTCGAGGTCATTGGTACCGATATTGGCATAGCCGAGCATGATGGATCTCCGTAAAAGTTTCGCAAGCCCTTGCAACAGCGCTTAGGGCGGCAAGAGACAACTATCCATTTGCGGGTCACAGCACTACGGTACGGATACGGGACAAGAGGGAAGGCGACAGCATGAAGTGGCGTGGACGCAGGCAAAGCACGAATGTCAGCGATCAAACGGGGCGCGGTGGTGGCTTTCGAATGGGCCGGGGCGGCGGTCTTCCCATCGGTGGCAAGGGCGGCCTCAGCATCGGTACCATCGTCATTATCGGTATCATTGCACTGGTCTTCGGCGTGAACCCGCTTGAACTTCTTGGCGGCGGCGGCAGCGGGGGCTGCGGTATGCCCGCCGTGCAACAGACCAGTCCTTCCGCCGCATCAGCTAAGGGGCAAGGCTGCGACCGCAGCGACATTCACGCCTTCACCTGTGTCGTTCTGGCGGACACGGAGGATGTCTGGAATGCCGAATTTGCCGCGCAGGGCTCGGATTATCCTGAGCCGGAACTGGTTTTCTATGCGGGGCGCGGTAGCTCCGGCTGCGGTGTCGCGCAGTCGGCAACCGGTCCTTTCTACTGCCCTGCCGACCGGAAAATCTACATTGACACTAGTTTCTTCGAGCAGCTGGCGCAGATGGGCGGCGCGGGCGATTTCGCGGCGGCTTATGTGGTCGCTCACGAAGTCGGCCATCACATCCAGACCGTTACGGGCATATCCGATGAAGTGCGCCGGATGCAGGCCCGCGCCGGACGCACGGAATCGAACGCCATTCAGGTCAAGATGGAACTACAGGCCGATTGCTATGCAGGTATCTTCGCCAATGAAAATCGTGCAAATCTGGACCCCGGCGACCTGCAGGAGGCGCTCGCCGCCGCCAACGCCATTGGCGATGACCGACTGCAGCGCGAGGCGCAGGGCTATACCAGTCCCGACAGCTTCACGCACGGCACGTCGGCGCAGCGGCAGGCATGGTTCGAGCGCGGCATGCAGTCGGGCGATCCCGCTGTCTGCGACACCTTCGGCTGATCATGGGCGGGCGCACTATGTCCAGGCCGGGATTTGCCAGCCGCGCGCCTTCGCCATCGCGTTCATTTTCGCTTTGCCGTTGACCGCATAGGCTTCGTCCGCCCAGGCGAACATGGGTTCATCGCTATGATGATCTGAAAAGAAGCGCACATGCGCGTCGTTGCGGTCAATGCCGTCCGCCGCCAGATAGTCCTCGACCATGCGCAGCTTCGCCGCGTCATAGCAGTTCTCACCGCTGATGCGAGCCAATACATCGCCATTCTGGTTACGCTGCACACGCGTACCGATGACCTCTTCGACCCCCGCCCGCGCGCAGATAGCGCGCGCGTAGAAGGCATAGCTGGCTGTGGCGACAATCACGCGACGCCCCTCGGCTTTTTCCGCCTCGATCTGTTCCAGCGCTGAGGCGAAGCATTGATCCGGTACAAGCCGGTCAGCGAACCTCCCCGCTTCGTTTTCGACCGCGTCCCCGTCGGAACGCCCCCCCATCAGCAACCAGTGATTGATCTCTTTCAAGCGGCCCCGGCTGACCAGTCGAAAAACATATCCAAGACCCGCCACCAGCGAGAGCGGCAGGAACAGTCGCCGCCATTTCGCCCGGGCACCCGACCAGTGCCACAACCAGGGACTATAGGTTCCGCTTTTCGTGATCGTGCGGTCCATGTCAAATATGCTGATCCGGTGCACTAGACTGCCCTCAGCGCCTGCTCGAAGTCGGCGATCAGATCATCCTCGTGCTCGACACCGATCGACACGCGCACCAGATTGTCGGTGATGCCGAGTTCCGCACGGCGGTCTTCGGGGACGGACAGATGCGTCATGGCGGCGGGACAGCTGGCCAGGGATTCCGTGCCGCCGAGACTGACCGCCAGTTTCACCGTGCGCAAATTGTCGAGGAGTGCGAATGCCTCTTTCTCGCCACCCTCTACGATGACGCTGAATGTCGACCCCGCACCGGAACAGTGGCGATTGTAGATATCGCCCTGCGTCGAGGACGGGTCGAGGAAACCCAGCCAGGAAACGCGTTCGACCTTGGGATGGTCGCGCAGGAAAGTGGCGACGGCGCGGGCATTGCTTTCGGCTTTTTCCATGCGAAGCTGCACGGTTTCCAGCGAGCGCAGCAGCATCCAGGCGGTATTGGGGTCAGTGATCGTGCCCAGCGTGTTGCGTAGCGCGAGGACCGGTGCCAGGGCCGCCTTCGTACCGACCGCGCCGCCCGCGACCAGGTCGCTATGCCCGCCGACATATTTGGTCAAACTGTAAAGCGATATATCGACGCCGTGTTGCACCGGCTGCTGAAAACAGGGGCCGAGAAAGGTATTGTCGCACATGATGACGGGGCGGTGGCCCTGATTGGCGCTGCCACCATCCGCAAACATGTCGTCGCGCAATTTTGCGACCGCCTGAATATCGACCAGATCGTTCGTCGGATTTGCCGGACTTTCCAGATAGATCACCGACACACGGCCAAGCTCACCCGCGCGTTCGATTGTCTCGCGGATCTCATCTGGTGACGACCCCGCCGGAAAATCCACCCATTTGACGCCGAACTTGCCCAGCATGGCGTCAATCATCTTTTCCGTCGCGGCGTAGAGCGGCGCGCTGTGGACGATGACATCGCCCGGCTCGACATGCGCCATAAGTGCCGTGCCGATGGCCGACATGCCGGACGAGAACGTGAGCGCCCCGACATCGTCATTGTTCGCGCCACGCTCCCACTGTGCGAGCCGTTCCTCCAGGATTTGCTGATTGGGACCATTGAACCGGCCGTAGACGAGGCCGTCCGAGCCGCCGGGACGCTTGCCGGTGATCCCCTCGAAAAAGCGCTTGCCGTCGGCGGCGCTTTCAAACGCATATGTCGAGGTCAGGAAGATGGGCGGTTTGAGCGAGCCTTCGCTGAGGCGCGGCTGGTAGCCATAGCCCATCATCAGGGTGGAGGGGTGCATTTCCCGCCCGCCGATTTTCGTGTCCTGCTTCACTTCCTGCGCGCGGGAAGGGCGGCCCTCGTCAAGTGGGCCTTCGATATCGTCTGCCATAGTCGGTCTCCTTTGCAACCCTAACGGACCGGAGCCGTATCGGGGTCCGGGCGAATGTGGTCAGCCCAACGATTTCTCCGCCATTTCACGCACGTCCTTCGAAAGTTTCGGCGCGGCGAGGATGCGGGTGAGTTCCGCTTTCATCATATCGGCGTGATCCGTCGTAAAGCGCCTCCATCTGCCAAGTGGAGCCACGAAACGGGCCGCGGTCTGGGGATTGATGGCATCCACTTCCAATATGCGATCGGCAAGAAAGCGGTAGCCCGCACCATCCTCCCGCGCCAGCGCGCCCATATTCGCCACGAACCCGCCAACCAAAGCGCGGAACCGGTTTGGATTGGACGCACCGTAGTCGTGGCGCGCCATCAACGCCTCGGCCCGCGCCAGCGGATCGCCGATATCGGCAATCACCTGCACGGCGTACCATTTATCGATGACGTTGGCGTCGGCTTTGAAACGCTCATGGAAGCCCGCGAGAATCTCGTCCCGTTGCGGCGCATCGCTATCCGCCAGCATGGCGAGCGCGGCCATGCGATCGGTCATGTTGTCCGCATCCGCATAGGCCGAGGCGGCGAGGTCGTGCGCCGCCTGATCGGGCGAGGCGAACAGATAGCCAAGCGCCATGGCACGTAGACGCCGACGTCCCTTTGCCTCTGGTGACAGGTCGAACGCGCCGCCCCCCAGGTTGGTGAACAGCGCCTGCAGGCGGTCCGGACCCACGCCCTCGAATACGGCGCGCCTCAGAGCGTTTCGCGCCGCAACAACCGCCCCCGGATCGACATTGCTGCCGATGCGGTCTACGGTGATCGTATCGGCGGGGATCGCAATGGTTTCCGCCTTGAAGGCATCGTCAAGCGCCTGATCGGCCAGCGTGCGCCGCACGGCCTCGACGATCGCGACCGGAGCTCCGGCATCCTTACCGGTCGCTCGGCGCACCAGCCAGTCCGACATCAGTTCCTGCATCGCCTCATAACGGCCGAAGGGATCGTCATCGTGCGCCGACAGAAACGCATAGTCGTCGGACGTGCGCTCGATACGGATTGTGACAGGCGCGGAAAAGCCGCGATTAATTGACAGGATCGGAGGCTCGGTGACATCTTTGAATATGAACTCCTGCCGTTTGGCCGTCAGTTGCAGAAGCTGCTCCGCCCCAAGACGTCCACCGCTTTGCCGTCCAAACAGCGCAGCGGCGATTGGAATGTGCATCGGCAGATTCTTTTCCTGACCGGTCGTCTGGAGCAGACGCTGCGTCAGTGTCACGGTGGCCTCATTCGCAGCGGTATCATGGGACAGTTCCGCCCGGACGCGCGGCGTCCCTGCCTGTTCATACCAGCGGCGGAACTGGCCCAGTTCCAGCCCGGCCCCGTCCTCAATGGCGGAAATCCAGTCTTCGCACGTCGCGGCTTCGCCGTCATGCCGCTCGAAATAGGTATCCGTGCCCTTTCGAAACGCAGCCTCTCCTGCCAGCGTGTGCATCATGCGAATGACTTCGGCACCCTTGTTGTAAACGGTCGCCGTGTAGAAATTCGAGATTTCCTGATAGCTGTCCGGGCGAATGGGGTGCGCCAGCGGGCCCGCGTCTTCGGGAAACTGCGCCACACGTAGTGTCCGGACATCCTGAATGCGCTTCACCGCCGCGCTGCCATGATCGGCGCTGAACGACTGGTCGCGAAAGACGGTCAGACCTTCCTTCAGGCTCAGCTGGAACCAGTCGCGGCAGGTTATGCGGTTACCGGTCCAGTTGTGGAAATATTCATGCGCGACGATGGCGGCGATATTGTCGAAATCCTGATCCGTCGCCGTGTCCTGATCGGCGAGGATATATTTCGAATTGAAGATGTTGAGGCCCTTATTCTCCATCGCGCCGAAGTTGAAATCGTCGACGGCGACGATGTTGAAGACATCGAGGTCATATTCGCGGCCATAGACCCGCTCGTCCCACGCCATCGCGTCCTTCAGCGCCTGCATGGCGTGGCGGCAGCGCGGCTCGTCGCCCGGACGCACCCAGATACCAAGGTCGACGACACGGCCCGACATGGTGGTGAAGCTGTCCCTAAGCGCCGCCAGCTTTCCGGCGACGGCGGCGAACAGATAGCAGGGTTTCGGGTGCGGATCGGTCCAGGCGATCTCATGTCGCCCCTCGCCAATAACGCGCAGCTCGCCCGGATCGCCATTGGACAGCAGCACGGGATAGTCGGCCTTGTCCGCGCGCAGCGTCACCCGATAGCGCGACAGGATATCGGGCCGGTCCGGGAAGGGCGTAATCCGCCGAAACCCCTCCGCCTCGCACTGTGTGCAGAGAATGCCGCCCGACGCATATAGCCCCATCAGCTGCGTATTGCGGACCGGATGAATGACGACCTCGGTCTCGACCACGGCGTCGTCGCCCGTGATCGGCAGCGTCAGCAGATCGTCCGAAAACATATAGTCATCGGCCTCAAGCGTTTCGCCATCGACCCGCACGGCACGCAGATCAAGCGCCTCCGCATTCAGCACCAGCGGCGCGTTCCTTTCAACATCCGCCCCCTCCCCGCGCGTGACAGACAAGCGCGCCGAAACCCGCGTTTCGGTCGCGCCAAGATCGAAGGTCAATGCGACCTCCGGAATCAACCAGCTGGGCGGCCTATAATCCTCACGCCGCGTGACGGCAGGCTGCGTCGCGGGCGGCTGCGCGTCCGGCTGAGGGGAATCGGTGGTCTCAATATCCATCAGTCCGAGTTAGCGCGGCGGTGATGGGATGCAAGCTGGGGTGGTGGATGGAAGGGCTATTATTGGGTGGTTAGCTGCCCTAACGCTTCAGCTTGGAAATGCCTCTGCCACAAGAAGGATCGGACCACCAGTGTAGTGGCAATAACCCATTACCATCATAGCACCGAGCCATTGCGTTTCGCATTGCCCTACGCGTCCCACAAACATCGTGCGAGTGGGCCGATCAGGTGGTTCGCCGATGCTTTCCCATTGCGCGTAAATTCCTATGCGCTTGCCTCTAAGCCGGTCATTTGTGTTCGAGAGCCGAGTCCGAGCTGCCCTCTTCGAACCGAAAAGTTCCCTTCCTGACCAATAGCCTTCGACTGCGACGCACTCACCTACCAATCCTCTGGTATCGGCAGCCAAAACAGAAAAGGACACGCGTTTCGCAACGGCACGATTGCAGTCCGCTGGGTTAGACCAAGCGTTCATGATGATCTCGTCGCGGGAGGAATCATTAGCCGTGTGAGCGGTCGCGTTGGACGCGGCGACAATAGCTGCAACGGTGGCGACCAAACGACTAAGCATGCTCAGTTCTACCACTAACTAGAACGCCCGCAACTGGGTCGAAAGCGGTCAGACCGGCAACGTCAGCCTCTCCGCTTCTGTTGTAATCACGAGATGGTCCAATATGGCGCGCAAAACGTCAACATCTTTCGCCTTTTCCGCCCGCTCATGCATCGCTTTCAGCCCAGCCCGGGCCATGCCCAAGTCAGCAGGCTCCGGCTCCCCCGCCGCCGCGTAAATCGCCCGCAACCGCTCCCACTCCGCCGCTTCGCGTTCCGCGCGCCCGCTCAGGTCCTGCACGGCCATCATCAGGAGGGCGCCGACCGTGCCCGCCGTGCCACCCGCATAGGTGCCCTCCAGGGCGGGCACGACCTCCAGCATCTGGCTGGCGGCGCAGGCGCTTAGATAGTGTTCTGGCTTCAGGCTCATTGCGCCGCCTCCTTGAGTGCGCGCGCCAACCCGGCGTTGTGTTCGCGGTAGGGGTGCAGGCCCGCCCAGGCGACGACGGGGTCGACGCTGCGCCCGCTGGCGATTTCGGCGGCGGCGCTGATCCAGATGGCGAGGCCCATATATTGCGCGAACATCTGCCACCAGCGGAAGGCGTGCGCGTCGCAGGTCAGGCCGCTCGCCTTTTCCCATATACGGATGGCCTCGGCCTGCGGAACGGTGGCGGCGACATAGTCGCTGCCGAACGACCAGAGCGGGTCCGACGCCCAGGCCAGATCCTCCAGCGGATCGCCGACATGCACCATTTCCCAGTCGAGAATGGCGGCGATGCGCCCGTCCCGGACGAGGAAATTGCCGCGCCGATAATCGCCATGCACGACGCAGGCGCGCTTAGGGTCGGGCGGCAGATTGGCGAGCAGCCAGCGCCGCGCCGCCGCCGCGACGGGTTCAGGCTGCACCGAGTCCTCCGCAATCACACCCGCCCAGTGCTTCAGGCGGTCCTTCGCGCTTGACACAGGCAGGCCGAGCGATGCGGGATCGGCGCTGTGGATTGCCCCGAGCGCGCCGAAGAAATCCTGCCCGATCTGCGCCCGCGCTTCGCCGAAGGGATCGGCCTCGAATGCCCCGACGGCGTCGCAGTCCGGAACCTCCCGCATGATGAAACCGGGCGCGCCGAAGGCGTCCGCGCCCTCCTCTAGAAACAGTGGCTCCGGCACCGGAACGTCCGTGCCGTGAAACATCTCGATCGCGCGATATTCCGGCAGGCGGTCGGTTTCGATGATGGATTTCGGCGGATCGCGCCGCAGCACCAGCCCTTCGCGCCGGTCGCCGCTTGCGACGTCGAAGCGATAGGTTTCCCGCCCCGCGCCGCCGTGGAACCGCTTGAAACCGGCAATCTCGACGGGTTGGTTCCATTTGCCTTCGAAATAGGTGGCAAGCCTATCGGTGATATCCGGGTCGCTCATGCAAGATCGAACAGTTCGGCAAAGCCGGACGGGGCATGGGCGCCCATGATGAGCTGCTCCAGGACGCCGCGCCCTTCGTGCACGTCGCCATCGAGCGTCATCCGCGCACTGACCAGCGCCTGTATGTGATTGTGCAAAGGCGTCCCCTCCTGCGCATCGGCACGTGGCAACGCTTCTTCATGCACGCTGATCTCGCCGTGAAAGGTGCCGTGTCCGCGCGTGGGATGGCCATAGCCGATGCCCGTCATGTAGAAATTCCGCTCCGGCGTCAGCACGACGTCGATGCCGTCGCCGACCAGTCGCGCTGTCTTCGCATGGCGCGTGCCGGGAGCGAAGTCGATCTCGGCGCGCAGCGACACCTTGCGCGTTTCGCCCGTTTCCAGGTCGACCAGTCGACCGGCCCGGTTCCAGGGCACGCCCTCCGCGTCGTCGTTCGTGTGCCAGAACAGCGCATGCCGCTCGAAATTGAGTGGAGCCCACAACCAGTAAAACTGAAAGTCCGCCTTGCCCGTCGCAATCGCCACGGGCGGTTGCGGATCGGAGGCACCGATAGGGCGGACACCCCAGCTGCGGTCGCGCGTCCCATGCCATCCCCTCACGTCATGCCGCACGCCATCATGTTCGACCCAGCCGTCCCAGCTGACCGCCTGTGTCAGGCGGGTCACGTCCATGATGGTGCGCGTGCCGATCCTGTGTGTGAAGCGCGGTTCCTCAATCGGCGCCGCACGGCCTGTCATGGTCAGGTGGCAGGACACATTCCCGGACGAGGTCAGACACAGGCGATGGAGCGGTTCCAGCACCTTGACCGCGACGGGCCCGACCGCGGTATCCATGCGCTCGCCGTCCATGATCGCACGACTGGCGAATGTGGAGTGCTGCGCTTCTCCCGCCAGCAGCGAAAGCGCCGCGTCCATAACCCCTAAATGCGGATAGACGCCCAGCGCGCCCGCGAAAAACGCGCTGCCGTTCGCCGCCTGACCGTTGAAGAAATAGCGGTCGTAGAAATTCCGGTCCGCTCCCGCGGTGGCGATGGGTTCGGGCCGCTGGTGAATGGGATAGTCGTCGGCCTTGGTCAGCATATGACGACGATAGCGGCGCGCACAGCACCGCGCACCCTGCCCTTTTCGCTGAGGATGATGTCGGGTTGTCGAGATTCATAAAAGTTTAACCAGGTTTCACGGTCCATCTGAGGCAAGGGAATGACGCAACAGGCGATGATCGATTCGCGGGCGTTTCGGTCTCATCAGACAGACTAGCCATACAGACAGGGGGCTCATCATGCGCACATTCTCGAAGCTGAAGACATCGAAGATCATGGCGGGCACGGCACTCGCCGCTTATGCTTCCGCTGCAGTCGCGGTGCCCTTCGTCAACGAATTTCACTATGACAATGCCGGTGGCGATGTCGGCGAGTTTTTCGAGATTGCGGGCGAGGCCGGCACCAGCCTCGATGGATATAGCCTCGCGCTCTACAATGGCACGGACAGCCAGCGCAGCGTCTATCGCACGGTCGATCTGTCGGGCATGTTCTCGAACCAGTCGAACGGTTTCGGGTTCCTCGATTTCGGCCTGCCAACCAACGGCATCCAGAATGGCGGCCCCGACGGTTTCGCGCTAATCGACGCGGCGCGAAACGTGCTGCAGTTCCTAAGCTATGAGGGCAGTTTCACGGCGGCGAGCGGGCCCGCCGCGGGACTGACCAGCACCGACATCGGGGTACGGGAAACATCCAGTACGCCAGAGGGTTTTTCGCTGCAACTGACTGGCACGCGCTCGTCGAGCAGTGATTTCACCTGGATGTCCCCATCGGTCGCCACCCGCGGCGCGCTGAACACCGGGCAGGTTTTCGGTGACGGCAGCCCGACACCAACACCCACCCCGACACCGACACCAACACCCACGCCGACGCCAACCCCTACGCCTGCGGAGGTGGCCATCTACGACATTCAGGGCGAAGGTCACACCAGCGCCCGCGTCGGCGAGACGGTCTCCACCACCGGTGTCGTCACCCGTGTCGAATCGCGCGGCTATTATGTGCAGGACGCGTCGGGTGACGGCAATGACGCGACATCGGACGCGATTTTCGTGTTTACCAATAGCGCGCCGGACGTGATGGTCGGCAATCAGGTCACGGTCAGCGGCACTGTGGGCGAGTTCACGCCCGGCGGCGCGTCATCCGGCAACCTGTCGCAGACGCAGCTGTCCGGCGGCACAACCACAGTTACCGCGATGAACGCGCCGCTACCTGCCGCGACGATCGTTGGGACGGGTGGCCGCCTGCCGCCGACGAATGTGATTGAAGACGATAATTTCACCAGCTTCGACCCCGCCACGGACGGCGCGGATTTCTATGAAAGCCTGGAGGGCATGGTGGTGACGGTCGCGGGCGCGCAATCGCTAGGCCCCACCAGCCGCTTTGGCGAAACGTTCGTTGTCGCATCCGGCGGCGCGGGTGCGACCAACCTGAATGATCGGGGCGGACTGACACTGGCGGCGGATGATTTCAATCCGGAACGTATCAAGGTCTCGACCGGCGATGTCGGTGCCTCGACCGGCGATCAGCTGGGCGATGTCACGGGAGTTCTTGGCTACAGCTTTGGTAATTACGATCTGTTGCCCCGGGACGATGTCAATTTGGTGTCAGGCAATCTGCAACAGGAAACCACTAGCATCGTCATGGCGGACGACCGGCTGACCGTCGCCAGCTTCAATGTCCTCAACCTCGATCCCAATGACGCCGACGGCGATGCGGACGTGGCGGATGGGCGCTTTGCGGCGCTCGGCCAGCAAATCGCGAACAATATGGGCGCTCCGGACATCATCGGCCTGCAGGAAATCCAGGATTCGAGCGGCAGCCTGAACGATGGTACGACGGATGCCACGGCAACGCTGCAGCTGCTGGTCGACAGCATCGCGGCGGCGGGCGGCCCGACCTATGCCTTCGCCGAGGCTGTGCCGGATGACGGCACGTTCGGCGGCCAGCCTGGCGGCAACATCAGAAACGCCTTCCTTTACCGTACCGACCGCGTCGACCTGGTCGAGGGCTCCGTCGACTTCGCCGAAGGCGCGGATGCCGATTCCTCGTTCGACAACAGCCGTCAGCCGCTGGTTGGCGAGTTCGTTTTCAATGGCGAGACCGTGACCATCATCAACAATCATTTCCGTTCAAAGGGCGGTTCCGACCCGTTGTTCGGCGCGAATCAGCCGCCGGAAAATGGCGGCCAGGCAAAGCGTGAAGGGCAGGCGAGTTTCGTCAACGCGCTGGTCGATGCCATGCTGGCCGACAATCCGGCGGCGAAGATCCTGACGCTGGGCGACTTCAACGAATTCTCCTTTGAATCGCCACTGGCGCTGCTGCGCGGACTGGGCGACGAACAGGCGCTGTTCGACCTCGCCGATATCTTCGGCGGCGCGCTCGATAATTACAGCTTCATTTTCGAGGGCAATTCACAGCTTCTGGATCATATCCTGGTGACGCAGGGCCTTCTGGGTCTCGATCCGCTGTTCGATATCGTTCACGCCAATGCCGACTTCTTCGGCGGCGTGACCGACCATGACGCGCTGATCGCCAGCTTCCTGATTGGCATGGCCGACGCGGTTCCCGCGCCAGGCGTGCTCGGCCTTCTCGGTCTTTCGGTCGCGGCGCTTGCGTTCGCGCGCCGCTCTTCTCAACGGCGTCGTCAGACCCTTAGCATATGAAATATCTGATGATCGCGGTCGCCGTTCTGGCGGCGACCGCTTCCAATCCGGCTTACGCCAGCGATGCGAAAAGCCGCTTCGCCGTGAAGGGCGCGGGCGCGCTCCCCTGCCGAGATTTCAACGCCGCCATCGTCGCCCGCAACAGCCGTGCGGCGGCGGCGGCGGGCTGGTTCGCGGGCTATATCAGTGCCGCCAACCGCTATGAGCCCGACACCTACGAACTGTTGCCGTGGCAGGATCCGCTTTACCTGACGGCCTCAATCAGCGCTTATTGCGAAGCCAACCCGTCCGCGCGGTTGTATCAGGCCGCGGACAAGCTGGTGAAAAGCCTGCGCGCCGACCGGCTGAAAACGGCGACTCCGATGAAGGCGTTGGTGACGGACGGGACGCGCATTCGTATTTACGCCGCCACGGTCGCGCGCATGAAACGCGCGCTGCAAAGGCGCGATATGCTGACCGGTCCGGTCAACAGCAACACGGACGCCGCACTCGTAACCGGCATAAGGAAATTTCAGAAGGCGCAGAAACTGGAAGTCACAGGTATTCCCGATCAGGAAACCCTGTTCCGCCTGCTTGGCGCGGGCAAGTAGCGGAACTGGACTTTCCCTACGCGCTTCCCGAAAGCTGTCCGGTATGAGCAAACGCCTCCTCATCTTCGGTCTTGGTTACACAGCCTCTCGTCTAAGGAGCCGTCTGGAAGGCAGCGGATGGACGGTAACAGGTACAGGCCAGACGGCGCGCGACGGCGTTCTCGCGTTCGATGACCCACAGCTTGCGATAGAAATCGAGCGAGCCACGCATATTTTGTCCTCGGTCCCGCCAGTGGACGACGCCGATCCAGTTCTGAAACGCTATGGCGGGGCCATCGCCGCCGCACCAGCCTGGCTCGGCTATCTGTCCTCGACAGGCGTTTATGGCGACTGCGGCGGGGCGTGGGTGGACGAGACTGCGCCCATTGGCGGCGGCAGGCGCACGGCACGCGCAGCGGCGGATGCGGCCTGGCTGGCGCTCGACCCGCGCACGCACGTCTTTCGCCTGCCCGGCATCTACGGACCAGGCCGATCTCCGTTTCAGCGCTTGCGCGACGGGAAGGCCAGTCGCATCGATTCCCCCGGCCAGGTCTTCAGCCGCATCCACGTCGATGACATCTGCAGCGCGCTGCTCGCCGCCATGACCCATCCCCGCCCCGGCATCTACAACATCGCTGACGACCAGCCCGCGCCCGCCCACGAAGTCACGGCTTTCGCCGCCCAACTCAGCGGTCAGGACATGCCGCCGCTCATACCCCTCGAAAAAGCGCAGCTATCGCCGATGGCGCGCGGATTTTACGCAGAGAACCGCTGGGTGGCGAATGGCAAGATGCTTCGGGACCTAGGCGTCAGATTGCGCTATCCCGACTATAAATCGGGCCTTCGCGCCATATATGTTGAGGAGACTTCCGCATGAAATTCGGTGTCGGCCAAAGCCCAAAACGCCTCGAGGACGAGCGCCTGATCACAGGCGCAGGCCGCTATACGGATGATTACCAGCCGACCGGCTGCGTATTCGGCGTTACCGTGCGCTCCCCCCATGCCCATGCGACCATCACCGGCATCGATACCAGCGCCGCAAAGGATATGCCGGGCGTTCTTGCTGTCTACACCCATGCGGATATCGCCCATTACGGTCCGATCCCTTGCCTCGTGCCTCTGTCAGGCGAGGTAAGGGCGGAACGTGCACTTCTTACCGGTGACAAGGTGCGGTTTGTCGGCGACGGCGTCGCTTTCGTCATTGCCGAAACGCGCGAACAGGCGAAGTTCGCCGCCGAGGCGGTCGAGGTCGATTATGACGAACTCCCCGCCGTGCACTCCATCGCCGCTGCCATCGAGGACGGCGCGCAAAGGGTCTGGGACGAGGCCCGATCGAACACGCTGTTCGATTGGGACGCTGGCGACGGGGAAGCTACAGGCGCGGCGCTGTCCAGGGCGGCGCATGTCACGAAACGGCATCTCGTGCAGAACCGCGTTGCCCCGACCTCCATGGAGGTCCGGTCCGCCGTCGGCGAATATAACGCCGACACCGGATTCCTCTTCCACACCGGTAGCCAGGGTGTGGTCATGATGCGCACACATCTTGCCAAGGCGGTAATGAAGGTCGAACCCAAGCAGATGCGCGTTGTCACCGGCGATGTCGGCGGCGGCTTCGGCATGAAGAGCTTCATCTATCCCGAATACGGCCTCGTCCTGCACGCTGCGCGCGATCTTGGCCGCCCGGTCAAATGGACTGGCGAGCGCGGCGATGCTTTTCAGACCGATCTTCATGGGCGAGCGATGATGACGGATGCCGCGCTGGCGCTTGATGCCGACGGCATGATCCTGGGACTGAAGGTCGAAACCTGGGCCGATCTCGGCGGCTATCAGTCGCAATTCGGTCCTGCCATCCAGACCTTTGCGGGCGGTAGGATCATGGGAGGCGTGTACCGCATTCCCGCGATACACAATCAGGTTTATGGCGTCGTTACCAACACCGCCCCCACTGACGCCTATCGCGGCGCGGGGCGGCCTGAAGCGACGTACATCATCGAACGGCTGATCGAGGCTGCCGCGCAGGAAACCGGGCGCGACGTCGCTGATCTCAGACGCAAGAATCTTCTGACACCGGAAGAACTGCCGCATGACAACGGACTTGGCCTGACTTACGATGTCGGCGACTTCCCGGCACTGCTCGATGCAAGCATCAAACGCGCCGACTGGGACGGGTTCGAGGGCCGCCGCGCCGCCGCACAGGCACGCGGCATGCTCTATGGACGCGGTATCGCCTTCTATGTCGAAATCGCAGGCGGCGGTTCGACCGAGGAATTCGCGGATGTGCAGATCAGGGACGGCAAGGTCTTTGCCGCCATCGGCACACAGTCGAACGGGCAGGGCCATGAAACCGCCTATGCCCAGGTCATCGCCGAGAAACTCGGCATCGATATCGACAATGTCATCATCCAGCAGGGCGATACCGACCGGCTGGAAGTCGGTCATGGCACGGGCGGCTCCCGCTCCATGGTGTGGGGCGGCGCAGCGGGTATTGAGGCGGCGAAGCAGGTCATCGACAAGGGCCGCGAACTTGCCGCCGCAGATCTTGGCGGCGAGGTCGATTTCGATGCGGGTGTGTTCCGTGCACGCGGTACGAACGAGACGCGCGGGCTGATGGAGCTGGCCGCAGCGCATCCCGGCGAACTCGACACGCGCGGACGCTACGCGCCGGAAACACCCGGCCCCACCTTCCCCAATGGCTGCCATGTCGCAGAGGTCGAACTGAATCCCGACACCGGCATATTAAGCGTGGTGAAATATACCGTGATGGACGACTTCGGCACCCTGGTGAACCCCATGCTTGTCGAAGGCCAGGTGCAGGGCGGCGTCGCGCAGGGCCTGGGGCAGGCAGTCATGGAGGATGTGGTCTATGACGAACATGGCCAGCTGCTGACCGGCAGCTTCATGGACTATGGCATCCCGCGCGCCGATGACATGCCGCTCGGCATGACTTTTGATACGCAGCCGGTCCCGAATCCAAACAATCCCATCGGCGCGAAGGGTTGCGGCGAAGCGGGCACGATCGGTGCGATGCCATCCATTATGAACGCCCTGGTCGATGCGCTGGGCGGCCAGCATCTGAATATGCCCGCCACACCTGAAAAGCTGTGGCGTCTGGCGCAGAATATGGAAGCGCGGCAGGCGGCGGAGTAGCGCGCTCACCACTCAACATCGTCATTCCGGCGACGGCCGGGATCCAGTCCCCATATGGATAGATGGGCATAACTGACAAGGCCGGACCCGATTCCGCCCTTCGCCGGGGTGACGGATTAGGAAGTTAGCCGCAAATCAAGCGTGGATCGGCGATCCTTCGACATCCATGGCGGCTTCCTTCAGCGCTTCCGAATGGGTCGGGTGCGCGTGACAGGTCAGCGCGATGTCTTCGGACGACGCGCCGAATTCCATCGCCTGCGCCGCCTGCGCGATCATCGTGCCCGCCATCGATCCGATCATGTGGACGCCCAGCACACGGTCCGTTTCCTTGTCGGCCAGCACCTTGACGAAGCCGTCGGTGTCACGATTTGTCTTTGCGCGGCTGTTGGCGGCGAAGGGGAATTTTCCGACGGAATATGCCGTGCCCGCTTCTTTCAGCTGCTCCTCGGTCAGACCGACGGAGGCGACTTCCGGCTGTGTATAGACCACGGCGGGAATGACCGCGTGATTGACGTAGCCGGTCTTGCCAGACACCCAGTCGGCAACGGCGACACCTTCGTCCTCGGCCTTGTGCGCCAGCATGGGGCCGGGCGTTACGTCGCCAATCGCATAGATATTGCCAACGGAGGTCGTACCTTTCGAATCAACCTCGATCTGCTTGCGGTCATTCAGTTTCAGACCGGCAGCCTCCAGGTTCAGGCCGTCGGTGTTCGGCATACGCCCGATCGACAGCAAAACCACATCGGTCTCGATGACTTCCCGATCGCCGCCCTTTGCGGGTTCGACCGTGACGAGCGCCTTCTTGCCTTTTTTCTCAACACCGACGACCTTCGTACCGGTTTTCAAGCTCATACCCTGCTTCTTCAGGATACGCGCGAAATTCTTGGTGACTTCGCCGTCCAGACCGGGCGTGATCGTGTCCATATATTCGACCGCCGTCACTTCGGTCCCGAGACGGTTGTAGACACTGCCCATCTCAAGGCCGATATAGCCGCCGCCGATGACCAGCATCCGCTTCGGCACGGATTTCAACGACAGGGCTTCGGTCGAGGACACCACGACTTCTCCGTCGATCTCGACGCCTTCAAGCGGCGTTACCGACGAGCCGGTGGCGATGATGAACTTGTCGGCGCGATAGGTGTTGCCACCGACTTCGATGCTGTCCGCAGTCTTGAAGGCCGCGTGGCCCTTCAGCCAGTCGACTTTGTTCTTCTTGAACAGGAATTCGACACCGCCGGTCAATTCGCCGACCGCCTTCACCTTCTCCGCCAGCATCTGACCCCAGTCGAGCTTCACGGAGCCGAAGGACACGCCGAACTTGTCCATCGCGCCCGATTTGGCCTCGTGGTAAATTTCGCTGGCGTGGAGCAGCGCCTTCGACGGGATGCACCCGACGTTCAGGCAGGTGCCGCCCAGCGTCTCGCGACTTTCCGCACAGGCCACTTTCAGGCCGTTCTGCGCCGCGCGGATAGCGGCGACATAGCCGCCAGGGCCAGCGCCGATGACGATCAGGTCATAGTCAGCCATGTGCAAAATCCTTCTATGCGTACTGCGTTGGCATCGCGACATAGTGCGCCGGGCACCCTAGTGAAACCGCCGCCGGAAAAGGATCAGCAAGATTCCGGAAAAAGAGGCGAGGCCAAGTCCCGCCCACATCAGGAACAGCTTGGGATCTTCAAAGATACGCGGCCGGTCGATCAGATAGGGTTCGTCGGTTAACCGGGCTACCGCGCCGCCAATCAGCTGAAACAGCCCGTCGCGGTCCCAGTTCACGGTTTTCGGAAAACCATATTTCATCTCGTCCGGCGAGTGGAAATTGATCTTGTCGGGTACGGGCCGCTCCCGTTTCAACGCTTCCAGGCGCTCCATCAAAATATCGTTGTCATCGCGGATTTCCGCCACACCATAATATCCTCCCGCCGGATCGGGCCAGACCATGTCGTATACCGGATCCGCTGCGACGATATCGCCGCCCGCCTCTGCATTCACTATTGTATGCGTCGCCGCGCAGGTTCGGCAGGGCTGCAACATGACCAGCGTCGAATCCATATCGACACTGTCCAACATGGCGGACAGCAGCCGGGACTTGTCGGAACAGTCGCCGCCCGCCTCGTAAATCTGCATCGGCGTTGCGCCTAGCGGATCCCAGACATAACGGGCCTTGCACTGCGCGAAACCTTCCTTGCTATAGACCCAGCTGTTCAACTCCTCCACAAACGCCCCCGTACCCATCGGCGCAGTGATGTTGGCGGTGATGGTGTCGCGGAACAGGCTCTGGTCCTGATGGCGGCTGATGCCAAAGAACAGCGCCATGGCAAGGCCGAGCGTCGCCATGAAGAGCAATATGATGCGGAACATCTTCACGCCCGCGCCTCTAGACGGGCGCAGGTTAAGGCACAATGACCGACCGTCGCTGCTACAGATCCAGAACCAGCCGGGTCGGATCCTCGATAGCCTCCTTGACGCGGACCAGAAATGTGACTGCCTCCCGACCATCGACAATACGGTGGTCATAGCTGAGCGCCAGATACATCATCGGGCGAATAACGACCTCGCCATCAATGGCGACGGGACGATCCTCAATCCGGTGCATACCGAGAACACCGGACTGCGGCGTGTTCAGAATGGGTGTCGACATCAAGCTGCCGAATACGCCACCATTGGAAATGGTGAATGTGCCGCCCTGCAATTCCTCCAGCTTAAGTTCGCCGTCGCGCGCACGGCGACCGAAATCGCCAATGGTCTTTTCGGTGTCGGCGAAGCTCAGCTTGTCAGCATCGCGGAGCACGGGAACCACCAGACCGCCTGGCGAAGATACAGCAACGCCGATATCTGCATAGTCACGGTAAACGATCTCATCGCCGTCAATCATGGCGTTGACGGCAGGAACGTCGCGCAGCGCGAGTGAACAGGCTTTTGTGAAGAAAGACATGAAACCCAGCCGCACGCCGTGTTTCTTTTCGAAGCTCTCCTTGTATTTCGCGCGGGCTTCCATGACGGCGGTCATGTCGACATCGTTGAACGTCGTCAGCATCGCCGCCGTGTCCTGCGCCTCCTTCAGGCGCGACGCGATGGTCTTCCTGAGGCGCGACATGCGCTTGCGCTCTTCGTTCCGTCCGCCACCTACGGCAGGGGTAGCCTGCGATTCGGCTGCCGGGGCCGAGGCCTTGGTTTCCGCAGGGGCACTGGTCTTCGGCGCACTGGTCTTCGGCGCGGCACCGCTGGCAATATAACGCTGAACATCTTCCTTCAGGATGCGTCCGCCCTTGCCCTTTCCCTTCACATCCACGGGGTCGATATTATGCTCAGCCAGCAAGCGGGTCACTGCGGGCGACAGCTTGTGGTCGATGGTCGCGACATCGCCTTCGCCGTCTTCCTCGGCTTCCGCGATATCAGTCTTTTTCGCGTCGGAGGGTTCGGGCTTCGCCGTCGTCGGTGCGGAAGATTCATTTTCCGCCGTCGCGCCCTCCTCAACCCGCGCGATCAGCGCGCCGACTTCGACTTCGTCGCCAACTTCGGCCAACTGCTCGGCCAGCACGCCCGCGACGGGAGACGGAACTTCTACCGCCACCTTGTCGGTTTCCAGGCTGACGATCGGTTCATCCACGGTCACCGCGTCACCCGGCTGCTTCAGCCATTCGCCGACGGTCGCTTCGGTCACGGACTCGCCAAGGGCGGGGATGGAAACGTCGATAGCCATGAATTTCTTCCTTCAAACTTAAGGGTGCGCGCGTGCTGTCAGGCGGTCAGCGCGTCTTCGATCAGTTGTTTCTGCTGCGCCGCGTGGCGAGACGCAATGCCCGTGGCGGGAGCGGCGGCAGGACCGCGTCCGGCATAGGCCGGGCGCTTCGGCTTGGTGCCCGCACTTTCCAGCGCGCGTTCGATGTAATGCTCGGTAAAGAACCAGTAGCCCTGGTTTTTCGGCTCCTCCTGCGCCCAGACGACCGTTTCCAAGTTCGTCTTGCGCTTCAACCGCGTGATGAGCGGTTCCAGAGGAAAGGGATAAAGCTGTTCGATACGGACGAGGCTGGTGTCCGTCAGGCCCATTTCGTCACGCTTCTCGGCCAGGTCGTAATAGACTTTACCCGTACAGAGGATGAGCCGCTTCACCTTCTTATCGGCAATTTCCATTCGGTCGGAAATGATGCGCTTGAAATGACTTTGGCCGGAAAGTTCATCCAGCGTCGAGGTCGCGGCCTTGTGGCGCAGCAGCGATTTCGGCGTCATGATGATGAGCGGCTTGCGAAAATCGCGGTGCATTTGACGGCGCAGGACGTGAAAATAGTTTTCCGGCGTCGTGCAGTTCACGACCTGCATATTGTCTTCCGCACACAGCTGCAGGAAACGTTCGGGCCGCGCCGAGCTATGCTCCGGTCCCTGACCCTCATACCCATGCGGCAACAGCATCACGAGACCGTTGGAGCGCAGCCATTTCGCCTCGCCCGACGCGATGAACTGGTCGATCATGATCTGCGCGCCATTTGCGAAATCGCCAAACTGCGCCTCCCACATCACCAGCGATTTCGGGTCTGTCAGCGCATAGCCATATTCAAAGCCCAGAACGCCATATTCGGATAGTGGGCTATCATAGACCTTGAAGTCATCATCCACCTGTTTCAGCGGAATATATTTCGAACCGTCATTCTGGTCGGTCCAGACCGCGTGTCGCTGGCTGAACGTCCCGCGCCCGGAATCCTGTCCGGACAGGCGCACACCGTAACCCTCATCCAGCAGCGACGCGAAGGCCAGCGACTCCGCTGTCGCCCAGTCCAAACCAGCATTGTCATTCACCGCCTTCACGCGCGCCTTCATCACGCGCGTCAACGTCTTGTGCTGCGCGAAACCTTCCGGAACCGCACTGATCTTTTTCATCAGTTCCAGAAGTTTGCCTGATTCGATACCCGTCATCGCCGCACGCCGGTCGCCTTCTTCACCGCCCGGCAGGCCCAGCCCGACCCAGCGCCCCTCGAACCAGTCCGCCTTGTTCGGTTTGTAGCCCGGCGCGGCCTCGAACGCCTCTTCCAACGTCTTTGTAAACTTCGCCGTCGCGCCCTCGATCCATGTGTCGTCGATGACGCCTTCCTCGCGCAGGCGCGCGCCATAGACTTCCGACACATCGGCCTTTTTCTTGATGGCCTTGTACATCAATGGCTGGGTGAAGCTCGGCTCGTCGCCCTCGTTGTGGCCATGCTGGCGGAAGCACCACATGTCGATGACGACATCGCGGTTGAACTTCGTGCGGAATTCCGTCGCCAGCTTCGTGACGAAGGTTACCGCCTCCGGATCGTCGCCATTCACATGGAAGATCGGTGCCTGCACGATCTTGCCCATATCGCTGGGATAGGGGCTGGAACGACCGAATTGCGGGCTGGTGGTAAAGCCGATCTGGTTGTTGATGATGAAGTGAATGCAGCCGCCAGTATTGTACCCTTCGACGCCGGAAAATCCGAAACATTCGGCCACGACCCCCTGCATGGCAAAAGCGGCATCGCCATGAAGCAGTAGCGGCACAACCTCGTCACGCGTGACATCGCCGCGAATCTGCTGCGCCGCGCGGGTCTTGCCCAGAACAACGGGATCGACCGCCTCCAGATGCGACGGGTTCGGCGTCAGCGACAAGTGAACCAGATTGCCGTCGAACTCACGGTCCGTGGACGTGCCGAGGTGATATTTCACATCACCCGACCCGCCGACATCTTCAGGGTTCGAGGAGCCACCGGCAAATTCATGGAAGATCGCCTGAAACGGCTTCTGCATGACATTCGCCAGCACGTTCAGCCGACCTCTGTGCGCCATGCCGATGACGATTTCTTTCGCCCCGCCCGCGCCGCCGATCTTGATGATGGATTCCAGTGCAGGGATCATCGCTTCGCCGCCATCCAGGCCAAAGCGCTTGGTACCGACATATTTGCGACCAAGGAAATTCTCGAATTCCTCGGCTTCGATCAGCTTGTTCAGGATCGCCTTCTTGCCTTCTGGCGTAAATTCGATGTCGGTGTTGCGGCCCTCGATGCGGTCCTGAATGAAACGCCGCTCCTCGCGGTCGTTGATATGCATATATTCCGTGCCGACATGGCCGCAGTAGTTCGAGCGCAGGATCTCGACCAGCTCGGCAACCGTTGTCGCTTCCAGCCCCAGGACGCCGCCCAGATGAATGACACGGTGCTGATCCGCGCCGGAAAACCCATGATGTTCCGGAGTCAGCTCCTTTGGGATTTCACGCTCGGCGAGACCCAGCGGGTCCAGCTGCGCCGCCAGGTGGCCACGCACACGGTAGGTGCGGATCAACATCATCGCGTTGAGCGAGTCTTCGGCTGCGCGACGAATGTCGTCCTGGCTGACGTTGCGGGCGGGTGCCACCGGCACTTCGGCAACACTGCCGGACAGTTTTGGCTTCACAGGCGCATCCGGCGTCATCTGCGTCGGATCGAGCGCAGAGGTCAGGTCGTCCATTGCCGTCATCGGCCAGCCATCGCGCTGCCATGAAGGGCCGGATGTGTCGGCAACCCGTTCCAGCCCTGCGAAATAGCGCTGCCAGCTTTCGTCGACACTCGCGGAATTGTCCGCATATTTCCGGTAAAGAGCCTCAATGAACCCCGCGCCCACATTTTCCAGGTCGGCATCGTCCAGTGGAGAAGCACTCATTTCATTCATGGGATCGCGGTCACTTTCCTGTCGTCTGCGGCATGGGGCACATTCCCAACACGAACGCGCCTGCCGCCAGCTTGTTCACTTAGCGCCCGTCCCGGTCGGGGCAAGCACATCGTCCTGCAGTGGGCGGCGCGTTCAGATTGACCCTTCCAACCTTCGTGTGACGATTCTGCAACACATTGTTCATAATCCCATATGTGCGGGGACGTGATGACTTGCGGGCGTCATCTGACTGCCCGATAGTCGATGTTCCAAAGTACGTCGCAGATCTGAAGGACGGTAAATCGTAGCCCAGGGGTGGGATGACCGCGATTGGTTTCCGGAAATCAAATTTCTGAATTCTTTCATAAATGTGATGCGGCGAACGAAACTAACGAGGGACATGACATGACGAATCTATCTTTCCGCAGAGCCCTGCTGACATCGACACTCCTGATTGCGGCTGGAAGCACAAGCGCGCTCGCCCAGACAGCTCAGGAAGAAGCAGCCGAAACTCCTGAAACGCCGACGGTCTCTACCGATCAGGTAATCATGGATACCATCGTCGTGACCGGCTCGCGTATCGCGCGCCCGGAAGTTGAACAGCCGGCGCCCATGATCGGTACGTTTACAGGTGAAGAGCTCAGGAACCGCAGCTTCACCAACGTGTCGCAGGCCCTGAATGAGATTCCCGGCTTCGGTACGCCCGTTTCGTCCAACGGTGGCCAATCTGGTTTCTCGGTTGGCCAGAATTTCGTAAACCTGTTTGGCATTGGTTCGCAGCGGACGCTGACGCTTGTGAATGGTCGCCGCTTCGTATCGTCGAACACCGCTTCGAACTTCTCTGGTGCGGCCGCCGGTCTTCAGGTCGATCTGAATGTCATTCCGACATCGCTAATCGAGCGTGTCGAACCGCTGACCCTTCGCGGTGCAACGACCTATGGCTCCGATGCCATCGCTGGTACGGTCAACCTCATCCTGCAGGATGATTTTGAAGGCTTGGAGGTCAATGGCCAGCTGGGTGTTTATGAAGAAGGCGACGGCGAAAGTACGTTTGCCAGCGCGACCATGGGCACGAATTTCGACGATGACCGTGGTAACATTGTCTTCAATTTCGAATTTAACAGCGAGGCCGGCATTCTTTCAAGCCGCCGCGCACTTCTTCGCGAGGGTGTCTTCCGCTCCAACGCCAATACGATCCTGTTCGACCGGCGCATTTCCGCTCTGACGCGGGGCGGCATTCCGACACGTGCAGGCGGTGGCGGTGGCGGCCTGACCGCTTTCGGCGGCGGGTTCAATGACGCCGACGGCAATATCGTGCAATTTGACAGCAACGGGAACCTTGTGCCGTTCGACATCGGCGAAACAGCCGGCGCGGTTAACACAGAAGGCGGCGACGGACTTACACTGGTAGACGCCGGCCAGATCACAACTGATATTGAGCGCTACACAGCTTACACGCTCGGCCATTATGACGTGACCGACAACATCACGGCCTATTTCGAAGCCAACTACGCCCGCACCGAGTCCGAAGAGCTGGCCAATCAGCCTGTTTATCAGAGTGCTCTTTTCGGCGGGGATAGTGGTGGTCTCGGCGTATTGTTGTCCAACCCGTTCCTGAATGATCAGGCAAGAGCTGTCCTTTCTCTCGACGGAAACCTCGATGGTGACGGCGACGGTATGGCCGACCTCAATTTCGACACCGACGGCGATGATGTCGATGACGACACCCGTTTCTTCCTGCAGCGCGCGGGCTTCGATTTGCTCGGTGGCCGTAATCCGAATTTCGGGCAGCTCGAGCTCTTCCGCATAGTTGGCGGCGTGCGCGGCGATTTCGAAATTGGCGACCGCCAGTTCAATTGGGATGTCTCCTACAATTATGGTGAATCCCAGGCAGTTGCCACAAGCACATCTCTCGTTCAGGCAAACTTCCTCAACGCGGTCGATGTTGTCGATCAGGGTCTGTTCGAAGATGGCGTTGCGAATGGTAACATCGTCTGCCGCGTTGCAGTTGATCCGCCCGAAAATCCAGGTGGCGGCGTTCCCGGCACGCCTGCAGGAACCAACGCCGTCGATGGATGTGTTCCTCTGAATCTGTTTGGCGATGGCGCGCCATCTGCTGAGGCCATCGACTTCGTCACAACGTTGACGTCGTCCGTATCGACGAACCGCCAGAATATCTTCAACGCCAACCTTGGTGGAGAGCTGTTTGAACTGTTCGGCAACGCATGGCTGTTCAACGTCGGCTATGAGGGGCGCAAGGAACGGCAAAGCTTTACGCCGGACGGATTCCTGCAGGAGGGGCTTGGCCGTTCTGTGGCTATCGCTCCGGTAACCGGTTCATTTACAACCAACGAGTTTTTCGGTGAGTTGATCGTTCCGATCATTCAGCCGTCGGATGGCCGTTTCATTGATCTGCTCGAATTCGACGCATCGGTGCGCTACATCGATAATTCGCGTGCGGGCAGTGACACGATCTATTCAGTCGGCGGCCAGATCGGTCCGATCCGCGATCTTCGCATCCGCGGCAGCTATACGGAATCGGTACGCGCTCCAGCGATTACCGAGCTCTTTCTTCCTGCCGTCAGCATCTTCTCGTTCGCTGACGATCCCTGCGATCAAGACTTCATCGACGCGGGTTCAAACCCGGCGACCCGTGCGGCAAACTGCGCGGCCGACGGAATTACGCAGCCCTTCTCATCAACTATCGAAGATGCGTCGCAACAGATCACCAGTTCGGGCAACCCCGGACTGCTGAACGAAACGTCGAAATCCTGGACAGCGGGCATCGTGCTGGAACCACGTTTCGTTCCGGGACTGACCATCACCGCGGACTGGATCAACATCGAGCTCACGAACGCAATCGTGAGCACGAACCTTACCGACATTCTGCGGTCCTGCTACGACAACTCGAATTTCCCGAATGCCTCGACCTGTCAGCAGTTCACGCGTGGCGCAGATGGTCAGATCACGGGTGCCAATGTCGGGTTTTCCAACGCCGGCTCATTTGACTTCGCCGGTTTACAAGCACGTGTGAATTACGGTTTCGATATCGCCAACACATTTGGTTCCAATGGCGACCTTGGCGCGCTGGACTTCCGCGTTGGCTATTTCTACCTCGACAAGTCGGAACGCACGATTGCGGGCGTTCTGGACGATGATCGCGGAGAAATCGGTGATTTCAAACACGAGGCAAATGGTACAGTCACCTATTCGCTTGGAGGTACATCGCTCTCGGCGACCGGCACTTATCTGTCATCTGCGGTGTTCGACCTGGAAGATCCGGCAGATTCGGAGTTTCGCGGCGTTGGTGATTACTTCGTCGTCGACAGCACCATCTCACACACAGTGAATGACATGCTTAGTCTGCGCTTCACAGTGAACAATGTGTTCGAGGAGGAACCTCCTTTCCCCAGCCGTTCGACAACGCAATATACAAGCGGCGTCCTCGGTCGTCAGTACCTGGTCGGTGTTCAGGCTAATTTCTGAATTAACCGGAGCCTATCCCATGTAAAGGCCATGGGGATGTATCTTGC
>JBARZR010000194.1:0-5164 GCA_049650205.1 Pacificimonas sp. | reverse complement strand
CCGTCAGGTCGAAGGCAACCTTGAAAAGCCGCGCATTCTCGCCAGTGCGGCGCAGCTCGTAAGTGAATTGATCGGGCGTGACGCCGACTGTCCAGATGTTCGTGATCGAAGCCGCCAGTCCCTCCTGTTGAAACAGGGCGATGCTTTCGGCGTCGACCGGGAAGGACTGGCGCTGAGGGCCGCCGCTGTCTTCGGTATCGCCGCCATAGTTGGTGACCGCGTCGGCGCTCCCATCCTGGTGGCGGTGGTCGTGCTTCAGCTGGAGACCGGTATCGGTGCGGCGGATCACCCAGGTGCGGGAGCGGTCCCAGCCGTCCGCCGTCTCGACATGAAAGGGAATGCGGATTTCATCGTCGCCGCAGGTGCGGACATGCATTGCCATCGCCGCGCCCGCCATGTCGGCATCCACCGCTTCATCCGAGGTGAGACGCCCTGCGAACGCCTTGCCACAAAGATTTGCGAGATTATCGAAAAACAGATCCTGCGGGTCCGTGGGTTCGGACGATGGGCTGTCCTGCTCAGGCTGTGTCGGCGCGCCTTCGCTACAACTGGCGAGCGCGAACAGAGCGAGTGCGGCGGGAAAAGCGCGGGTCATGTTCATCACCCCGCCCTATCACGATGTGCGCCTCGCACAACTGGCGAGACGGCTATGCGCCCGAACGTGCCCGCCAGCGATCCAGATCCTGCCGCATCTGCGCCCGGCGGAAACCGCGCCCGCTGAGCAGGCGGCGGAAATCGGCGGCGTGATCGAAATGCTGTAGCTGCCGATGATAGTAATTCACATATTCAAGGACAGCGAGCACTGCCGCAGCAGTCGCGCACCAGCGGTCAGGCTGGCCAATGGCGAACTCCGGAAACAGCCATGCCGATGCCGCCGATGTGACCGCCGCGCCCGTCAGGAGCAGGATCGGGGTTTGTACGCGGGAGATCAACGACAGGCTCTCCGGCAAGGCGGACGTTTCGCCGCGAAGCTGCCGCAACTTCGCCCACCAGTAGAGCGCGCCGACCAGCAGCATGAAGACCATCGCGGGGAGCGCCAATATGGTCGCCCAGCCCAGCCGTCCCTCCGCGAGCCACCACATCACCACCGGGATCAGGACCGCGCTGCCCGCCTCCATCTTCCAATAGGGGGCGAGACGCTTTTCGAGGGCCGATGTCCGGCTCACCGGGTCAGCGCGTAGTAGAGAACGTAGAGCCAGGACAAAAATCCATGGATGATCGCCCATAATATGGATTTGTTGGCGCTCCAGGAAATGGCGATGGCGAGCGCGCTGCCAAAGCCGATGCCGGTTTTCGCGCCTTGCACGATGACGCTGCGATTCTGGGACATGGTTGCTCCGGGTTTTGCGCTGCCGACCTTAGCGGCATCCGGCCCTGTTCAATAGAGGGCGCGGGCGGGACTGTGGTTCCGTGCCGCCGTTTCCGGAACGTCTTCCGGAAGGATCGCCTTCAGCCCGCCGATATCGGCGAATTCCGCGGCGTCGGGCACGCGGCTGAAGGCGATCTTGACGCCAAGATAGTTGAGATCGAGGCCGTGCTGCGACGCCAATATGATCTTCTGCCCGCCATAGCGCGCGTTGATGCCGTCGATGGCGCGCCAGAGGGCGGTCTGGCGGGCCTCGCGCTCGTCGCGGCCCTGCGAAACGAACAGGTCGCGGTCGGGCGCGGTGGGCGCGATGTCGTGGAAGTAGATGGAGACGAGCTTCAGCTGTACCCGCCGCCGCCGCGCGTGACGGGCGGAGGCGGTAATCATCTGGCTCCAGAACGCGTCGAGCTCGCGCAGGAACTGCCAGCTGTTCTGGGTCGGACGAAAGCGCGCCTCGTGCGTCAGCGCCCCCTCCGGCACCAGCTTGAGCGTCACGGTCAGCGCGCCCGCGTACATGTCGAGATGGCGCAGGCGGCTGGCGGCCTTCAGGAGAAGGGCGCGGGCGACGACGAGCGCGCCGTCGGGGTTGCGGTGCCTGCCGGAGAGGACGCGGCTGTGGCCGATCATCTTCTTGGTCGGTTCCGGCAGGTCGGGGACGTCATGGCCGCGAAGCGCGTAGAGGAACCGTTCCCCCGTCACCGAATTCCAGATGGCGCGCGCCTGTTTGGGCGGCAGGCTCCAGAGCGCGGAGAAGTCGCGGATTCCGGCTTTCAGCAGGCGCCTGTGCACGCCCTCCCCCACGCCGGGAATGGACCGGAGCGGCAATTCGGCAAGCGCGCCGGGCAGGTCGGCGGGGTCGATCACGGTCAGGCCATCCGGTTTCACCAGCTCTCCGGCGAGCTTGGAGAGCAATGTGGACGATGACAGGCCGATGGAGGCGCGCAGCGAAGGCCCGACATTTTCCGCGAGGCCGCGTTTCACCGCCATCGCCTTTGCCCGCGCGGCGTCCGCGCCATACTCACGCGGGTCGAGGCGGCACACACATTCGTCGATGGAGCAGATGCGCTGGATGGGCAGATGCTGTTCGATCTCCCGCATCAGGAGGTGGTGGACGGCGACATAGCGGTCGTGCCGGGCCGGGCGGATGGCGATATCGGGATAGAGCGCGCGGGCGTCCTTCACCGATGTGCCGCGTTTTATGCCATATTTTTTCGCCTCGTAGCTGGCGGCGATAGCGCCGCTATGTTCCGAATCGAGCGGCGTGACGATAACCGGGCGGCCCCGCAGCGCTTCCTCATCATGCTGTTCAACACTGGCGAAGAACGCATTGAAGTCTATGAACATATAGCGCAGCGCGCCTGGCTGCGGCGTGGCGGAAAAGGAGCGGCTCATGGGCATGATCCTGCATGTGGGAACATGCGGAACAAAATAGGAACAATTAGCCTGCGGACGCAAGCCTGTTCTGGCGCTAGCCGATACCGTTGGGCCTGCCGTCACCGAACATGGCGTTGAGATAGGCCGCCAGCCGCACGCCGCCCTGCGCGAGGCGCTGTTTCAGGATGGCGTCATGCTGAAAGGCGTAATCCCAGCTGATGCGCGGTTCGGCGGGATAGAGAGTATCGCGGATGGCGGCGCTTTCGCCCACCCAGACCAGCGGGTCGGCGGTGTACCAGTCCTGCGCGGTTTCGACGGCCAGGCTGCGCAGCGTCCAGCGCGCCCATTCGCTGTAACTGAGCTGCTGACGGTCGATCAGGCCGGAGTCCCAGATGCTGTGCAGGTTGCGCTCGTCGCCGAAGAACTCGACGCGGACATCGTTGCCGCCGCGGTCGGTGCCGTTGCCGGCATGCAGCGGCTGGTGCAGGTCGCCGACGATGTGGATGACGATGCGCAGCGCGCGCTGCCGCTGGGCACGCGGTAGCGAGGTGTCGAGCGCCTCGGCGCGCATACGGGCGAGCGCGGTGATGGCGTCACCCTCGGGCGGTGGGCCGACCTCGGCGTAGGTCGTTCCCTCAGGCACGGTGACATAATGCCAAGGCGAGGCCTCCTCCTGCCAGAAGACTTCCGGACTGGCGCGCATGAAGTCAGCCCAGGTCGACGCCTCCGCCAGCGATTCATTCTCGATGAGCGCGGCGATGCCCCGTCGCGCTTCGGTGGTGAGGAAACTGTCCGCGAGCTTGCCAATGACGCGGTGGCCGGTCTGGCCCCAGGCATGGGCAGGGGCGGATGCCAGCGTCGCCGCCGCCGCGAGCGCGATGAGGCTCTTTCGCATCAGTCGATCTCCAGTATTTTCAGAACATTGTCGATTTTCTTTTTCACGCCATAATAGCCTGCCTTGGCATGGGGCCAGGTCGCGCGGTCGAGCGCACGGACGATGCGGACGCAGTCATGGTCAGCGGCGAAATCATTGAGTTCGTCGCGGGTCGCGTCGCGCACCCAACCCTGCCCCAGATAGGAAACGACGAGGGTGTCCAGACCGTGCGCGGCCATGATGTCGGCAAGCCGGCGGTCCGGCGTCCAGTCTTCGGTCTGGCAGTCAAATGCACCTGCGCCGCGCGTCAGGGCGTCGCCGACAGCGGCGGCGGTGAAATCCTTGACCAGAGGCGACACCGGGCGCGGCGAACGAGCGTCCGGGCGGGCGAGGCCGATGACGAGGTCCGGTTTGCGCCCCTCCAGGGGCAGCGTCTCCGGTATCAGGTCATTTTCGTGGATCAGCAGCGCGAACTTCCCGTCGGGCAAAGCGTCCTCCGGCAGGTCGAGCGCCTTCACGGCGTGCAGCTGCTTCGGGTCTTCCAGCGGCTCTGCAGTCTTTGACAGATCCTCGGGTGCGAAGCGACCGTCCGTGTAGCGTTTGATGTTGGACTTGGTCGCCAGATAGGTCTTGCCGCGCGTGTGCAGGCCCGCCGTCCAGCGCCAGTTGAGCGTGTTCGATGCCGCGTCGCCGTCGATCAGGTTGCGCAGAAAGAAATCCGCACCCAGCGTCCAGGGCAATTTCAATGTGAAGATCCAGATCGAGGAAAACCACATGCGCGTGTGGTTGTGCAGGAAGCCGGTCTCCACGAGTTCCTTCGCCCAGGCGTCGAAGGCGTCGATTCCCGTGCGGCCTTCCGTGGCGGCCTCCCAGGCAGTCTGTAGCCCCGCATTGCCCTGCATTTCGGCAAAGGCGCCATCGCGTTCGTCCAGATAGGCGTGCCAGACGTCGGGCTTCCATTCCAGATGACCCTGAAAATAGGCGCGCCAGAACAGTTCGCTGACCAGCTTGAAACTGTCATTTGCGTCGTGCGCGCCCCTAACGGCGCGGACGGCCTCCTCGACGCCGATCAGGCCGTGCGACATCCAGGGCGACAGGAGCGACGTCGCCGCCCGGTCGCCGGGACCGAGATCGGCATTGCGATTCGCCTGATAGGCACGGCCCGCGCGCGGCAGGAAGGCGCCCAGTCTGGCGAGTCCCTCCGCACGGGTCGGCGTAAAGGTCATGCGGTCGTCTGACGGAACCGTCTCGGGCTCCTCTGCAAGTGTCTCTGTCATAGCGTTCGGCCTAGGGGAAAGCGCTCGCTTTGCCTACCGAGGCGGCTCGACATGTCGCAGGGAAGGGATTTTTTCTTCCCGCCCCATTGACCGCGCCGCCCGAGTGCGCTTCTAGGAGGACACTGGCGGTGGGGAGCGCCCGAAACGAACGGTTTCGCCTTGGGCCTCACGATCGCCGCAAACAAAAACGAGGAGTGTCACCCGATGGCAAAAGCACCCAATGCCCTGCAGCAGCCGATGAAGCTGTCCCCCGAACTCGCCGCCGTGACGGGC
>JBARZR010000193.1:0-9944 GCA_049650205.1 Pacificimonas sp. | reverse complement strand
CGCGCCTTCAGTGTTCCCCGGTAGCTCAGCGGTAGAGCAATCGACTGTTAATCGATCGGTCATCTGTTCGAATCAGATCCGGGGAGCCACTGACCTTCCTTTCCGTGAAACCAGATTCCGGCTTTTGCCTACGCGTTAACCACGCGGAAACACCCTTATCCTATTGCGGCGCAACAGGCAGTGAACTGCCCGCCTGAACATGATGGGGTCGAAGTTGGCATGATGAGTATGAGCGGAGTCCTGAGACGTCCGATGCTTGCCGCTGAACGTGTCAGCGGCGACTGGAACATCTCGAAGAAGATTCTCGTCGCCTTTGGCGCGCTCGGCGTTGTCGGGGCGATTTCAGTAATCATCATTATCGGCGGCCTCGCACTGACAGCCAGTGCTGCCTTCTCCGCGCGGGAACTCACACTCAGCGGTGAACGCGTGGGCGCAGCTGAAAACGCGGTGCGCCAGGCGCAGAGCAGCATCAAGGATTATGTGATCGCCCCCAGTTCCGCGCTCGAGCGGAAGGTAGAAGCTGAAATCGCCGCGGCAAAAACCGCGATCGACGACATTGACGATGCCGCCGAGACCGCTGGCGTTTCGGAAGAGGTCAGTCTGCTTGGCAAACAACTTTCCGCCCAGCGCACTGACTTTCACAAGATTGTCAAAGCGCAGGATATCATAAGCGGGCGACATGCGAAAACAATCGACGAGGGCGGTCCCGCGATCGGTGAACGCCTTCTGAATATCGTCGATGGTGCGTTTGAGAATGGATCTCACGCGACCTCGCACCGTGCCGCTGCGGCGCTGAATCATTATTCTGTGGCACGTATTTACGTAAACGCTTACCGTTCAAGCAGTAATGATGCGTTGATCGACCGTGCCAAGCAGGGCCTCCTCGACCTGGAAGACGACATGAACGACCTGTTCGAAATGATCTCGTCCCCCGCCCTCCTTTCGGAAGCCGACGCAGTGATCGAAGATGTGATCGCTTACGACCAAGCTTTCGATGAAATCGTGAAGATGACGCGTGTGCGCGACACCAGCGTCGACAGTCTCCTCAACGATGTCGGTCCGGCTTTCGACCGCAACGCCACTGTCATTCGCAGCGAGATCGCTGCGCAATCCGAGGCGGCAATGAACCGGGCGAAATTCGTATTCACGACCATGTTGTTGCTGCTCATCCCACTGTTCATCATCGGCGCACTGATTGTGGCGCTCAGCTGGATGGTCAGCAAACAGATGATCGCTACGCCAATTGCGAATCTTTCGCTGCTGATGCGCCGTCTTGCGACGGGGGACACCGATGTGGCCATTCCAGAGTCATCCCGGCATGACGAGATAGGCGAGATGACTCGCGCCGTTATCGTTTTCCAGAAGAACGCGCATGAAGTCGCGCGTCAGCGCGATGCCGCCGCTGCCGCCAAGCAACGGGAAGCGGAGCTGGAAGCCACACGTCAAACCGAGCGTCTGGCCGACCGTGAACGGGCGGAAGAAGTAAAACGCGCTGCGCTGACGGAATTGGCCGACAGCTTCGAAAGCAGCGTCCGTAGTGTTGCCGCCGCTGTTGGTAGCGCTGCGCGACAGATCGAGATGGGGGCACAGCAGGTTGCCAGTGCGGCGAATGAGAACGCACTGGTCACCGCCGATGTCGCTACAGCTGCGCACCAGTCGAGCCAGAATGCTCTTGCGGTTGCCAACGCCTCAGAAGAAATGGCGCGCTCACTGGCTGAGGTATCCGCTCAGGTGATCGAATCATCCGGGAAATCCCAAGCGGCCTCGAAACGCGCCATTGCAACCGACGAAGTGGTCGCGGGACTTGCCGAGGACGCCAGCCAGATTGGTGAAATTGTCGAACTCATCAATGATATAGCCGAGCAAACCAACCTGCTTGCCCTGAATGCGACTATCGAGGCGGCGCGCGCAGGAGATGCGGGACGAGGATTTGCCGTCGTCGCAGGTGAAATCAAGGCTCTTGCCAGCCAGACGAGCAAGGCCACGACCCAGATCGGCGAGCGTATCGGCGGCATTCAGCGTGTTTCAGGCGAAGCCGTTCGGGCGATCGAGGAAATCGTAGCGAATATTGCCGATATCGACGGCATCGCAGCGGCCGTAGCGACCGCGGTAGAGGAACAATCCGCAACGACGAGTGAAATTGCCAGCAACACCCAGCAGGCCGCAGGCGGCACGGAAATGGTCGCGCGGAACATCGAACGCGTGCGTGACGGCATCGAGGAAACCGGGGCGCAGGCGCAGCAGTCGCTTTCCGCGGCCGCTGAACTGAGTGCGCAGGCTGAGACCCTCCAGCGCGAAGTCGATAACTTCCTGGCGCGCGTACGCGCAGCATAGTTCCCTCTGTCCGTAAACGACGCACGATATGCCCGCGCGCTCGACTTCGCTTCGGACAGTATCGACGCCTGTAGTTCAACACAATTTTACCGGGATCCGTCAAAGAAGGTCCAAGGGTGTTGAAGCCGTTCTGCTTGGGCATATCTTCTATCTAAGTGCGACAGACAGGGTGTTGAACCGTTACCGGCCACACCGGCAAACCCGCAATTCATTTACGCGTATTTTGATAAATAGCATGATCCGTATTTGCGCTTCCACGTACAGGCGCAAACCATTTTCCGGAGAAGCACCGACTGTTCAGACGGGGAAAGAAGTCACATAATTCGCCGACTGTATGCGCTGAATGCCAAACGGACACCGTGCATGCAATCGTCGAATTATAGGAACATCATTCCTGTCGCTCCGGTGTGCGCGACAGGCACGGTAACGCGTCAGGACAGTTTGAAGCGGACCGGAATATCGACTGCAACTGCCTTGCCACTGGGCGGCGGCGGCATTCGGCCAGCCTTGGCAGGCATGCGTATAGCTTCCCGGTCCAATATTTCCGATCCGCTTTTTTCAAGAAGCTCAACACCGGAAATAGTGCCATCCGGTGCGACCCGGACGCGTATTTTTGCCGTTCCCTCATCTTCGCGAATCACGGCGCTGCGAGGATATTTCTGGGTCGCGGCAATCTGCTTGGTTACTGTTGCCATCCAGTCGGCAGCCATGGTGGGAGCCGCGGTGGCCGCGATAGAAAGAATCGCCAGGCAGAGCCCAGCCTTCTTGAGGGACATCATTAACCCAAACTCCGTTCATGGGAAATCGATAGGCCCCGATTTCCGTCTGAATATGCTTTATCGCTATCAGAGTTTAGATTTGGTTTAGCGGGCGCGTTTAAATCTGTCGCTCCAGCATCATTTTCTTCGTTTCGGCAATCGCCTTGGCGGGGTTCAGACCTTTTGGACAAACATTCGAACAGTTCATGATCGTATGGCAGCGATAAAGCCGGAACGGATCCTCAAGATCGTCCAGTCGCTCGCCCGTCATTTCATCGCGGCTGTCGGCAAGCCAACGATAGGCCTGCAACAGAATAGCCGGTCCGAGAAACTTGTCCTGATTCCACCAATAGGACGGGCAGGCCGTCGAACAGCAGGCGCAGAGGATGCACTCATAAAGACCATCGAGTTCCTCGCGCTGTTCCGGCGACTGAATGCGTTCCTTGCCGGCAGGTGCGGGCGTTTTGGTTTTCAGCCAGGGCTCGATGGACGCATATTGCGCGTAGAAATGCTTGAAATCCGGAACCAGATCCTTGACCACTTCCATGTGCGGGAGCGGCGTGATCCGAATGTCACCCTTCAGTTCATCGATTGGCTGTGTGCAGGCCAGTGTGTTGGTCCCGTCGATGTTCATCGAGCAGGAGCCGCAAATCCCCTCGCGGCACGACCGGCGGAAGGTCAGCGTCGGATCTATCTCGTTCTTGATCTTGATAAGCGCGTCGAGGACCATGGGACCGCAGCTGTCCATGTCGACATCATAGCTGTCGTACCGCGGATTTTCATCGTCATCGGGCGACCAGCGGTAGATTTTGAATGTCTTTCTGCTGTTGGCTTCGGCTGACGCCTCATAATGACGTGTTCTACCGGTGATACGGCTGCCAGCGGGAAGTGCGAATTCGGCCATAGGAAACCCTCTGATCTTCTGTCTTCAAAGGGCGATAGCGTTTCGCGCGCTCCGCGTCACCTGCCCTTTTGTCGCTCCAAATGCATCGCGGACCGACGGCCTGGTGCTACCGGGTTGCCTTGAGGTTGCGATGTAACGAAACGCCAAGAAAAAACGTGCCGAGAACCGCGCCGCCGAGTACAGCCAGAGCAATGCCATTCGCACCGTAGCGCGTACCAAGAATGAACATCCCTCCAACGGCGAGAAGGGCTGTCATCACCCGGACCTTCAACGCCGCCATATCTCCGCCTCCGGCATAAAGCGCGGGCTCGAGCGGTACGGCCGCCAGATTGATGGTCGATGCGATAGCGATAATGACAAGCAGGGGGTAAGCGTCCGCAAAATCCGGCCCCGCTATTGCTGCCAGTGCAAACTGGCCTGCCAGTATGACGATTGCCAGGATTACCGCGCCTGCCAACGCGGCGATTTTCAGCGACCCCCAAATCAATTTCGAAAACCTTTGTTGATCCAGGGCAAAAGTTTTTGCACGCATCATTTCAGGCAACAGGGTCTGGACTGCGAGCGACCCCAGTTTGGTAAGGGCATGGCCCAGTTGCAACGCGATCTGAAACCCGCCCGCCGCGATCGGTCCGACGAACATTCCGGTGAGGAGAACTGGCACTTGCCGACCGGCCAGACCGACGGTCTGTGTAACGTTGGTCGTTAGGGTAAAGCGGCCAAGCCCTGGCGTGTCGCCAAGCGTTTCGCGCGGATGTGCGCCGACTGAACGCCAATCCAGGTGACGCGTGGTGCGCCATGCGAGAAGCCACGACAGTCCCGCCGCGAACAGCTCGGACGCGGCCCAAGCTAAAATGAACGCGCCAATGCCGGGTGCGGTCAGCCACACGATAATTGCGGCAACCAGCCGCGCACCTGTAAGCGCCGCCTCGACGTTCGCAGCAAGCGCGAACCTGTCGAACAGACGCAAGATCCCGGCTGGTGTTGAGCGCACCGAAATCAGGGACGCTGCGGAAAACAAGAGCGCGAAACGTACCAGTTCATCCGACCAGCCAAATACTGGCGCAAGCGTGAAAATGGCGAGCAGGGACAGGCCGACACCTGCGATCGCACCGCCGATGTCGAGGCAGATGCAATATTTTAGAAGGCCGACAAGTGCCTCTTCCCGCTCGGTACGAAGCCGCTCCATTCCGTAACGGACAACGATCTGCCAGGTCTGGAAGCCCACAAATGCGGTTACCACCTGAGCCGTACCGATAATGAGCGAGAACTGGCCATAACCCTCCTGCCCCAGTGTCCGCGTCAGGATGGCGAGATAGATCAGGCTGAATACCGCTGCGAAACCACGCCCGCCCAGCAGCCAGGCGAAATTGCCCGCGAGCGCGGCCAGGCTTCCGCTGCGTTGTGTCGGGTTGGAGGGGACGTTCATACAGTTTTGGCGACTAGCCCATCGGCACGGCAGTTGGCTACTCCCGCCACTGGCGATAGGAACAGCGGCATGAATAACGACAGGCACAGCTTCACAGGCGAAAACAACACGAAACTTTGGGGCCTTTCTCCCGATGAGCGTACGCGCCGTATCGCCGCCAAACATGAAGACGCAAACGGCCCTCTGGCCGCCGGGCATCATATCGAAGTCGACCGCCGTTTCGCCTTCGATCCGCTCTGGTATCGCTATATCGCCGAACGGCCTGGTGCGGCGCTAACATTGGATGGTGAAGTGGTTCTGGCGCATCGCGGTGCGCCAGAGCGAAGGATGGCGTTCGAGAGCGGTCTCAGCATCTACAATCATGAACTCCGCAAGCAGGAACGGCCCTTCGTTGATCACTTGACGCCGGACACTGTTCGCAGTCTGGAGCGTGCAAGCTATTTCGCGGCCTACAAGGGCGTAACCGATGTTCTGACCAAATATCTGTGGCCGGAATGGGCTCTCATACTGACGCGCGGCGCCGCGCGTATCGGCATGACGCCGAATATGGTGACAGCTGTTGGCGCTGCGCTCTGCGTGGCGACCTTTTTTCTGTGGATGCGCGGCTGGTACTGGACGGGCATGGCCACCGCGCTGGCCTTTATGGTGTTGGACACCGTCGACGGGAAGCTGGCGCGCTGCACCATCACATCCAGCTGGTGGGGCAATATTTTCGATCATGGTATTGATCTCGTACACCCGCCCTTCTGGTGGTGGGCCTGGGGCGCGGGGCTGGGCGCGGCGGGGTTCGCCATGGCCCCTGCATTGTTTTGGGGACTAATTGCGGCGCTGGTCACCGGCTACGTGCTGCAAAGGCTTATCGAGGGCTGGTTCATTCATGGCGTGGGTATGCACATCCATGTTTGGGAGCGATTTGATACACAGTTCCGTCTGATCACGGCGCGTCGCAATCCGAACATGGTCATTCTGTTTGCAAGCCTGCTGGTCGCACGACCGGATGTTGGGCTTTGGGGCATCACCATCTGGACTGGAATCTCACTGGTTGTCCATTTCGTGCGTCTTTGTCAGGCGGTTGCGCGCAAGCGTCGCGGCGAAACCCTGACAAGCTGGCTGGTCGGCGATGGGAAAGAACACTCGGTATGAACGACACGATGAGGACATTTGGTTATCCGGACACGCTTATCTGCGAATATGACCATTGGGTCGTGTTGCTGCGCCCTGCCCAGCCGACACTGGGAAGTCTCGTGCTGGCGGCGAAAAGCGATGTAACCGCGTTTGCGGATCTACCAGCGGCGGCCTTTGCCGAACTCTCCAAGGTTAGCAATGACATCGACAGCGCGTTGAAAGCATCTGTGAAGTTTGAAAAACTCAATTACCTCATGCTGATGATGGTCGATCCTCATGTGCACTATCATGTTATTCCACGTTATGAGGGCATTCGTAGCCATGCGGGAACCGAATATTCTGATGCAGGCTGGCCAAAGGTCCCCGCACTGGGCGAAGCCGTCAAACTGACCAATGACATGATTGCCACGCTGGTCGCCGACCTCAAAACCGTCTGGGCCTAAACGCTCCAGGTCGCGGTAAGCGCCCGTCCCGTCTCCACGTCACGCGGGAAGTCCACTTCCCCCCATTCATGGCCGACGATCGGCGTGACCATGACGGGGCTGGCACCGTCCTTCGCCAGATAGTGAATGGCACGCAAATACCAGTTTCGCAGCCCCTCTTCTGTGGACATCATCTCCTCCACCTGCGCGCGAAACAGCTCCCTGCCCTTGCCTCGAAAATGCAGAAGCCCAATGGACTCGGCGTGGCTGCGTGCGACCGGCAGTCGCTTACCGATATCCAGCAGGCGTTCGGCTTCCCTGCCTGTACCAAGTTCGACCCGCATGTCATCGCTGTCATAGCCGTCCTTAATATCGACCGTGACGCGGATCGGCGCAGGCGGAGCGGCAAGGACCGCAGCGACCAGCGCTTGCGAAACGAGCGTGTCGCCATTCAGGATCAGAAAGTCTTGGTTCATCAGATGGCGCGCCAGCCAGACCGAACCTAGATTATCGGCGACGTTATAGAACGGATTGAAAACAGTTTGAATATTAACGGCATCCTGATCGCTGCGTTTGGCCAGTTCCGCCTCGATCATGTCGGCGCGAAAGCCGGTAACAATATGAATGTCGGTGACACCGTTCGCGATCATGACGTCGAGTTGCCAACCAAGCAGCGTCCGGCCATTGAAATCGATCAGACATTTCGGCCGGTCTTCGGTCAGCGGAAGCAGGCGGCTGCCCTGGCCAGCGCTCAGAATGATGGCTCGGTTGGTTGTCATGTCGTGGTCCCGCGTTGGTTCAGTATATCTTCGGCCTGTTCAAGGTCCGCCTGTGTGTCGACGTCGATGGCCGCCTCCGCATTGCCGAGATATATCGCGGTTGCCCGGCACCCCACCTTACGCCCTGCGGCGGCAATCGCCTGATCCAGGGTCAATATGCGCAGCAACGCGCCAAGCAGCAATAACGGTCCGAAAGCACCTATGATGGCGCGCCCCTTCTTGCGCTGCTGTTCGACATTGCCCCAGACTTCCAGCGCACCGCGAACCTTGGAATTTCTAAGCAGAAACAGGTTCGCTCCCGTATAGGAACCGCCGCGGAACTTCAGCCATGTGCGCCGCGAATTCGGAAAACGCAGTTGCAAGGTCTCGCGCGACACGACGCCAGCGCAAAGGTCGCATTCTGTCGCCAGCGATTTATCGACGAATTCCTCAATGATATCCGGTGTCAGCAACGCATGGTCGGCCGTCACCACCAGGTAGGGCCAGGCGTTTGCCAGCGCGTTGGACACCGACAGGCTTGCGGACGCGGCGGCTTCGCTGGTGTCGATATGCTGATTTGAAAGGCCGGCTCGCCGAAGCATGGCTTCCGCTTCCTGAGCGATCATGTGGATCGAGGAAATGCACGGCGTCGAACGGAGAGTATTGGCCACTCGGGACAGCATGGTTTGGCCCGCGACTGGCAAAAGCGTCTTTGGCAAATCGCCCGTACCGAGTCCGCGTTCGTCCGCCCTGGGGCGTGCGCCTGCCAGAAGCAGCGCCGTCACGTTTCTGTCGCCGGATTGCATGAGCTGAGGATAATGGGATGACAGCAAATAGGAAAGCCATAGTCAGCGCTATCGACGGCACGAAATCCAAGGCGTAATATGACGTCATGAAACCGAAACTTATCATCGTCCTGCTTTCCACCGCCCTCGTGGTTCAGGGCTGTGCCATGAACCGGTCAGCCCGCAGCGGCTCGACCGGGCAAACCGTGAGGGACGCGGCGATGCAACCGCTGAGCGACATTGGCGTCATCAAACCGAAGATCCAACCGCAGGTCGCCCGAATTCTCGACGATCCTTATGCCGTCGAAGCAAATCCCAGCTGTGCCCGGCTGAGTGTCGAGATTATCGAATTGAACAAGGCACTTGGACCGGATTTCGATATCGATGTCGACGATCCGTCGACGACGCGCAAACGGGCAAATGGCGCGTTGCGACTGGCAGGGAAGATGGGTGCCGGGATGTTGCTGCCCTTTCGTGGAGTTATTCGGGAGATTACGGGCAGTGCGGAGAATGAGCGTGAATTTCGCGCCGCGACCCTGATCGGGGTAGCGCGGCGCTCTTATCTGAAAGGCCGCGCCGTAGAGAAAGGCTGCCAGGTTCCTGTGCGGATGCCGAACGAGGATGAGCTGGAGGCGATGGGTTACGAAACCGAATAGCTGCGTTTTTGGTCAGTAAACACGCTTCTTCGGCTTGATATAGTCGATGGCGTCCGAGAGCGTGTAGCTATGGACGGGGCGCGTATCGAGTTCGGTCTGACCATCGCGAAACCAGCCGAGGCTGTGGGTCATCCACTCGTCGTCATTCCGGTCTGGATAATCCTCATGCATGTGCGCGCCGCGCGATTCCGTGCGGTTGGCGGCCATACCCAGCGTTAGCACGGCCTGGCCGATCATGTTGTCGAGCTCCAGCGTCTCGATCAGGTCGGTGTTCCAGATCAGGCTGCGGTCGGTGATCGCGATGTCGGCCATGCGCTGATAGACGGCGTTGATCTTCTGCTTGCCCTCCTCAAGGACTTCGGTCGTGCGAAAGACGGCGGCGTTCGACTGCATGGTCTTCTGCATGGCGAGGCGGATTTCCGCCGTTGGCGAACCGCCCTGCGCGTTGCGGAAGCCGTCGAGGCGGGTAAGCGCCTTGTCGTCGGCGGCCTTGTCGATATTGCCGTGCTTTGTGCCGGGCTTGGTGATCTCGTGAATGCGGTGCGATGCGCCGCGTCCGAAGACCACCAGATCGATCAGGCTGTTGGAGCCGAGGCGGTTCGCGCCGTGTACGCTGACGCAGCCCGCTTCGCCGACGGCGAACAGACCGGGCACGACACTGTCCGGGTCGCCGTCCTTCTTGGTGACGACCTCGCCGTGATAATTGGTCGGAATGCCGCCCATATTATAGTGGACGGTCGGCGTCACGGGGATCGGTGCCTTGTTGACGTCGACAC
>JBARZR010000192.1:0-2769 GCA_049650205.1 Pacificimonas sp. | reverse complement strand
TGCATCTGGCGCATGAAGAAGATCCAGATACCGATCAGCAGCGCCATCGGCAGCATGTTGATCAGGATCGCCGCCAGCAGGCTACGTCCCTCGGCGGGCTGCGCGTTGAAGGTCACGCCCTTTTCCTGCAGCCGCTCGACCAGTCTGGGGTCGTCGGGCGCATAGGTCACGAAGGGCTGGCCGTTCGACAGGTTGCCGCGCAGCTCCTGACCCTGGATTTCGACTTCCTTCACCGCGCCATCATCGACACGGCTGATGAATTCGGAATAGCCGATGACCTTCTCATCGGCGTTGCCGGTATTGCCCATCATGGAGACGGCGACGATCAGGCCGAGGACAATCACCGCCCAGATGGCGAGGTTCTTCATCCAGGGGGCCTGTGGCTTGGGGCTGTTATCGTCGCTCATCATCTGTCCTTGAGTCGGAATGCTGTCATTAAGATAGGGGTTCGCACGCTAACGCCAATAGGTTTCCTTATCGTCGCGGCTTGGCACGGGTTAGAATCCAACGGTTGCCGGGTGTTGCCGAAAGCCCGGAAAGCGTTGCTTTCACGTCGGATTCCAATCTGGAAATAAATCGCATCAGGTCGGCGCCGCGCGGATCGGGCGCATCCATGGCGGCGAAAACGCGCAGCACCAGACGGCGTTTCAGGTCCGGCGGCAGCCCATATGGGTCGACCAGGACCGATTTGTCCACCCACGTGACGCGGCTGTCAAAGGCAAGATCCGTCGTCCATGAAAGTGCCGCCTCGGCCTCCGCCAGATGGGCGACGCTGGCCGCCATGCGCGCAGGATCGAGATCGCCATTCTCCGCGAGCAGGGCGCGAAACCGCGTCCTGTCGTAAGCAGGGTCGGCATTGGATGGGTCGTCCCGAATGGAAAAGCCCGCGGCGACGGCTGCGTCATGCAGGTCCAAACTGCGGAGGTGCAGGCAGGGCCGCAGCAACGTCACGCCCTCTTCCAGAAGGCGTTCGCGGCGAATCCCCGTCAGACCGGCCAGTCCGCTACCCCGCGACAGCCGCATGAGCAGGGTTTCCGCCTGATCGTCGGCATGATGTGCCGTCAGCAGAAAATCTGCCCCTTCTAGAACCGCCGCTTTGGCGAGTGCCCGATAACGCGCCGCCCTGGCTTCCGCCTGCCGGTTGGCAGTCAGCGCACCATTAGGCCAGGAAACGCGTAATGTGCGGCAGGGCACATCCATGTTCCGGCACAGATTTTCGACATGGTCCGCATCCGCCGCGCTGCCCTCGCGCAAACCATGGTCGACCGTCAGGACAGCGATGCGTTCCCGTGCCGCTGTAAGCGCCAGCGCAAACATGCCCAGGCTGTCGCCGCCGCCGCTGACGGCCAGCGCCAGACGACCGTCCGGAAGGTCTAGTGAGGAACGATCAGGAACAGCCCGCTTCCAGCCGGGCCTCGACCAGACCGCTGGCGACCTCGTCGGACAGCTTACCGTCATATTCGTCGTCCAGCCGGTCATAGGCCTGACAGGCCTGCGCGTCGCGCGGCGGATCGATCCGCATCAACGCCTTTCCGACCCAGAGCAGGCTGTCGGGCGCGCGCGTGCCTTCGCGGCGGTCCTGATAGTTGCTCAAGAAAGCCTGTACCGCCTGCACGGGCTGGTCCTGTTGCAGGAGCGACCGGCCAAGCCAGTAGCCCGCGTTGGACGCACGCTCATGGGTGGGATTGTCCTCGAGGAACGTTGCAAAGGCGGCCTGCGCGGCGGCCCATTCCTTGCCCGTGTAGAGCTGGTAGGCGGAATCATATTGCGCGGTCACATCGTCGGCGGGAAGGCTCTCGCCATCATCAGCCAGACTGCCGCCCGTTCCTTCCAGGGTCTGAAGGCGGAATTTCGCATCATTCTCGAACCGGGTGAAGTTTTCCTCCAGCTGGCGCAGCTTGAAGCTGTTTTCCTCGATCTGTCCGGTCAGCGACTGCAGCTGCGCCTCCAGCGCGTCGACTCGGTCGGTGATGACCGTCGACGGCGTGGCCGCAGGTACACCGAAACCATCCGTCGGCGCAGGCGTCTGGATTTCGGGTTCGAAAAAGCGGTCGTCCGCGCCCGGAAACACTTTCCGCTGCACCGCGCGGATTTCCTTTTCCACCTTGTTGAGCCGGCGGTCGAGCGTGTCGACGGTCTGCGCCGCAGCGGGGGTAGCAAGGAAAGACGCGGCGAGTGCGGCGAGTAGAAAAGGACGTGTCATGTCAGGCGCTCCGTAAATCAAGGCGGTGCGGTTATCGAAGGATATGCATTAGGCTACGGTGAATGCGGATGTCAGCCCCCGCCGGGATCGGCGTCTCCATCGGTCGCGGCATCACCCCCTGCATTCGCCGACAGCGCTTCCGCCGTCAGGGCGACGGGGCCGACCACACTGCCCATGCGTCCCAGTTTCGGCATTTCGGTATCGCCAATGCTGATCGTCAGAGCGCCGGCATTGCCGGCCTTTATGTACATGCCGCTTTCGCCTTCGGGCAGTGTGAAGCTTTCCCCGGCGGCGAGAACCCGCTCGAACAGCTTGTTGCCCCCATCCTGATCGCTGACCCGCATCCATGCGTCGGCGGTGGCGGCGATCACAATCTGACCAGTCGGCAGCACGGGCGCTGCTGGTGTCATCGGTTCATCGACCAGTTCCGGTTCTTCCATCCCGACATTGGCGGCGATATCCTGTTCGGCCAGCGGATCGTCGTCGACGTCGGCCACGTCATTCTCACCGCCGAACCAACCCGCGCCCCAGCCGATGGCGCCAAGGATGACCAGACCGATAAGAAG
>JBARZR010000191.1:0-5498 GCA_049650205.1 Pacificimonas sp. | reverse complement strand
GTTGATGCCCGACGGGACCAGCCGTTTTTCCTACAAGGGCGATATCATCCACCATTACATGGGCTGCTCCACCTTTTCCAACTTCACCGTCTTGCCTGAAATCGCCGTGGCGAAAATCCGCGACGATGCCCCGTTTGCCAGCGCCTGCTATGTCGGCTGCGGCGTCACTACGGGCGTCGGCGCGGTCGTCAACACGGCGAAGGTCGAACCCGGCGCGACCGTCGCCGTCTTCGGCCTTGGCGGCATCGGGCTCAATGTCATTCAGGGCGCGAAGATGGCGGGCGCGAAACGCATTATCGGCGTCGATAAAAATCCCGACCGCGAAGGCTGGGGCCGCCAGTTCGGCATGACCGACTTCGTCAACGCCAAGCTGGAGGACGATGTCGTGGAAAACATCGTCAACATGACCGACGGCGGCGTCGATTACAGCTTCGAATGTATCGGCAACACCGACGTCATGCGCCAGGCGCTGGAATGCACCCGCCGCGGCTGGGGCACCAGCTGCATCATCGGCGTCGCCCCGTCCGGCGCGGAAATCGCCACCCGCCCCTTCCAGCTTGTGACGGGCCGCAACTGGATCGGCACGGCCTTCGGCGGTGCGAAGGGCCGCACCGACGTGCCGAAGATCGTCGACTGGTATATGAACGGCCAGATCGAGATCGACCCCATGATCACGCACAAGCTGGACCTCGAAGACATCAACAAGGCGTTCGACATGATGCATGCGGGTGAGAGCATTCGCAGCGTCGTCGTTTATTGAGCCAGCAAAAAGTAAACGTCATCCTGAACTCGTTTCAGGATCTCTTGAAGAAAGAAGCCCGATCTCGACATCGCGCCAAAGTGGCAAAAGATCCTGAAACGAGTTCAGGATGACAGCATAGACAGACAAGGGAGAGAAACATGTTCAATCACGTCATGGTCGGCGCGACCGATATCGAAAAATCGAAAGCCTTCTACAACGCCGTTCTCGGCACGCTCGGCGCGGGCGATCCGATGGAGAATGTCACCAGCGAAGGCGTCACCCGCCTGTTCTGGATTCACGACGGCGGCACCTTCGGCGTCACCCAGCCTCTGGACGGCAAGCCCGCCTCCGCCGCCAACGGCGCGACCATTGGTTTCAAGTGCGGTTCGCCCGAACAGGTGAAGGCGTTCCACGACGCCGGCGTCGCCGCGGGCGGCACCTCGATCGAAGACCCCCCCGGCCTGCGCGAAAGCACAATGGGCCCGATGCACCTCAGCTATGTGCGCGATCCCGACGGCAACAAGCTCTGCGCCATCCACCGCCCGGCCTGAGGAAGGAATATGGAAACCGTCTCCAGCTGGAAGGCGCATGGCGGCACGCAGGGCGTTTACAGCCATGCGTCCGCCAGCACCGGCACCGACATGACCTTCGCCGTCTATGTTCCGACCCATGAAAAGGGCGCGCAGCTGCCCGTGCTCTGGTATCTTTCGGGCCTTACCTGCACCCACGCCAATGTCATGGAAAAGGGCGAATACCGCGCCGCCTGCGCCGAACATGGCATCATCCTGATCGCCCCCGACACCAGCCCGCGCGGCGATGGCGTACCCGACGCGGACAGCTACGACATGGGCCAGGGGGCCAGCTTCTACCTCGACGCCACCGAAGCGCCCTGGGCCGAATATTTCCAGATGCGGACCTATATCGAGACCGAACTCCCCGCGCTGATATCGGACATTTTCCCCGCCGCCGACATGACCCGCCAGTCCATCATGGGCCATTCGATGGGGGGGCACGGATCGCTGACGGTTGGCCTTAGAAACGCGGACCGCTTCAAGAGCATCTCCGCCTTCTCCCCCGTCTGCACCACGATTGGTTCGCCCTGGGGACAGAAGGCGCTGAAGGCATATCTCGGCGACGACGATGTGAAATGGCGCGCCTACGACACCTGCGCGCTTCTCGCCGACGGCGCGCGGCATCCGCACGTCATGGTGGAACAGGGCAGCGACGATGAATTCCTGGCCGAACAGCTGATGACCGGCGTCCTGCGCGATGTCTGCGCCGAGCTGGGACAGGACATCAAAATCAACCTCCGCCCCGGTTACGATCACAGCTATTATTTCATCTCTACCTTCATGGCTGACCACATCGCCTGGCACGCTGAGCGGCTGAAGGCATAAACCGCTTCCAAAACTTCCCAGGATCATCAACAAGGGGGCAGAATCTTCGGGGGGAGGAGAGCAATGACGGAAAGCGACCGCCACGCCGCCTATTGGCGCGCGAACATCCGCCTGCTCGCCGTCCTCCTCGCCATCTGGTTCGCGGTCAGTTTCGGCGCGGGCATTCTTTTCCGCGACTGGCTCGACCAGTTCGCGCTCGGCGGCTACCCGCTCGGCTTCTGGTTTGCGCAGCAGGGCGCGATCTACACCTTCGTCGCGCTGATCTTTATCTACATCTTCGCCATGCGCCGCCTCGACAGAAAATTCGGGGTGGAGGACTGATGGTGCTCTGCCCGGCAACCGTCATCCCGGCGCAGGCTGGAATCCAGTCCCACATCGTCAGCATCGCAAATTATTCACATGCCGGACTGGATACCGCCCTGCGGCGGTATGACGGAGCAAGGGTTGGCATATGAAAACCCGGACCTTCGTCACCCCGCAGCATCGCTACAGGCTCAAAAACTAATGCCCAAAAACAACCCCGTCATACCGCCGAAGGGCGCTATCCAGTCCCGTACCATCCACAGCGCACATCTCCGGAGCACAAGACTGAACCCCAAGCGCCATCAGAACGACGGCTCGTCCCAGTGATGCAAACCCAGACCCTCATCTACCTTTTCGTCGGCCTGTCCTTCGCCCTCTATATCGGCATTGCCCTCTGGACCCGCGCCAGTTCGACATCCGAATTCTACGTCGCGGGCGGCGATGTGAACCCCGTCGTCAACGGCATGGCGACCGCCGCCGACTGGATGAGCGCGGCCAGCTTCCTGTCCATGGCGGGCATCATCGCCTTTTCCGGCTATGACGGCAGCGTGTACCTGATGGGCTGGACCGGCGGCTATGTCGTCCTCGCCCTCCTTCTCGCGCCCTATCTCAGGAAATTCGGCCAGTTCACCGTGCCCGATTTCATCGGCACGCGCTATTATTCGAAAACCGCCCGCGTGGTCGCCGTCATCTGCCTGATCTTCGTCAGCTTCACCTATATCGCCGGACAGATGCGCGGCGTCGGCATCGTCTTTTCGCGCTTCCTCGACGTTCAGATCGAGCTCGGCGTCATCATCGGCATGGCCATCGTCTTCATCTACGCCGTCCTCGGCGGCATGAAGGGCATCACCTACACCCAGGTCGCGCAATATTGCGTCCTCATCTTCGCCTATATGGTCCCGGCCTTTTTCATCAGCTTCCTCGTCACCGGCAACGCCATTCCGCAACTGGGCCTCGGCAGCCAGGTTGCGGACGGCAGCGGCATGTATATGCTGGAAAAACTGAACGGCACGCTGACCGACCTCGGTTTCGCGGCATATACCAGCGGGCAGAAATCCACTGTCGACATTTTCGCCATCACCGCCGCGCTGATGGTCGGGACGGCGGGCCTGCCGCATGTGATCGTGCGCTTCTTCACCGTGCCAAAGGCGTCGGACGCCCGGCGCAGCGCGGGCTGGGCGCTCATCTTCATCGCGCTTCTCTACACCACTGCGCCCGCCGTCGGCGCGTTCGGACGCCTCAGCTTCACCGAAAGCGTCAACGAGACCGCCTATACCGACCTGCCCGGCTGGTTCCACAACTGGGAAGCGAACGGCCTCATCGCCTTCACCGACAAGAATGGCGACGGCGTCGTCCAGTACCGCGCGGGCGACGCCACCGATGGCGCACCCGTCTATACCAGTGAAACCGGCCCTTCCGGAGAGCGTGGCGTCGCCAACGCCAGCACCAGCGAAAACGAAGTCTTCGTCGACCGTGACATCATGGTCCTCGCCCTCCCCGAAATCGCGCAACTCCCCGGCTGGGTTATCGCGCTGGTCGCCGCCGGAGGACTCGCCGCCGCGTTATCGACAGCGGCGGGCCTTCTCCTCGTGATCTCGACAGCGGTCAGCCACGATCTCCTCAAATCCACCTTCCGCCCGAACATCACCGAAAAAGGCGAACTCCGCGCCGCCCGCCTCGCCGCCACTGCCGCGATAATCGTCGCGGGCATCCTTGGCATCTACCCGCCCGGCTGGGTCGCGCAGGTCGTCGCCTTCGCCTTCGGCCTCGCCGCCGCCAGCCTGTTCCCCGCCATCTTCATGGGCATCTTCGTAAAACGCATGAACCGCGAAGGCGCAATCGCCGGCATGGTCACGGGCCTCGCCTTCACCTTCCTCTATATCTGCTGGTTCAAGCTGATCGCACCCGAAGCGAATATGGCCGAAAACTGGCTGTTCGGCATCAGTCCAGAAGGGATCGGCAGCATCGGTATGATCGTGAATTTCGCCGTGGCGTGGGCGGTGTGCAGCTTCACGGCGAAACCGCCTGCGGAGATCGACATGCTTGTCGAGACCATCCGCATCCCCGGCGGCTGATCGCACGCTATACCGTCAGCGCCGCCACGACCGCCTTCACCTTCGCCTGCCGCCAGTTTTGTGGCGGTGCGAGCAGCCAATACGCCTCGTCGCTCGGCACGGCGTCGAACAGCCGGACCACGCGCCCTGCGGCCACATCCCCCGCCGCCAGAGATGCCGGAACCCGCGCCGCGCCATAGCCAGCCGCCGCCGCGTCGATGGCGAGGCCCGCATCCGCGACACTCAGTCCACCGTCAATTTCGGGGTGTTCAAGCCCCGCGGCGTCGAACCATGTCTGCCAGCTTTGTCCCGGATGATGCACAAGCGCCTGTCCAAGCAGCGCCTTTGGATCGTCCGTGGACAGGTGGGGCGCGGCGACGATCACGATCTCTTCCTCAGCCAGCCGGACGCCCGACATCTCCTCCTCGGCGGGCAGCGCGCCCCACAGGATCGCCAGATCCATGTTCATGCTGTCGAAGCCAGCGCCGTCGTCCGTCGGCACCAGAATGAAGCGCTGATCCGGCGCGTCCCTGCCCAGTCCGGCCAGGCGGGGCGCGAGCCATTTCGCAATCACTTCACGCGGGCTCCCGATGGTCACGACCTTGTCGCCCTGCCCCGCCTGCATCCGGTCCACAGCGGTCTCAATCCGCGCAAATCCTTCGCGCAGCGCGGGCAGCGCGCGCGCGGCTTCCGGCGTCAGTTCCAGATTGCGCGTCAGGCGCCGGAACAAAACCACGCCCAGCGTCTCCTCCAGCGTGCGAATCTGCTGGCCCACCGCGGCGGGCGTCACATGCAGCTCCTCAGCCGCTTTCGTAAACGACAGATGCCGGGCCGCAGCGTCGAACACGCGCAGGGCATTCAGGGGCAGGAGCGTTCTTTTCATAATTTCAGGCCATCCGTTCGGGGGATGTTAACCATATCCTGCGTAAGACGATCATGTGCAACCGGATGACGGACCGCACGTCAACTCCCCTCTCGCCGCATGACATATGCGGCCACCTA
>JBARZR010000190.1:0-9290 GCA_049650205.1 Pacificimonas sp. | reverse complement strand
TCCGAAAGCCGCGCCTACGGTAGGTGCCGTTGCTGCCAAGGCGCCGCAAAAACTGAACGCCCCCGATGCACCGATGCCGCTATTATCCGGAAAAGGAGTCGTGCCCTGAAGACCTGCACCGGGTGCGATGCCAGGGATGGCACCACCATTGATGAGCTGATTGACCTGATTGACGAAGCCATTGGCACCGGCCGCATTGCCGACGGTCGTCGGCGCAACTGCACAATTCGAACCGTTCGAAATGTCCTTGATGATAACGGCGTCGTCACGCCCGCCCGACGGATCGCGTGGGTTGCCGAGGAACTTGTCGCTGGACACCTTTGTGTTCAAATAGCTGAAGTTCGCATTGACCAGCAGGCCGTCGGTGGGCTGGATGACGCTTTCCATTTCAAAACCGTAGATTTCCGCGTCGACATTGTCGTTGACGGACGTGCGGGCAACGATGCGGCTGAGCTGCAGGGCTTTGTATTTGTAATAGAAGGCTGTGAGGTTCAACTGCAGCGAACCATCGAGGAAATTATTCTTGGAACCAATCTCGAAGGCGTCGATTGTTTCGGGCGTAAATGTCTCCTGCACATCGAAAATCGGTTGCAGGGGAGGGTTGAAACCGCCGGATTTATATCCGCGCGAATAGGAGGCGTAGATCAGCGAGTCGTCGCCGACCTGCCAGTCGATGACGGCACGGCCGGTGATCTCGTCGAACTTCGCCGCGCGGTCGCCGTCGCGTATCTGAAACAGCTGATTTCCGTCCGTCCCCGCGTCGGCGTCAAACGTACCGACGAAAGGGGACTCGAAGGCATTCTCCGTACCGAACGGAACCAGGAAGCTGGCGAGCGTGGAGCGCGCGCGGGTAGTTTTCCGGTCGTTATTATAACGCAGCCCAGCCGTCAGCTTCACCGTATCGCTGACCTCGTAATAGGCCTCGCCGAACAGCCCGTAGGATTTCAAACGCGCGTCATCGGTGTTGTTGCGAAAGAATGGTGTCCCGAGATAGGAAGGGGGCAGACCTGCGCCCAGCGCCGTGAACGCGCCCAAGATACCGGACACATAGTCGATACCGAAGGCGTTCACGAAATAGCTGTTCTCTTTCAGATGGCTCTCTGCATAAATGCCGCCCAGCAGGAAATTGAACGGACCGTCGAAATCGCTCGTGACGATCAGCTCACCGGAATAGGCGTCAAGCGTATTGTTCGACCTGTCGAAGGACAGGGGCACGTCGCCGCAGGTTTTGAAGCCGCCAAAGCTGCCCGTGCCGGTGAATTCGGCATTCGAGGTGCAGAGCTGACCGTTTGGACCGTCCGGAATGATCGCATTGGCAATGGGTGCGAAGTAGGATGCGGGCAGGCCGGGGACAGCACCCGCAGCTGCGGCGGCGAGCGTATTGAGCGCCGGAGCGTAGAAGCCGCGGTCCTGAATGGCGGTGTTGTAGTCCTGCTGAGCGCTGAATTTGGTTTTCTGATAGATACCGGTCAGGCCAACTTCGAGTGCGCCGAAATCATGCTCCAGATGCGCCTGATACTGCTGTTCGCTCGCGAAATAGCGCGGATCGAACGCCGTGTTGATAGTACGCTCGTCCTGGGGCTCCTGAAAGTTGGAAAGCGAATCGGGACCATAGAGACTGCCGAGTGCGAAGGCATCGGGGATGCCCTGGCTGCGCAAAAATTCCGCCGATGTCAGCGTACCGACGAAAGTGGCATTGTTGTTGATATTGTCGAAGTCCCGACTGCCCGCAAGACAGCCAAGCACGCCCGTCGGGTCACGTTGGCACAGCTGTTTCTGAATGCGGGTCCGCTTGTCGTCCTCCCGGAAATAATAGGCCATCAGATCGAGCGACGTATTGTCCGTCGGTTCCCAGCGCACCGACCCGCGAATGGCATAGAGATCGCGGTCGTCGACGCGGCTGCCATCGAACAGGTTTTTGGTGTAGCCGTCGCGGTTGAGATAGAAGCCGGCGGCGCGAACAGCGAGTGTGTCGCCAATGGGGATATTCACCATCCCCTTCACCTTCATGCTGTCGAAATTGCCATATTCCCCCTCGAGCGCGGCGCCGAAACCGGTGGGGTCGGCCTTCGCCGTCACGATATTGACCACGCCTGCGGTGGCATTGCGTCCGAACAGCGTACCCTGGGGTCCGCGAAGCACCTCGATGCGCTCAAGATCGAAGAACTCGGTCTCGAAGAGGCGCGTGCCGAACAGCGGCGAGCCGTTGATGTGAATGGCGGTCGCGCTGTCGCAGCTCACGCCGACACAAAGGTCTCCAATGCCGCGGATCGTGAAACTGGCGGCGGTGAAGTTGCCGTTGGTGAAGGTGACATTGGGCAGGGTCAGCTGAAGATCGGAACTGTTCTCGATCTGCTGGGAATCGAGGGCCTCGGCGGAAAACGCGCTGACGGAAATGGGGACGTCCTGAAGACTTTGCGACTGCCGCTGGGCGGTGACGACGATCTCGCTGATCCCGGACGAGCGGGTTCCGGCGACATCCTGCGCAGTAGAGCCGACGTCGGACAGGCTTTCCGTTTGCGCTTCTTCGGGGGTGACGGCGGTCGTCTGGGCCTGTGCAACTCCCGCCAGCATGAGCGCGCCAACGGACACTCCGGACGCAAGGATATTACGGCTCGGCACACGAAGCTTGATGGACATATTGACGATCCTCCCCAGGACTATGTTGCCGGCTGGTCCCTTTTGGCAGGGATCATGTCCGGTTGCCGGAAACAGCGCTATGCCGCCTCCCTCACCTTTCAGATATGATCCGCTTTCCTGCGGGTTGTCCAGCGGGCAATCGCTCCACCTGCCCTAATGTTGAGGTTTCGTGTCCGGAACGTGGTTTTTTTGCAACACAGGCCGAATAAGGGCATAGGAATGGCGATGCTTGACCCTGATCTGATCGACCAGTTCGTCGCGCTGGCCGGACCGAATGGCGCGGTCACGGATGAGCATGACCTTGCACCCTGGCTGACCGACTGGCGCCGACGGAAAACCGGGCGCGCGGCAGTTATGCTGCAACCGGAAAGCACCGATACCCTCGCGGCGATTGTCGGGCTGGCTTCGCGGACGGGCACGGCACTGGTTCCGCAAGGCGGCAATACCGGCCTGGTCGGTGGCAGTGTTCCGGAGGCGGCGGGGGACGCCATCCTGGTCAGCCTGCGCCGCATGAACCGCATCCGCGACCTGGACGCGGCGGGCGACACCGTGACAGCGGAAGCGGGCGTCGTTCTGCAGCATCTGCATGAGGCGGCGGCGGCGCAAGGTCGTATGTTCCCGCTGTCCTTAGGCGCGAAGGGCTCCGCGACGATCGGCGGGCTGATCTCCACAAATGCGGGCGGTGTGCAGGTCCTGCGCTATGGCACTATGCGGACACAGATTCTGGGTCTGGAGGCGGTGCTGCCGGATGGCACCGTCCTGGATCAGCTGACGCCGCTCAGGAAGGACAATACGGGTCTGGATATCAAACAGCTGCTGATTGGTGCCGAGGGCACATTGGGGTTCGTCACGGCCGCCAGCCTGCGCCTGCTGTCCGCGCCCCGCGAGGTAGCAACCGCGTTCGTCGGCATAGCGGAACCGGGTCAGGGATTGTCGCTGCTCTCGAGGCTGAAACAGGCGACGGGCGATTTGGTGGACAGTTTTGAACTGTTGCCGCGCGCCGCCGTCGACCTGGTCACCGCACACGTGCCAGGAACGCGTGATCCTCTGGCGGACGCGCACAAGTGGTATGTGCTGGTCGAGGCGACATCGAGCGCAGCGGGTGAAACGCTCCGGGCGGCGCTGGAAAATGAATTGGCGGCGGCAATGGACGACGGACTGATTGCGGATGCCGTCATTGCTGAAAATGGCACGCAGCGGGACGAACTCTGGCGGCTGCGCGAATCCATTGCGGAGGCGGAGAAGGTGGATGGCCTGGCGCTGAAGCACGATATCGCGGTTCCGGTCAGCGATGTGCCGCGCTTCATCGCGGAAGTAACCCCTGCGATAGAGGCGCGCTGGCCGGGCATGTCGGTCTTCGCGTTCGGCCATCTGGGTGACGGCAATCTGCATTATAATGTGCGCAGTGACGCCCGGATGCCGCGAGAGATGCTGATGACGCACGGACCTGATGTCGCGGTCCTCGTTTATGATGCCGTGGCGGGCTTTGGCGGTTCGATCAGCGCCGAACATGGGATTGGTACATTGAAAGCGGCAGAGCTAGCCTCGCGCGGCGATGCGGGAAAGCTGGCGGCAATGCGCGCGGTAAAGGCCGCTCTGGATCCCAAGGGGATCATGAATCCAGGAAAGCTGTTCGCCTAAACCGAGATGTAGACGAGGAACGCCAATATCGCGACGGCGCCGACGCCCAGCATGGTGAGCAAGCGAGTATCGTCCTTCAACTCGGGTTTTTTCCTGGCCATATCATCCAATTCCACTTGCCGGATCGTTCATTTCCAGATGATCCGCAATGGCCTTCGCCTCGGTCAGCCCCACGCGGGCCCGTTCGCGAACTTCCTTGATCGCCTCGATCTTGCGGCCCGCCTTCAGAAGTTGCGTAACTTCCAGCCGGTCCTCCGTGCGCATCTGTGCGGCAGTTCGGGCGGCGGCCTCGGGGTCAGCTGGCGTCTTGCTACGATTTGAAAACCAGACGCCCAGCGCAAAGCCAATAATGAGAATGATGAAGGCGTAGAAAAGCGATTCCATCAGTCATTTCCTCCGGTTTCGCCGGACAGCCAGTCAGGCCAGCGTACAGACACGGTTTTTCCATCGAGCGACAGGTCACGATCCGCCATTTCCATCCGCAGATGCGCCATGCCAAGGCAGGAACCATCGACACTGGCGAGGCTGGTGAGTGTCCCGGCAGCTTTGCCGTCCGCAAAGATGTCCTGCCCGTCACCAGGATCGCCGGACAACGCGACGGGCAGGATGCGTTTTTTGACCTTTGCACGATAATTCATGCGCGCCGTGTTTTCCTGGCCGACAAAACAGCCCTTTGTGAAATCGACGCCGTTCAGCAAGTCGGCGCCCGATTCCAGCCACATCAATTTTCCCTCACCAAGTGCGAGAAAATCAGCGCTGTCCGGAACTCCAGTCGCAATCCGGTGGGCGTGATAGTCCGCCAGGTCGCCTGTGACGCTTTCGGTCGCACCAAGCCATCGTTTGCCGAGTGCCGCCGAACGCGGATCGCCGGGTTTCACCAGCATCTTATCGTCCCAGCCGGCAAAGACCTGCTGCCGACTTTCCGACATGTCTATCGGGCGGCGCAGGCGATAGCGTTTCAGCGCGCCATATGCCTCGTCAAATCTGGCGGCGGGCATATCGAGAAGCAGTTCATCCGCGCCGCCCGCGAAGATCGTCATGTCGACGATGTATTTGCCCTGCGCCGACAGAAGTCCGGCCCAGGCGGGAGCATTTTCCGCAACCTTGCCGACATCGTTCGTTACAATGCCGTTCAGGAAAGCGGCCAGATCGTCGCCATGCAGGCGAAGGACTTTGCGGTCGGCGAGATGGACGAGCATGGCCTACCCTTAACGATGGACAGGCGGGCAGAACAAGAGACCGCGCCGAAGTTTACAGTCCATTGTCGAACATCGGCTGAAAGCGCGGTAGTGCGGCCTCGGCCAGATGGTTGCTGTCGGCGAACAGCGACTCGTTGCCGTCGATAAACAGACATTGCCCCGACGCGCACTGGATCAGGTCCGGGCGCAGCAGTGTCACGTCGGGCAGGGCGGACATGCCATGGATCAGCCGCCCATATGTCCGCAGGAAGACGGCATGGGGCTGCTGAATCCGAACTGTTTCCTCCCTGTCAAAAGCGAGTTCGCGGCTGAGCTTGGAGGCGACATCCATCCTGGGAATGGCAATGGGCCCTACCAGGACAACGGTCTTGCCAGCGGCCTGTAGTCGGCGAACGGTTTCGCCAAGCCCCTGCAGGACGAGGCGTGCCGGGTCGCCCTCGAGCCGCCTTCCGTCGGTGCCGACCAACGGCAGGGACAGTTCCCACGCCGCAGCGACGATAACCATATCTGCGGCTGGAAGGGCAACGATCGCATCCAGATTCTCCCTGACCGTGCGCGCGCACTCCGCATTCAGATTGACGCCAGTGGTGGGCAGGCAGTGGCCCATTGGAACGAGCAGGCCAGTCCTGCCGTCAGCACGCAGGACATTTTCGACGGCGGGCGCATACATCTGTGCGTGGGAATTGCCGAAAAGAACGACGTTGGTCGTGTTCGGGTTTTTGCCGGGCAGGTTGAGAGGGCAGGCATGAAGGGCGCCGAATGACATATACTCCGTGACGGCGCAGCGGTAGTTGGAGCCGACTGCGGCATTGATCGCGGTGGCGCGCGGGTTCAGCCGCTGCGGCAGACCGTCCATGACGATCAGCGACGCACCTGAAATCGCGATGGCCGCTATCCACGCCCCAAGGATCGCCAGTGCGCGCCGTGTCGGTAGCGTGGCGTCGCGGAACGGGCGCTCCAGATATCGCCAGGAGAGCGCCGCGCAGGCAAGGGCGACGGCCATGAGGCCAAGCGCTTCCCAAAGCGAAAATGGACGCACCAGATAATAGCGCGGCAGGACAAGGAGCGGCCAGTGCCAGAGATACAGAGAATAGGAGATCAGACCGATCGCAACCACGGGCCGCGCTGAAAGCAGGCGGGATATGATCGTGTTGCCTCCTTGATGCGCCCAGATCATAAGCGCCGTTCCCGTGACCGCCAGCAGAGGTGCGGGTATAGAAAAACTGGACAGCGGCCGGTAACCGGAAAGGCCCGTGACGACCAGGGCAAAGCCGACGGCGGCGATAAACAGGTACGAAGCGGGTCGCGGTGCCTGTGCCTGCGGGGCTGTCCGCTTCTGAATATGAATGGCGAGGAGAGCGCCGAAGCCGAGTTCCCAGGCCCTGAATGGCAGAAGGAAAAAAGCCGGGTTCGTCTTGTTGAAAAACTGTGCGGCCACGTCAATTGCAAACGACAATCCGGCAAGTGCGAAAACGGCAGAAAAGATCATGCGCGGAAATCTGAAAAGCAGGATCAGGATAAGCGGGAAGAGCAGGTAGAATTGCTCCTCTATTCCCAGCGACCACATATGCAGCAGCGGCTTTTCATCCGCGTCTCCGAAGAAATAGTCTGTCTTTCGAAAGAAATAGACGTTGGCGACAAAACCCAAAGTCGCCAGCAGGCTGCCGCCGTAATTCATGAGATCGCCGGGAAGGAGAATGAGCACCGATGCCAAAGTTGTGACAGACAGCAGCAACAGTAGCGCGGGTAGGATCCGGCGGATCCTGCGCTCGTAAAAGTGCAAGAGGCTGAATCGCTCTTCCCGCATTTCCCGGTGAATGATCCCGGTAATCAGATAGCCGGAGATCACGAAGAAGACATCGACGCCCAGATAGCCGCCGGGCAGCAGCTTGTGATCGATATGATAGAGAATGACGGCAACAACGGCGACAGCGCGCAACCCGTCGATATCCCGGCGGTAATTCTCACGGCCTGCGTGGGGAACATTTCCGGTCACCGGTTCGCGCCCGTCAGTCCCGCAACGAAGCCGTCCAGCCGATCACTTCGCCCGCCCGGTAGGGTATCAGGTCTCTCCCAATCCGGTCGGGAGTTGCTTCCTGATTCCGCGTCAGTTTCAGTCGGCCATCGTTCAGCGGCAAACCATAAAAGCGCGGGCCAAATTCACTGGCAAAGCCTTCAAGCCGGTCAAGTGCGCCCTCTTCGTCGAATATCTGCGCATAATTCTCCATCGCATGAGGCGCGTTGAAAATACCGGCGCAGCCGCAGGCATTTTCCTTGGCGTTCTGCGCGTGGGGCGCGGTGTCGGTGCCGAGAAAAAATTTCGGATTGCCCGATGTGGCGGCTTTCCGAAGCGCAAGCCGGTGCGTCTCACGTTTCGCTATCGGCAGGCAGTAATAGTGCGGCCGGATACCGTCCTGGAAAATGGCGTTGCGGCTGAATTGCAAGTGGTGCGGCGTGACCGTGGCGGCAATGTTCGGGCCGCTTGCCGTAACGAAATCGACCGCGTCCGAGGTTGTGATGTGTTCGAAGACGATCTTCAGTTCCGGCAGTTTCCGTGACAATGGTTCCGAAATGCGGTCGATAAAGACGGCTTCCCGGTCGAAGATGTCAATGTCGGTATCGGTAACTTCGCCGTGGACTAAAAGCGGCATGCCGATCTGCGCCATCATTTCCAGTACCGGCATGATGTTTGCGATGTCGGTGACGCCCTTGTCGCTGTTGGTTGTCGCCCCAGCCGGATAGAGTTTCGCAGCGGTAAAAACGCCGTCCGTGTGGCCACGCCGGATTTCGTCGTTGTCGATAGTATCGGTCAGATAGCACGTCATCAGCGGCGTGAAGTCATACTCAGCGTTCACGGCAGCCAGAATTCGCTCCCGATAGGCTGATGCAGCAGCCACCGTCGTCACGGGCATAGCCAGGTTTGGCATGATGATGGCGCGGGCAAACTGGCGCGCGGTGTAATCGGCGACTGCGGAAAGCATGTCGCCGTCACGGAGGTGAACGTGCCAGTCGTCTGGACGGCGAATGGTAATCTGTTCGGTGGAATCTGCACTCATGCCGCGAATCTGCTTTCGTTCTGTCTGCCTCGCCCATCGGCCTTAGTCACCTTGCTTTGCCAGCAAAGCCAATTCAACATGGTCTTCGAGACTGCGAGTGCTTTCCATGGGCTGAAAAAGGATATGATATGTCAACCACCGTTAGGTCCCGGATAGCGGTCTTTTTCAGCATGTCGGCTATCATCTCTACAATTGGTCTGGCCGGATTGGCGAGTGCGCAGGATTTGCCGGCTGGAGTGGCCCCGTTCGCATCCTGTGAATCGATTAGCGGGAACGAAGAGAGGCTTGCCTGCTTCGATGCTGCATTGGCCGATATCCGCGCGGCACAGACTTTTGCGCGAAATGATGGATTTGGCCTTTCGCAGCGCGAAATTGAGGCGAAGGTCGAACAGGCGCCAGAGGGACCAGTTGAGAATAATCCTGCTGAAAACAATGTCGGTGATTCTCAAGCTTCCGGACAAAAAGAGGGCGACGAATTGAGATCGGTAATCCGTGAAATCCTTTCTGATGGAAAAGGCCGCAAGATATTTCTTTTGGCTAATGGCCAGCTGTGGCGAGAAACAAGCAATTCCAATTATCGTGGCCGCGTCAAGGCAGGTGCCGAAGTTTCGGTCAAAAAGGGATTCTTATCCGGCTACAGACTAAAACTGGTTGGAGGTAACGGGTTCTTCGGCGTTTCTCGTATTCGGTAAAATTCTATCGGAAAAGCTGGATCACTTCATGTCCGGCAGCCACGCAAGCAAAAGGCCATGGG
>JBARZR010000189.1:0-2418 GCA_049650205.1 Pacificimonas sp. | reverse complement strand
GGTATTACCGGTGCCGCACGGTTCCGTCCGCAGGGCGATACGCAACTGATCGACGTACGGGCCGCGTTGCAGGCCGCCAGCCTGGACCTGCCCGCTGCGACCACCGTCCGGCAGGGTGACGTGACGGCGAGTCTGCGCATCCGCCCCGATGGGAACAGCGTGAAGGGCCGCTACGACCTCAGCGGCGTCACGTTCGGCACGCTCGCGCTCTCCACGGCGACCGGCGCGTTCGACCTTCAAAATGGCGAAGGCAGGGTTTCCGCCGATGTGAAGGGACGGCGCGGCGTCCCCTTCGCCGCGAACATCGCCGCCGAAATCGGCGAGACCGCCATCAGCCTGACCGGCACCGGCGATATCGCCGGTGACATGGTGCGGCTTGACCGTCCCGCCCGTATCACGCGCGGCGCGGCGGGATGGCAGCTGGCCGACACGACGCTCACCCTGCCCCGCGGCAAGGCGCGCCTGTCGGGCAACTTTGGCGATGTCCCCACCCTCGATCTCGATCTGGACCGCGCGGGGCTTGGCGCGCTCAGCCTCGCACTTCCCGGCGTCGAGCTTGGCGGTGAGGCGACAGGCGATGTTTCCCTGACATTCCCGCCCGGAGGATTGCCGCAGGGGCGTGCGCGACTGCGTGTGACGGATTTCGCGCGTGAAAGCGGCGTCCTTGCGCAGCCCATCGATCTCGCGCTCATCGCCATCCTGAGCGAAAACAGCGCCGCCCTTCGCGCCGCCTTCGAACAGGATGGCAAGCGCGTCGGTCGCTTTCAGGCGCGATTGCCAAGCCTTCCCGGAACGTCCGAAACGCCTTGGGCAGACCGCATCGCAAACGCGCCCATCAGCGCACAATTGCGCTATCGCGGACCGGCGGAGGCGATCTGGCCGCTGGGCGGCGTGGACGCCATCGGCATCGGCGGACCGCTCGCCGCCCGCATCGACATTGCGGGCATTGTCAGCGATCCCAGCCTGACCGGGACACTGACCTCCGAAAATCTCAGCTTCGAGAGCGTCGCCAGCGGTACGGTCATTCAGAATATCGACCTCGCCGCCCGCTTCACCGGCTCTCGTCTGCAGCTCGAACGTTTTACCGGACGCGACCGGCGGGACGGTACGATCAGCGGCTCGGGCACCGTCGACCTTTCGCTGTCGCGCGGTTTCCCCATCGACGTGCGTCTGGATACGCAAAACGCGCAGCTGATCGACATCGACACGCTCGACACCCGCGTTACCGGTCCCATCCTGATCCGTAACAGTCCGGAGGCGGGCGCGCGCATTTCGGGTGACCTGAACGTGGACCGCGCCCGCTACCAGCCCGGCAATCCCGCCGCGGAAGAAATTCCCGAGCTCAAGGTGCGCGAAGTCAACACCGCCCTGGTCCGCGCCCGGACGGCACCGCCCGCGCGCACCGTCTGGCAGCTGGACGTGAAGGCCGCCGCCAATAACCGCATCTATGTGCGCGGCCTCGGTCTCGACAGCGAATGGTCGGCGAACCTCCTCATCAAGGGACCGGTGAACGAACCGCGCCTGTCCGGACAGGCAGACCTTCTACGTGGCGACTATGATTTCGCCGGGCGCCGCTTCGAACTGACCCGGGGAGAAGTCATTTTCAATGGCCGCTATCCGCCCGATCCGACCCTCAACATCGCGGCGGAATCCCGCGTCGAGGGCCTGACCGCGACCATCGCCATTCGCGGCCTGTCGACGGAGCCGGAAATCCTGCTGTCGTCCGTGCCCTCCCTGCCACAGGACGAAATCCTGTCGCGCGTTCTGTTCGGCACGTCCATCGCCAACCTCAGCGCACCTGAGGCATTGCAGCTCGCGGGCGCAGTCGCGGCGCTGCGTGGCGGCGGCTCCAGTGCGCTCGATCCCATCGGCTCGGTACGGCGCGCGATCGGCATTGACCGCCTGCGCATCACCGCCGCCAATGCCGCAACGGGCGAAGGCACCGGTGTTGCCGCAGGCGAGTATCTTGGCCGCCGCACCTATGTCGAGGTCACCGCCGACACCGACGGCAATACGGCCACGCAGATCGAATATGCCCTGACCCGCGCCTTCAGTATCCTGGGCCGCGTCTCCAGCTTTGGCGGCAACAGTATCGGCGTGCGGGTATCGAAGGATTATTAGTCGGGAACGCCCAGCGAGCGTCAACCCTGCCCGACGACCATGGCCCAGAAATGACCGTGGCGCGGGCTGCAGCGATAGGCCACGCCCAGATGGGTGACGCCGCGCATCAGGAGCGCGTCCCTGTGGCTGGGCGATGCAAGCCAGCTTTCCACGACCGTAACCGCAGTAGCCTGGTTCCAGGCCAGATTTTCAGCTGCGGGATAGCCATCATAACCTGCGCGTAGAGCGCGGCGGCCGAATGTTGTTCCGTCGCTGCCGACATGACTCAGGCGGCGGGCCGATAGCAGATCGCCAAGA
>JBARZR010000188.1:0-32826 GCA_049650205.1 Pacificimonas sp. | reverse complement strand
CTGACCATGCCGCCCGCCGGAGCATGCCACTGCTGGTTCGCGGTTAGAGCGATGGCGACGGACAGGTCCGCGCGGGGCGCGGCAAGCGTTGGCAGCGCCGCGGTGCCCGATCCGTTGACGAACCACGGCCCGAGCGCGGGCGACACCAGCCCGAGGCTGGCGGGTGCGGGATCAAGCTCTTCCATGTCGCCTCTCCTTTTCTGGCGGGATGCGCAGCGCCATCAGCCGGCCACCACGGTCGAGACTGTCACCGGTGCGCTGCTGCGCCCCAGTGGGTCGATCAGTGTAAGCCGCCATGTCGTCCCCTGCGGAATGGCTTCTGTCGAGGTCGCTGCCTGGACGCGGAACGGACCAGCGCCTGACAGGATCTCGTCGGCGAAATGGACCTGACCCTCGCCCGGAAGCTGGCGGTTTATGCGAAGGATATAATCGCCGAACGCGCCGCCATTCAGGGTATCCGGATGTGTGACCTCAAGTACCAAATCCTCATACCGTTCCGGCTCTCCGCCAGCGGACGCCAGTAATGTGCCTGTCACTTCGGGTGCGGCGGGCGGCGCGGGTGGCCCGGCGGGAACGAAAGCGAGAGTGACGGGATCGGACGGTGGGGACCACATTCCGGACACGGTCGAACCCGGTTCCGGAGCGCCCTGAACCTCGGCGACCCAGGTATAGCGCGTCCAGGGTTTCATGCGCGCCGCCGCCGCGATTTGGAGGGGGCCGTCGTCGATAGCCTCGCTGACCAGGAAGTCGTCCATCAGGGTGGGCGGCGTTGCCTCCGCCACGATGATGGGCATGGTCAGCGGCGTATCCGCGCCCTTCAGTGACCGGCGCAGGCGCACGGTTTCCGGCCGGGTGACGCCAGGGACCGCGCGCACCACGATGTTCGCGACATGCTCCCCCGCGTCATTCAGGGCGGGGCGGATATCGAGCATGGGTTTGGCGGGCGGCGCGGAGTTTGGTACACCAAAGCTGAGCATCGGTAGCCGTTCGAGCGGAACGCGCGACCCCGTTCCGGTTTCCGCGGACAGACGGTAGAAGCTGATCGTCTTCAGACTGCCGGAGAGGTAATGCTGAAAGCGAAGGCGGCCTCCGGGAAGTGCCGTCGGCACAAGCTCCAGCCGTTCGAACAGGCTGGCCTTGAACAGTTGGGCATGGGCGCGCAGCACGGTCGCGCGCCCGGCGATGTCGACGGCGGCCCGGACCTCGGCGAGCGCGTCGGACATGGTGGTGCTGTCCGCGCTGTTTTCTTCCAGAAACGCGGTCAGCCTGTTCTCATCGGAATAATGGACCGAGATCTTTTCCTGACCCGGCAATGGCGCCCAGTCATATTCCACCAGCGCACGGCCCTGCGCGTCGGGACGTGCCGAATAGCTGAGAATATCGGGCACGGTCAGCTGTGCGGGCGGGCGCGGGTCGCGCAGGGTCAGGACGACAGGCTGCGACTGCGCCGACGTCCTGCCTGTGGTGTCGCGCCATATGGCCGTGAAAGTCAGCTTCAGTACCTGCTGCGGGTTCAGGCGCGGCGCGTCGAAGGTGAAGTCGAGCATGTCGCCCGGATTGGCGGGATCGGCGATCACCTCTGTGCGCGGCGATGTCACGCCGGGATGGCCGGTCGTCTCCATCACCAGAGCGCCGAGGCGGTGCGCGGCGGGCGCGAGGGTCTCGGCGCCGGGAACGGGAACACGGATGCGGACCACACCGCGTGGAAACGGCGATGGTTCCGGATCGGTAAGTTCCGGCATCTTGTACAAGGCCTGAAGCACCGGGATGGGCGGCGCGGGCCGTATGCCGGGACCGATATCGCGGCGGGCATAGCCGGTCCATCTGCCGAACCGGTCCTGCTGCGCCAGCGAATAGCGCGCGCCTGCCGCAGGGGCGCGATCATCATGGATGAAACCGGTTCCCGGACGCGGACTGACGTCCGTCGGCCAAGTATCCGAAGGCAGCGACAATGTGAGCGGGGTGTGAAATCCGCGCGCATTCTTTCGGTTCAGGGGGACATCACTTCCATTTGCGCGCCGTTCCGCCGCCATCAGGCCCATCAGTTCGCCGCCATCGACGCTGACATCGACCTGGCGGCGCGGGGTGTCGATGGGCGCGGGCAGCCAGCCGACATGGGAAATGTCCGTAATACGCGGCGGCGCGGGCGGTGCCGCTGGTGCGAATATATCGGCGACGGCCACGCTGCCGATCCGGAACATGCGGCCGGACCGTTCGGCAAAGCGGGCCAGTTCGTCCTCATCCATATCCGCTCCGCCGGTCGCGGCGATACGGCGGCGGATGTCGGGAATCGCCGCGCGGGCATCGGCATAGACGGCATCGGCGGGCAGGTTGTTCAGCGACGCGCGCAGAAGCGCCTTCTTCGCGCTGTCCGGATCGCCGGGATTGAGGCGCAGACTGGAAATCAGGCTCTCCTCGCTGAAAAACCCCTCGACATGATAGAAGGTGAACGCATTCGCCTCCTCAAGTTCGTCCCGGTCCACCGTCATATAGCCAAGCCATTCCGCCGTGCCGGGGTCGAGCGTGCCCTGCATGACGTGATGAAGCAGCTTGATCCGCATGAAACCATTGGTGACGCCGGGGATCGGGTTTCTTTCCTCCAGGTTCAGCTGAGATGCGGAATCGTCGTTGATCAGCCGTTCGAGAATATCGTCCATGCCCTCGGTCAGGGAGGTGACGCGGCGCGCTTCCTCCGCAGCGTCGTGTGGTGGGGCGCTTGCGGGGCCGCCGACACCGGCCACGTCCTGAAGAGGGCGGCGTTTGGGCGCAGCGTCCTGAACCCGGCGCATGGCCGCATCCTCCGGATCCTTGACGGAGATATAGCGATGGCCGCTCTTGTGCGGCAGGTTGAGGGCGCGCCACTGGCGGAATTTCTGCTGGTCGAGGCTGCCCTTTTCCAGCCACTCGATACCCGCAACCGCGCCCGTGCCGGACAGTTCGAATGCCATCAGGCCAGGTGCGGAAAAGGCATAGCGTGGCTCGGTACGAACACCGACACTGTTGAGTCCGCGCATGCCGTCGGCGAATGCCTCGACCCGGATGCCTTTCGGCACCATCGGACGGCGAATGATATCGCCGATATCGACCGGCTGGCGGATGCGGTCCCGCACATTGTCCGGCAATCGGATATCGGCTCTGCCCGCCGCGGTTCCCAGGACACGGTCGCGCAGGATGTTGCCCGATGTGCGGATGTTTGCCGCAGCGGTGCGGCTTGTCGTGGCATTACTGCTGACGCGCCCTCCCAAATGGGTAAGAACGGGCGGCTGGCCGCCACCGCCCGGGTCCGCCACGATCCGTGCCCAGACACAGGCCTCACCCTGCGGCACGATGAGATGGCATGTGACGGGATTGTCCGGCCTTAATGAAAATGGCGGTGTGATCACTTGTCCCCGGCTATCAACCCACAGGGCATCCTGCCGGAGCTGAAAGCGCTTCATCTCCTTGAAGCCGATTTTCGCAACCATGAAAGGGGCGGCAGGCAGGCCAAGCAGCGGATTGTGCGAAATGCGCAGATGCGTGCCCCGCGTCAGGTGCGGTTCGGACGGATGCGCGGGAAAGGCCTGCGCGTTCATCAGGAAGGGGGAAACAACAGGTGCGGTCATGTCAAAGCCCCTCCTCGGCGATCAGCGCGGGCACGGCACCGATGCGACGTCCATAGCGCAGCGTTCCGCCGGGATGTTCCGGCGACGCGGGCACGGTGACCGATAGCGTCAGGGCGTGTTCGCCGGATGCGGTCATGCGGCGCGGCGCGGCGGGCGTGAACAACATCCGCGTGCGGCTTTCATTCGCCCGAACGGGATCGAGGCGCGTACGATCCGACAGCTCCATGTGCGTCAGGTCGAAGCGCGTGCCGAAATCGGGATCGTCCGCGCTGGCGGCCTGTACGGTCTGTTCGCGCACAAGCGGTTCCACATGGTCGATCAGCACGCCGGCCAGCCGCCAGTCCGCGCCCGCCTGTTGCCAGATAGCGATGGAGGCAGGCCGGCCCGTACTGTCGGCGCGGGACGGCAGGGTGCCAAGGCCGATCGCCTCCAGTGCGGCATCGAGCGCCATGTCGCCGGACCGCAAATCGCCGGTCGGCAGCGACGCGCCCTCGGGCAGAATATAATCCTCCGGTGGCAGGGGCGCGGCGGTATCGACTGCCGTTACATTCGTCATCTCGTCATATCCGGCGGCCGTCAGCAGCGCGTCCGGGCCGGAATAGCGCGAGGTATGGAAATGCGTACGCGCGACTTCGACGCGGCGGCGATCCTCCGGCAGGCTGTCGTCAACGGCCAGGATCAGCATGTCGTAAGACGCGTCGGGTTCGAGATCGGCGCGGATTTCCGCACTCGCACCGCCATAGGGGGGCTTGCCGATGCAGGACGCGGCGTCCGCGGCGGCGTTCAGGCGTTCCTGCCCGGTGCTGAGCAGATAACGTACCAGTTCCCGCCATAACAAAGTGAAGGCCAGCGGCGCCGTGCTGGCGGACAGGTCGCCGCCACTGACCGGCGGTGGATCGGTGCGCGCGATTTCTATGGTGAGCGTGCGCCCATAGGCTGCGGCCAGCTGCTCGACATGACCGGGGGAGAAATGCGCCCATAGGGGATCGGCGGTGAAGTGCGCCGCGCGCGTTCCCGATGGTTCGGTGGCCAGCAGGTAGCGGCCGATGTCGCGCGCATCGAAGATATATTCGTTCAGACCATCCTGTACTTCGCCAAGCGCCTCCTCCGTCTGGGCAGCGGTCGCGAATCGGAACAGCTGTGGCTCGCTGGCGGGAGCCCAGTCATCTTCCGGCGGCGTGGCGGGCAGGGTTTCGGCACTGCCCTCCGACGGCCATGCCTGCCAGCTCCACCTGATCTCGATCTCATACTGCGTGTCCGGCTCCAGGAGGACGCGGTGGCGTGCCTCCGGAGGACGAGCCCCGGCCTCGTCCATGGCATCGCGCCGCTCGGCGCGTGCGGCCTCGTCTTCTTCACGGCGGTTGTGCGTAGCCTCGTCGACGGCGCAGTTTGAAAGAATGTGAATGATTTTCCCCGGAGGAGCAGCAATTTCAACACCTTGCCATGCGGGCGCTGATCCCGGCGCAGGCTTGTAGGAAATCACCTGGCAACGCCGCTTGTCCGCCATGTGGCTGGAGCGGACGCGGCCCCGCCATTCCGCAGTTGCGCCCGTGTCCCGCGCCACGCCGCGCACGACGACGACGCCGTCCTGCAGGCCGCCCGTGACAATGGTGGTGTCGTCGTCCTGCGGTTTGTCTAGGCAGCAGATGCGATAGACCACGGCCTCGCCATTGCCGCCGCGTAGAACCACGCGGGTGATGTCCTTGCCTTCAAAATGCAGGATGTGCGGGCGTGACTGGGTTTGCGGTGTGTTGTCGCCAGCGATGACATCGCCATCGGCGTTTTCGGCCTCTCCCTTAACCGGTCCCGCGAACAGCATGACGTGCACATCGACGACGTCGCAGGGAGATGCGAGGTCGATGGCCACGCCCTTTTCGGGGAAACCGACTTCAGCGCTGCCATCGCTCCCGCGCCGCGCTACGCCGCCGCGCTGATCGACGGAGTCGAGCAGGCTGAGCGTCTGGCGGCGGTCGATCGCGGTGAAGGTCAATCCCTTGAAGCGAACCACGGGACCAGCCTGTCCGCTGGGCCTGAGGCCGAACAGGTTTTCACAATCCTGACCCGTGCCGATATCCTCTGTCACGCAACAGATCTTGTAGACGACCGCGCTCTGTTCACCGCCAAACAGACTGATTTCGACAATCGGATCGTCGCTGGCGGATGCCTCGAAGGTCAGGATGTGCGGAACACGGGTGGTGCGCGGCGTCGATGCGTTCTCAACGAGCCGTCCCTGGGCGTCGCGGGACTCAGCCTTGATGGCGCTTTCCTTGAACAGCATGACGTGAACCTGGACGCGGCGGCAGGCACGTTTCAGCTCAATCCGCAGACCGGCATTGGGAACGACGACCTCGCCATTGCCATCGCGGCCCGACACGGGCGTATTGCGGCTCTGGTCGACGCTGTCGGTGGTGGTCAGGAGCGCGGGCGCGGTGGTCCCCGCTCCGGCGGGACGCAGCAGGAAGCTCGGGCGGTCGATCCTATCGGTGCGTGTGTCGACCTTCAGGCCGGTGAACTCATCGCAATCCTCTCGTCCGCCCGGCCGGTCGACGCCCTTTGCCTGGGTGGGCGCATCGCAAACCAGAAGGGTCAGTTCGGGGTCGACGACGCTGCCGTCATAATGGCCGGACCAGGGCAATGGAATGTCCATGAAACCACTTGGCCGCGTGAAGCGTGCGCCGGGCAGGCGGTAACCGCGCGTGAGCGTCTCGCCGCCAGCGTTTGTGGGGAAGGAAAGATTCTCCACGGCACCGGGAAGGACGAAGGCGTTCGCGCCGGCGAGAAACGCGCGCAGGGTCTGTCCGGTCAGCCGGTTCGCCGCGCTGCCAAAGGCGGGCTCCCCCGACATGGCATAGCGGGAGGCATAGGGTTCTGGCCCGCGTGCCGGAGCGGGAATGCGCATTCCGTAAAGGCCAAGGTGGCGCGCGTCCTTGCCATATAGGCAGAGCGGCATGGGCGCGGGCAGGGGATCGCAGATGCGCTCGATATAGTTGGCGGGATCGCCCGGCTGACCTTCGCCCCCGTCGGGCAGATTTAGTGGCCAGCGGTCGCCATCCCAGCTGAGCAGAGCCATGCTTTGCGTGTCATTGTCGCCGGGGACATAACCATCCGCACCATCGCGCGGGCGGTCGGGGCTGCTGCGCCAGGCGCAATCGAGCGGGTTGCCGTCCGGATCGGCAACCTCCGCGCCGCCGCGCTTCCGGAGGATGAGTTGATCGAGCCGGTAGGCGTATTTCAGTTCGGACGCGCCGAACCACTTCGGTCCGGATGGATTGCCGGGGATATGCGCGAATTGGGAATCGCTCGGGAGCCCGTTCTCGACGAAATGGCTGAAATTGATGACCGGTGTCGTGTCGGGCCAGACGGTGTGGTTTGGCCGGGCGTCCGGCGTTGTCGGAATGGCATTTTCATCTGACTCCTCAATATCCGCAGGCGTCGGAGAGATGGGATTTGCGAGTGGTGCGCCTCCGGTGACCCCGCGACCCATGATGCGGTCGTGCCGGTCGATCAGGGTGACGTCGCTCACGGGAGCGGGCGGCTCTGGCGGCACTGGCGGACTGTCGTCGCCAATGGATATGCCGACGCAGCCCGATATGGAGAAGAACCACATATCGACTTCGCCGCAGAACTCACCCTCGATATAGATTTTGGGATCATCGACGCCTTCGGATCCGTCGAGACACATGGTGAGCTCGCCGCGCACGGAGATGGAGAGAATGACGAGCGACAGCCGACCTTCGACGAACAGCCCCGCCTTCAGGAGCAGCGGGCGCGTGCCGAAGCCGGCGAGGACGCTGGCGGAGGCGGAGAGTTCGATGGGTCCGGCCTTCCACTCGATGCCGAAGCCCGCGCCGAAGCCGACGGAGAAACCGTCGAAGCTGAAATCCTCCCTGCCGCCCAGATAAGGCAGGCCGCCCGCCTCGATCATCAGATAGGCCCAAGCCTCTACGTCGAGCGTACCCGGTAGCAGCTTTATGGTGACGGGTTCGCCGTAACGGGGTCGGTGGTCGGGATTATCCGCGGATGGCAGATATCCGTCGGAACCAACGCGAATATAGACATATTCTCCGCTACCGGGATAAGGGAAATAGGCGCTGAAAGGGAGCGTGACTTCGATCAGCTTGGGGATTTTGTATTCGGCTATGACGCCGACCTTCACCGCCTCGTCGTCGATGACGATCAGGCCGCGTATGGCCGCTTCCGACCCGTCGCCCGAATCCGAAACCTCGGTATCGGGTATGGAAACGACATTGACCTTGACGCCGAAAATGACTTCGGGATCGGGGAAGCCGACCGACAGCATCCCCTCGCAGCTGAACATGAAGCTGGCGTCCGGCATGGTGCCGACGACTGCGCCGAAACCGAGCGCATATTGGCCAAGCTTAGGGTCGTATTTGTCTTCCGGATCGGCGTCGAACCAGGCCAGCTCACGCGCGATGGGGTCGGGATTGTCCGGCAGTTTCCGCTCGCCGTTCATCACGAATGTCCCGCGCAGGCCATAGATGGCGAGGCCCGACTGGGCGAGCGGCAGCGGCGTGGCGAACTGGACGCCGACATGCAGACTGAGGAAGATATAGGGGTCGGGGACTGTCTTTTTCGCAAAGGCGATGGCGGCGCTGGCCTTCAGCTTCGCGGGGATGACTTCGCAATCGACGCCCGCGCGGATAAGGCCGCCATCCTCGATCCTGAGGCGGCCTTCGCCCTTGAGCGTGGAAGGGATGTCGACCTTCGCCTTGAACCCGCGCACCTCGAATTTCGGATTGGGGCTGCCGTCATGCCAGGTCAGCCGGATGGTGGCCTCGCTGATTTCGACGACGCCGAGTTCCGCCGCGATGCTGATTGTGCCCTCTATCCAGAAGGACCCGCGCCCCATGCTCATTTCGCTGATGCGAAGGAGACTGCCGAGGACACCGTCGATTTCCCATTTGCCCGGATCCTCGATCTCAAGCGTGTTGGTGTCGAAGACGAGGCCGATGCGTTCCCAGAAATCATCGCCCGCGGAGGTGTCATATTCGATGCCGACGCGCTTGTAGCGGATCTTCACCGGGCGGTCGGCGGCGGTCTTCAGGCCCAGCGCCTCACCGTCGATATGCAGCGTGCAGACATAGTCGGCGACGATGCGATACTGCTCGTCCGTGCCGATATTGGCGATCGAGGCCAGCTCCGCTTCTATGCCGAAGCCGTTGACGACCGTGCGCGAGGCGTCGCCGATCAGCGGGCGTCCGGCGATGGGGATGTTGAGCGCGGCGATGCCGCCGACAAGCGCGCTCATACGCGCACCGGCTCCGAGCGCGTCGGTGTCCGCGTCCATTCCCGATAGCAGCGCTGGGCCGAGTGCCAGCGCCGTCGTCACGACATCGTTTTCGATCGCGAAAAGACCGTCCTCGTCGCCCTCCGACTTCAGACCGGCGGTGACGAGCGTGTAGCCGGTCCGGACGTCGTGAACCCATTTGAACTGCAGCGTGAAGATTTCGCGCGAAAGGTCGACCTCATCGCCGTCAACCTCGGGTAAAGGTGTTTCATTGGGGCTCCAGGCGAATTCCGCCTCGGCCAGGGTCGGTACCGCGTCATACCAGCTGGAGACGGTGGGGCTGTCCCAGGCGATGACGAGCTTGACCCTGAAATCCGCGTCGGGCGTGCCGCTGCTCGCGGGCGCGGGGTCGCGGCCCGTTGCCGGGACCAGCGCGCGGCGAAGTTCCTGCGCCGTGACACTGCTGTCATCTGGAATGACGGTTTCCGGCACGGGCGCGCCGCCCGACGCATAGACGTCGACGCGGCGATAGAGGCGGCGGACCTGCTCCGACTGGTGGCTCGGATCATGCTCGGGCGGCCAGTTCTCGGTGTCGGTACGGTCGTAATCGGACCGCTGTTCGATCAGCCAGCCGTTTCGGGGCGTCCCCTCCGCGACGTCCGACTGTTCGTCTTCGGTCAGGCCGAGGTCCGGATTTTCCTCGGCCTCATCGGGCAGGGGACCGGACCAGCCGGAGGGCGTGGTCCACTGGTTCTGTTCTCCGCGCAGGGCGACGCGCGATGCGGCAATGGCTTCGCTGGTGCCGTCGGCGGCGTCGGCTGTCAGATGTGCCGTGATGAACTCTGCCCGGCGCGCGGCGAGACCCCGGTTGTAATTCGCACTGGCGACATCGCTGCACCGGCCAACGACCAAGAAGTTCGCTCCCGGATATTGCGCCGCCCAGGTTCGTAGCGATGTGGCGGAATAGGCGGGGCGTCCGACCTCTGCTGCAGGCCCGAGAAGGGTCCGCTCATCGTCCGTGATTTCGCCAGTTGCCCAAATGGCGCTGACCGTGCCCGTACCGTCCTGCTTTGGATGATCGTTGGCGAAGAGGATGGTCACGACGCGGTCGCGCGGGACCGGCGGTGGGGGCGTGAGGGTGCCGCCGCCGTTTGTGTCCGAGGTGATAGTCACGTGCGCCAGACCGTCGGCGGGGACGGTCACGAAGGGCGCGCTGGCTGTCAGATTGGCCTGAATCGGGTTGGTGTTGCTGTCGCCCGTGCCGTGGAAATCGGACAGGTCATAGGTGTTGACGACGGCGGATAGCGGCAGCGGCGTCGCGGCATCGTCGCCCGCGAAGACGCCGTCCTCCGTACCGACAAGCAGACGGCCTTCGGTCAGGACCGTCAGCTCGACACGGGACGTGACGACGATATCCTGATCGTCCTTCTGTTCGAGGACGATAATATGCCGCCCGGTCAGATCGCCGACATCGAGCGGGAAGTCAGCGTCCTGCGTTCGCCCGTCCTCGCCATCGATCCGCCAGGTGAAATCGCCGCCCGCGCCCTCGTCGGCGGCGGTCAGGGTCAGCTCTTCCAGGTCTTCCTTTGTGCCTGAAAGCGACAGGACATTTTCAAAGGTGCCGCTGGTGACCGCGATGGAAATTGACGGCGCGGTTCCGGCGGAGACGAAGCGGAAACTGATTTCCGGGTGATTGACCCGCTGCGCCTCTCCGCCCGGCGATCCCGGGGCGACCATTTCGAACGGGACGACCCTCAGCGTCTGGCCGGGCATGACGGAGCCGGTGGAACTGTCGCCGGTCGTCAGGATCGAGCCGTTCGCGGTCGGCCAGCGCCAGTCGGCGGACCAGTCCGATAGCGCATCATCGTCCTGCGGTTCGGAGGCGTTGAGCGCGGCGCTGATGCGCGCGGGCATGCCCTCCACCGCCTGGATTTCGATGACCCGCTCCCGCACCGAACCCGTATCCGGACCGATGGCGAGGCTGGTCGGGCCATCCTCCCTGATCTGCGCGAACTGGAAGGTGGACGGAGCCAGCGCCGTGCGGCCAAACTGGATTTCCAGCTGGCCCTGCAGGCCCATCGGACTGCCGATCAGCAGATCGCGCACGCCCGCCGACAGGCCGCCCAGCGCGGGCGTATGGCGCGGCAGATAGACGGTCGCCTCGTCGATCAGCAGCCCCTGCCAGCTGGCGGGCTGGCCGCGCTGCATGATTTCAGGCGGCGTAAAGGTTTCCGAGCCATCATAAAGAAGCCGCGTCACCGTCAAGCCGAATTGCGAACCGCCGATAAAGACATGAGGCGGAGTCATCGTCACACTGGCGACGAAGCCTGATGCGGAAAGTGGATCCAGCGGATCGGGCGCGTGGATCAGGCGCGGGACGACATCCGCATCCGGACCCGCCTTTTCCAGCCGCAGAACGGCACCACCTGAGAGACGTACCTTCTGTCCCGAGGGATCGCGTACCAGATGGCGCGGTACGGTCCCCGCCTCCGGCACCAGCCGCGCGGGGCGCAGCCCGTCCAGTTCAAGATCGAACAGGTCGAGGACGAGATCGAGCCGCCAGCGGTCCGCCGCGGGTTCCATATCTGCGACTGTGGCGCCGTCCGGCGCGCGGCGAGGAAAGGCCAGTTGAAACGGAATGCCGTCTGCGAGCGAGGGACTGCGCAGTTTTCCAAAACCGAGATCGATCGCGCCGCCAAGCGTTCCGTCCGGGGTAGGGTCGAGCTGCATGCGGCCATGATAGAACGTCGCGTCGGCAGAAGCTGTCGTTTCGATCTGGATAGCGGCGAACCGGTTCAGGAAATCGCCGATGCGGCCCGGTATCGCGCTGGCCGCACGGTCCACCGCACTCATAAGCTCGGTAAGCCGGGTTCCGATCACCAGTGCCATGCCATTGCTCCCACATCCCCGGAATGGGACCGTACGGACAAAGAGATGCCATCACGGCACTGTCCGTTCCGAAAGCAAAGCTACAGACAAATGAGGTCTGTAATAATTCAGACCATATTCAAAACAAAACCCACGGGTTTTATTTACTAAAAATGCACAGCATTTTGAGCCCAGCACAATCGCACCGCTAGGCAATCATGGCAAGCATAGATGGTTCAGCGAAACGATTTCTGTCGGGGGAAAATGGTTTGTCGTTCAAGCTGGATGGGCGCCGGCCAAAATTGATCGGAAAGCTGAAAGCTGCTCCGAACATAGGTTCAGTCTGCTGTCGGTTAAGGAAGTTTCCATTGAATTGAGTACCCGTCTTATCTGGTCGGACGCACCACAGCTGTGCTCCAATTCCGGGGCTCGCCAGCCAGCTCCGTGCTTAACACCTCAGTCAGAATGCGTGGAAGATAGAGCCTCATATTCCTCGACACTTCTTCTTGAGGAAGGCGACTCCTGGATAGGTCAGAATGAAGCCGCTCAAACCCTGCGTTCAGTCCTGTGCTTTCAGGTGCAGATGTGAAATCTCACAGATTCCACGACCCATGAAGAGAACAAACCAGAATGCTATGCCGAGAAGCTTGAACCCGTCTTCAATCACCAACACGTCGGAGGTCTGTTCCAGATTCAGATCGATCGCGAGCGACCCGATGAAGGCTGCCAGTGCGAGAGGGAGGAATATGTCCCAAGGGGTGCGCCTGGCGCGGAACCAGAAATACAGGAAAATGCTGGTTCCCACGATTCTAAGCGACTGAAATAAAGGGAGTATGCCGCCGATGCGCCGTCCATAAGTTTCATGCAGCATGAAGCCGTCGTCGGCAGCGAGAAAAAGCGCGTTGGCCATGGCTATGAGCCAGAACAGCAGCGAGCGGCGCGACATATCCGCCACCACTCCGTACAGGAAAACGAAAGCCCCGATCGTAAAGGAGCCAAAGAGGAGAAGAGTGCCGAGAACGTTCACACTGCCCAGCCATGGTGAGCAGCATGTTTCCTTTCCCGATGTTAATGTTGCGGCAACCGCCAGCGGATCGCGATAGAGACTGGAGGGCGGGAACGTGGATTGCAGCGCGACAAGACCGATGATGACGGCCGTGAACAACAGGCAGCCTATCATCGCGGCAAAGCTGACACGATCCGGTAGAAAATCTCGAATGAAATTCATGGTGGACTTTCTATCCCTGCAGTTGCTGCACCGACACCAGGATGTTCGTGCATGTCATCGGGAATTGACCAGTTCCTCGACGAGTTTCTCCAGTCTGACAGCCAATCGGCCAGGGTCGTTCTGCTGACTGTGCGCCCGAGCGTGTTTGCTGAAATCTGCATATAGCTGTTCATCAGACCACATCTGACGACACGCCGCGGCCCATGCTTCTGCCGGGGCATTGGCAGGTAACAGGATTCCACCTTTTCCCACAGCCTCCGGCAATCCTCCCATGTTCGAAGCGATCGAGGGGATGCCGCTTATCTGGGCTTCCGTCACGATACGGCCCCACCCTTCAAACCATTGGCTGGGAACCAGCATGAATGCGGTTCGCCTATAAATATCGCGCATGTCCGACGATGGCGGCAACAGCCGGACGTTGGGCAGCGCATCGATAGCGGATTTCAACCACTCCCGCTCGGCAGGCGGCCTTGGCCAGCTCTCTATGAACTGAAATTCGATTTCCGGACACAGTTCCGCGATGGCGAATGCGAGATCAACACCCTTTTCCGGCACCGGATTGACGAATGTCACATAGCGTGCCTGGGGTTCACAGCGATAGAGGGCCGGATCGACAAGGGGAGGAATGACGACCGCGTCGACCCCGAAGCGATCCCCGTGGGCAGCCGCCGTTGCCTGCGAGTTGGCCGCATATCGGACATTGACGTGCCTGGGCAGGTCGCCGCCAAGTCGCTGCCATTCGCAATTCCGTAAAAAGGCGACGACGCGCTGCCTTGCTGCCAAAGCTGTTTCCAGGCGCGGCACCGGGAAGCTTCCCTCGATGATAACCGCATCGGGTGCGAAGTCCGCCACAACCTCATCCTGCGCGGCCTCAACCTTTTGCGCGCGGTAAACCGGGTAGCCCCGAACATGGTCGACGGTCGCACATCGCGGACTGCCAAACGCGCCTTTCATGATCCGCTTCGCCCTTAGAAAAACGCCGAGCCGACCATTGCGGTCGAGGCGCGCAGAGACGGCGCAATCATGTCCGCGCAGCGCGAGATGCCGCACGAAGCCTTCGATGCTCGCCTCGCTGCCGCCAACACGCTGAGGTAGAAATACATGATCGGTGGCGAAAAGAATACGCAAAGCTATTTGTCCGCCCGCGCCGGAACTGGTGATCCATCCTCGACAATGACGGCTCCGGCAGGCAGGATCATCCTGAAAAACGCGCTTTTCAGAGACCGGAGAAGCAGTCCGGGACGCAGCTGACGAAAGGGTGCTACCGTCCAGAGGTCAGGGAAAGATATAACTATTTGCTTTCTAAAACCAAAATGATATTTCGCTCAACTTCTCGAATCCTGGTACAGGCCCATAGTCTTGCACGCCTCAATCATCATTCCGTTATATAACCGCGCGCATCTGATTGCTGAAACCCTTGATGCCGTGGCGCGGCAGACCCTTCAACCTGAAGAAATAATCATAATAGACGACGGGTCCAGGGACGACAGCAAAATGATCGCGGAATCCTATTCTGGCAGGCTCCCCGGGCTGACCGTGGTCGCGCAGACCAATGCCGGACCCGGGGCGGCGCGGAACCGGGCAATGGCGATGGCCGCTGGCGACTGGCTGGTGTTTCTGGATTCCGACGATATTCCCATGCCCGACAAACTTGCCAATCTGGCTGCCGCCGTGGATGCAGGTCCGGATGTCGACTTCATCCATCATGATCGCAGATATCTGTTTCCGGAGGGTACGGAAAGGATCGGCAGTAACTATCCGGCGGATTTGATGGAGGATATCAACCATCTGTTTTCCGGATTTTTCATCAAGACCTCGACCGTCGCCGTATCGCGTGATCTCGTGAACCGGACCAGTGCGCGCTTTGCGGAGGATATACAGACCTGCGAGGATTATGAATTCTTCTGGCAGGTTCTTTCCGCACAGCCGAAGGTCAAATATCTGCAAAGCGCCGATACGTGCATTCGCGAGACCGAGGGCAGTCTGACAAGGCGGGACAATGCGCGCGAGATCAGCCGGGACAACGTCCTTGTCGCGTCACGTATCATGGCCCGGGGTCTGGATGCGAGGTTGTGCGCCTCACTGAAGCAGGCCCGCTACCGCGCGGCGCAGGAACTGCTGAGATCGTCGCGAACGGGGGCGTCGCGCTTCCTCGCGGACGTCGCGTGGCTGGCGAAATATCTTGGCGGCGGATGGGCATTCCGCGCCGCGGTTTCCATTTTGGCATCCCGATGACCGACCCGGCAGCGGATCCCGATTTCCACGTTATTTCGGCGGCGCGCCGACGCAGCTTTGGAAGTCTGTTCGAGATTCCGGCTTATGCCGACCTGCTGCGGTTCCTTGTGCTGAGAAGCATCAAGGTGCGCTATGCCCAGAGTGTATTGGGGTTCGGCTGGGCCGTCATACAACCGCTGATGCAGATGTTCGTGTTCACGATCATCTTCGGCACCCTTATCGGCGTGAAGTCGGATGGGGAGAATTACGCGGTGTTCGCCTTCGCCGCGCTGGTCCCCTGGACCTATTTCTCGAACGCGCTGACACAGGCGACGTCCAGCCTGACGGCGAACGCGAACCTAATCAGCAAGATCTACTTCCCCCGTCTGATCCTGCCCCTGTCCGAAGTCAGCGCACGGCTTATCGATTTCCTGATCGGGATGGCGATGCTGCTGATCATGCTGCTTTTCTATGGGGTGACGCCCACATTTGGCTGGCTGCTGGTTCCCGGTCTGGTCATCATAATGATCCTTACCTCGGCGGGGGCGGCGTTCTGGCTGTCCGCGCTGTCGGTTCAGTATCGCGACGTGAACTACGCGTCGACGTTCATGGTGCAAATCCTGATGTACGCCAGCCCGGTGGTCTATTCGACCAGCATCGTCCCTGAGGCCTATCAAAGGCTTTACGCGCTCAACCCCATGGTCGGCGTGATCGACGGGTTCCGGTCGATCCTGTTGGGTGGCACGCCTCTCCGCCCGGACCTGATCGGGATCGGGGCGGTCGTTTCGCTCGTTCTCTTCGTGAGCGGCGCGCTGTATTTTCAGCGTCGCCAGCATGTTTTCGCGGACGTCGGCTGATGTCCGACCTCACGATTAGCACGCGGGGTCTGGGCAAGGCCTATCGCATCGGCCGCGAGCGTGAGAAAAGCGACACGCTGCTGACCGCGATGGGCCAGGGGCTGGCCGCGCCGTTCCGTAACTTCCGCAGGCTCAGGGGCCTGAACACCTTCGATCAAGACGATGCAACCGATGACCTCTTCTGGGCGCTGAAGGATGTGTCGTTCGACATACATGCCGGAGAAACGGTCGGCTTCGTCGGCGCGAACGGCGCGGGCAAGTCGACGTTGCTGAAGGTGCTATCGCGCATTACCGATCCAACGCGGGGCGAGGTGCGGTTGCGCGGACGGGTGTCGAGCCTCTTGGAAGTGGGTACGGGCTTCCACCCCGAACTTTCGGGCCGCGACAACATTATGATGAACGGTACGATCCTTGGCATGTCACGTGACGAGGTGCGGAGGAAATTCGACGAGATCGTCGCCTTTTCGGGTGTCGAGCGGTTCCTCGACACACCGATCAAGCGCTATTCGACCGGCATGAAGGTGCGCCTGGGTTTTTCCGTCGCCGCGCATCTGGAACCGGACATCATGATCGTCGACGAAGTTTTGGCCGTAGGCGACGCCGATTTCCAGAAACGCTGTCTCGGCAAGATGGAAGACGTGGCGAGCAAGGGACGCACGGTTCTGTTCGTCAGCCACAATATGGGGGCGGTCCAGAATCTTTGCTCGCGGTGCCTACTGCTCAAGGATGGGCGCGTGGTGGAGGATGGCAAACCGAACGACGTCATCCGCACCTATCTTTCGGCATTCTCGACAGGGGCCGAAACCGGGTTTTCCGATGATAACGAACTACGTGAAACCAGTGGCCCGCTGCGCTTTACGGCTGGGCGCATGCGCGATGCGGCGGGCCATGAGATCCAGCGACCGGTTTCGGGTGAAACGACGACCTTCGAACTCGACGTCGAAAATTCACAAACTGAGAACGGGGCATCCGCTGGTGCCAAGATACGTTTGGTCTTCAAGGACAGCGAAGGATCAAACCTGTTCTGCTTGGATTCCGATATGTCCGGTGCGTCGATCCACATTAGCGGTCGATCACGCATTCAGCTAACCATCTCCAAGCTACCTCTTCTACCCGGCAAATATCGAGTTGGCGCAGTCATCATTTCGCCGCGGAGTGGATTGAGTGACCGGATCCCCAATGCGTTTCTCTTCGAAACGGAGAGTTCGACCTTCTTTCCGACCGGACGGTTTCCGCCGCGTCGCATGGGAACTGTACTCGTCGACGGCAACTGGAGTCAGCGCAAAATCACTTCAGAAGGCGCCTGATGAATATTCCGACCGTCAGCATATTGATGTCCGTGCGTGACGGAGAACGGTTCCTGCCGTCCACTCTGGAATCGCTGCGGGCACAGACCCTGACGGATATCGACTATGTCATCATCGACGATGGCAGCACCGATGGAACGGGTGCCCTATTGGAGAACTTCGCGGGCAGTGGGGCGCAGGTTACGCTGCTTAGGAACGAAGTGTCGCGCGGACTCGCCGCCAGCCTGAATCTTGGGCTTGAGACATGTCGCGCGGACCTCGTGGCGCGGGCCGACGCGGACGATATCCACATATCGTCCAGGCTGGAGAGGCAGGCCGCCTTCCTGCGTGACCATCCGGATATCGGGCTGGTGTCCTGCGGCTTCCGCCGTATCGACGCCGCCGGAGAGGTGATGGACATGGAAACCGCGATAACGAACCCGGACCTGATCGCGTTCGCCATGATGTTCCAAACGCCGATCCTGCATCCTGGCGCGATGTTCCGCCGGGATGCGGTGCGGGCAGTCGGCGGCTATGACGAGACGCTGTGGACCGCGCAGGACAGCGACCTGTGGCTGCGCTTGCGAAAGACGACCCGGTTGGCGAACATCGCCGAGCCGCTGGTGGATTACCGCGTACATGATGGCGGGGTCGTCGCCCGTCGCGGAAAGAAAGGCGAGCGTCTGAGCCACACGATCAAACAACGTGCGCTTTCGGCATATTGCGGGTGCGAACTTTCCGTCGACGAAGCGGCGGCGATGGTCGAGTTGATCCGGGGCTATCACAAGCTGCCGAAAGCGAACGTCGAGAAGGGAAGCCCTAGGTTACGACAGGTGCGGAGACGCGCGGCCATGAGGGAGTCGAGAGCGGTCCTGAAATGGTTCGACGAACGTTACCGGCACGCGCATATCGCACAGGCGCAATATCATGCCGACAGCGATCCCGCTTTGGCGGCCCGCCTTGCCGCGCACGCCTTCCGTAAGCGCCCCGGATTTTACACGGCATCGCTCGCAGGCCGTCTGGCATGGAATTCGCTGTCCGGTGGGGCACGGGACCGAGCCAGCTAGATGACCTTGCTGAAACCCAGACGCTGGATACGGCGCAAGCAGAGTTTGCCGGTTTTCATCGGCGAGGCCTCCCGCAGTCATGCGGACGTGCATATGGCGCGGTTACTGATGCGGGGAACGTCCGCCTGGGCCAGACACGCCGCCCTCATTCCGCCGCCATCGCGCTTTCTGCAATTCGTCGGCTTTCCCCGCTCGGGCCATTCCCTGATCGGCGCAATTTTCTCCGCGAGCGAAGCCGTCTGCCTCTCCCACGAACTCGATGTGATGGGGCTGGTCGATGCGCGGCTGCCCTACAGCGCCATTCGGGGCCTGATCCTGTCCAATGCGGTCGCCTTCGAACGCAACGGGCGCTGGTGGAACGGCCTCTCCTACGATCTGGGAACGGATCCCCTTGCCGCGCGGAAACCATTTGCGGTCATGGGGGACAAGAAGGGGGACTGGGCGGTGCGCCGCACGCTGAAGGATCCGCGCCTTCTGGAGATATTGCCCAAACTCATCCCCGCGCGGCACCAATGGGTATTGGTGACACGCAATCCATTCGACAATATCGCCGTCATGTCGATGCGCCAGAACCGTCTATACGACCGCCTCCGTATCGCAGCCGCGAACGCTGCCGATTTCCGCGCACAGCTTCGTGATGCAATGGACGCGGGCGATATTTCCGCACATGCGGACGATGGCATGATCGCGGACTATGCGACCCTTTGCGAAGGCGTCGCGGCGATCCGGGCGCGCGTAAGACCGGAGGATTTCCTGCACGTTGATTACGGAGCGTTCACGCGTGACGCCGAACGGGCCGTCCCCGCGCTGTTCGATTTCATCGGGATCGCGCCCGATGCTGAACGTCTGCGACAATGCATTGCCATCGTGAGGCCCGCGCGCTCAGGACCGCGTGATCTGATCGGCTGGTCCACAGAGCAGAGGGCGGAAGTGAACCGCATCATCGCCAGCCACGACTTTCTTTCCTGTTATGCCGACGGTGAAAACCATGCGTGACGTTCATCTGATCAGTTGCGTGGGCGTCGCGCACGACCTGCCGCTGCTCCCGCATTTTCTGAAACATTATCTGGATCTTGGCGTCCTTCCGGAAAATATCCACCTCATTATCAATGCCGCGGAGCCCACGCATTCCGGTCTTTCGGCGGCGGAAGAGATTGCGGCAGGACATGGCCTGAGGCCGCCCCGACGCTGGATCGCGGCCTATACAAGCAATGGCATGTGGGCCGAGCGCAGAAAGACACAGGCGGACGTGACGCGCGTCGAAGACTGGGTCGTCTCCGCCGATGTCGACGAGCTGCATGAATATCCCGCGCCGCTGCCGGAAATCCGTTCCTATATGGAGAAAGGCGGTTTCAACTGCGCGCAGGGCGTTTTCATCGACCGCCTCGCTGCGGACGGCGCACTCGCACCGGTGGCGAGCGACCCGTCGCTGTTCGCGCAATATCCGGTGAAAGCGGATGTGGCCTGCACCGTCAGGCAGGGCGAGGATGGTGCCTATTGGCACGGCACAGTGAAACTGATGCTGTACCGCGCTACGCTCTCACCCCGCCTTGGGGGTCACCGGGCCGAAACCGAAGACGCGGAAGTCAGGAGCATTTACGGTGCCAACCTGTCGTCGTTTCGGGGAATGACCCGTGCCCCTATCCGCTTCGGCGTTCCCTTCCGTGTGCATCATTTCAAATGGACCGCCGCGCTGAAGGGAGCGGTCAGGCAGCGTTTCGAGACCAGGGGTGCGAGCGAAGTGGGCAGTCGCTATGGGCGCAAGCTGCTCGGATTCATCGGCGACGAAGACCATGTCCAGCTGGCTGGGGTTCCGGTCATGTCCCATGATCACACGTCTCTGGTGCCCTGGCGGCTGCGCGTCGCCGCCATGCGCCGCTTTTCAACCAGGATCACAACCGGATGACCGATTTCGGCACATGGACGAGGCGGCAGCTGACCACCGGCACCGACGATTCCCGATATCACTCACATGCCTATTACGACATTCCCGTGATCGACGAGACCGCCCGCTTCGTGATCGGTCATCAGATGCGGTTTCAGGGCCATCATCCCGCGGTGGACGACGACATCGAAATCGGGATCATGGACCTGGAGTCAGGAGCGGAATGGCAACCCCTTGGACCGACGAGCGCCTGGAGCTGGCAGCAGGGCGCGATGAGCCAGTTCCTTCCCACACAGCCTGCCGGGAAGACGCGCGCGATCTGGAACATCAGGCTGTCGGACAATCGCTTCGGCGCGCGCATATGCGACATTTCCAATAAGGACGTTCACGACCTTGATGTGCCTGTTTACGCGATCGCGCCATCGGGCACAGCCGCACTTTCGCTCGATATGAGCCGCCTGAATATGCTGCGCCCGGGTTACGGCTATGCGAACGTCCCGGACCGGTCGATGCGGCGCAAGCCGAGCGACGAGGGCGTTTGCCGGGTCGATCTCGACAGCGGCAAGACCGCCCTGATCCTGCCGCTTGCGCAGGCGGTCGATATATTGACGCGGCACCTGTCCCTCAGGGCAAGGGCGAAGCACCTGCTGAAACGCTATCATTACTGGTTCAACCATGCGAAAATCTCGCCGGATGGACGACGCTTCACCGTCAAGCTGCGCTGGCGGAACATCGGCAAATCATGGAGCGATCAACAGGGTGTGAGCCTGACGGCCAATATGGACGGCTCCGACGTCCGCCTGCTCGCGTCCGCGACATCGCATGTGATCTGGCTGAGTAATGAGCAATTATACTTCTGGCGGAGCGACGGCCTTTTCCTTTTCGATGACACTGCACCACAAGGCACAGAGATAGAGCAGATGGCCCCGGAGCTGATCACCACGAACGTGCACATCCGCCATATGCCCGCTGCCCCGAATGTGTTTGTTCTCGATACACCATATCGAGAAGATATCGACCTGATCCTGTTCGACAAGCGCACGAAACACCATGAAAAAATTGCGCAGTTTGCAGGACATAGACCGAAGAGGGGTCCCTTCCGGTGCGATCTTCACCCCTGCCCGGATATTGCAGGCCGACGCATTGTCGTGACATCGCTCGAAGACGGCGGGCGTCAGATCTACCTCCTCGAGCGCCAGGAGGTCTAACAGACAATTCAGTGAAATCCCAGAAGTTCGGGGCGCTTGCGGCAACTCATTAAGCCGTCGCCATGAAATCGCATCTATGAAAGATGTACGGAACATTCCCCATGATTTGAGTGCTCCTGTTTATCCTGTCGGATGCAGCATGGCTTTTCAAACCTATGATTTCAGATGCTGACTGGGAACCTTCTTCACAGGTGCGTCGCTCCTCGCGCTTGTGATCGCGGCGGCGACCGTTTTCGCGCAAAACTGGCCCGTCGCCCATGCGGAGCCCGCGCAAGCGCTGAGATATGAATGAAATATTGGAGACGCGCGTGTCCTCTGAAAGAGGCGAAGGGCGAACCGCGAATTCTGCTTATATATGAAGTGCGTGACCCAATGCGCGCAAGGCAGCTTCCTGCAGAGCTTCACCTTGCGTCGGATGCGCGTGGATGGTGCCGGCGATGTCCTCCAACGTTGCGCCCATTTCGATGGCGAGACCGAAGGCGGCGGAGAGTTCGGCGCAGCCCCTGCCGACCGCCTGCAGGCCGAGCACGAGATGATTGTCCTTGCGCGCGATGATGCGGACGAAGCCGTCATCCGCTTCCATGGTCAGGGCGCGGCCATTGGCGGCGAAGGGGAAAATGGCGGTATCGATGTCGTGCCCCGCGGCCCTTGCTTCGTCCGGCGACAGCCCCGCACTGACGATCTCGGGATCGGTAAAGCAAATCGCAGGGATGACCGCCTTGTCCCAGTGGCGGGTTTTGCCCGCGACGATCTCGGCCACCATTTCGCCCTGTGCCATGGCACGGTGCGCCAGCATGGGTTCGCCGGTCACGTCGCCGATGGCATAGATGCCCGCCATGCTAGTCTGGCAGCGACGGTCAATGCGGATGTGACGACCGTCCATGTCGAGCACCAGATTTTCACGCCCCCAGCCTTCGGTTAGCGGGCGGCGACCAACGGTCACGAGAATCTTGTCGGCCTTGATGGTCTCGCCCTTGCTGTCCGGCGTCTCGATTTCAAGTCCGGATTTCGCCTTGCCCTTTGCTTTGGTTCCGAGACGCAGTTCGATGCCGAGCGCAGCGGCACGCTTCATGACCGGTTTGGTCAGGTCTTTGTCGTAAAGCGGCAGGATGCGGTTTTCGGCCTCGACAATGCTGACCTGCGCACCGAGCTTCGCATAGGCCATGCCGAGCTCCATGCCGATATAGCCCGCGCCCACAACGGCAAGATGTTTCGGCACGGCGGCGAGCGACAGCGCCTCGGTCGAGGAGATGATATCGTCGCCAAAGGGCAGGAAGGGCAGTTCGACCGCTTCCGACCCGGTGGCGATGCAGATCGAATCGGCGCGGATGGTGAGGGGGCCATTCTCACCTCCGTCTGCGCCCTCGACCCGGACGGTCTTGCCGTCGACGAAGGTGGCGTGGCCGCTGATGACCTTCACGCCTGCCTTTTTCAGGAGCGCGCCGACTCCGCTCGTCAGTTTGTCGACGATGCCGTCCTTCCAGGCAATGGTCTTGCCAAGGTCGAGTTCTGGCTTGCCTGCGCTGATGCCGAGCGCATTGTCATGTGCGAAATGTACGGCTTTCTCGAACTCTTCCGCCGCATGGATAACCGCCTTTGACGGTATGCAGCCGACGTTCAGGCAGGTACCACCGACGGGGGCAGCCTCGACGATAATGGTGTCGACGCCCAGCTGGCCCGCGCGGATCGCCGCGATATAGCCGCCGGGCCCGGCGCCGATGACGAGGAATTTGCAATTGAGGTCGGTCATTCAGTCCTCGATAAAGATCATAGCGGGGGTCTCAAGCAGCGTCTTGATGCGCTGGATGAAGACGGCGGCGTCCCAGCCGTCGATCACGCGGTGGTCGAAGCTGGAGGATAGGTTCATCATCTTGCGCGGGACGAACTGCGTGTCCTGCCAGACGGGCATGGTGCGCATCTTGTTGACGCCGACGATGGCGACCTCCGGATGGTTGATGACCGGCGTCGTGACGATGCCGCCCATCGCGCCCAGCGACGTGATGGTGATGGTCGATCCTGACAGGTCCTCACGGCTGGCCGTGCCGTTTTTCGCGGCGTCGGCGAGGCGATTAAGTTCACCCGCGCAGTCCCAGAGCGACAGTGATTCCACGTGCTTGACGACGGGCACGACGAGGCCGTTATCCGTCTGCGCGGCGACGCCCATGTGCATGCCGCCATGCCGGTGGACGACATTCGCTTCATCGTCGTAGCGCGCGTTCATCTGCGGTTGTTCGCGGATGGCGCGCACCATGGCCTGCATCAGGAAGGGCAGGAGGGTGAGCTTTGGTCGGCCCTCGCCGCGGCCCTCGTTGAGCTTCGCGCGCAGTTGCTCCAGGGCGGTGACGTCGACTTCGTCGACATAGGTGATGTGGGGAATGCGCGATTTGGCGGTCGCCATCTTCTCGGCGATCTTGCGTCGCAGGCCGACGATCTTGATGTCCTCGACCGAAGTATCGCGGCTCCGCGTGGGGCCGCCGCTCGCACCCTCACCGCCGGACGCGATGAAATCGTCCAGGTCGTCCATGGTGATGCGGCCCGCCGCCGCGCTGCCCGACACGCGGCGCAGGTCGACGCCGGTGTCCATGGCCCTGCGGCGGACGGCGGGGGAGGCGAGGGGTTTTTCGCCGGACGCGTGCGGCACGGCGGCGATGGGCTTGTAATCGCCCTTCGGCGCGGGGGAGGGCGCGGGTTTGGACGAAGGCGTGTCCGCCGAAGGTTTGGGATCGGGAATTGCCTTGTCCGGCTGGGCGGTTTCAGCCGGTTCGGGAGCTGCGCCTTCCTTCTCCCGCGCGGCCTTACCCGGAGATTCAGGCTCGGACCCTGCGTCGTCGGCGGACCGGGGTTCGGGCCCATCTCCCGCAGGCGCGTTGCCCGCGCCCTCGACCTCCATGCGGATAATGGGCGCGCCGACGGCGACGATTTCGCCGACCTCCGGCCCAAGCCAGATGATCTTGCCGTCCCTCGGCGCAGGGATTTCGACCGTCGCCTTGTCGGTCATGACGGCGGCGAGCACCTGATCCTCGCGCACCTGATCGCCGACCGCGACTTCCCATTCGACCAGTTCGGCCTCGGCAACGCCCTCGCCGATGTCCGGCATCTTGATGACCTGTTCGCCCATCATTCGGTCTCCATGACTTCGATCAGCGCCTTGCCGACGCGGGCGGGGCCAGGGAAATAGTCCCATTCATGCGCATGCGGATAAGGCGTGTCATACCCCGTCACGCGGACCATCGGCGCCTGCAGCGAATAGAAGCAGTGATGCGCGACCAGCGCGGCGAGTTCGGCGCCGAAACCGCAGGTCCGCGTCGCCTCGTGAACGATAACGCAGCGCCCGGTTTTCTCGACGGAATTCTGAATCGCCTCAAGGTCGAGCGGGACGATTGAGCGCAGGTCGACGATTTCCGCGTCGATGCCGGTTTCCTCCGCGGCGGCCAGCGCGACATGGACCATCGTGCCATAGGCGAGCACAGTGACCTCGCTGCCCGCGCGGCGGACGGCGGCGCTGCCGAGCGGCACGGTATAATGCCCGTCCGGAACCTCGCCCAGTTCGTGTTTCGACCAGGGCGTGATTGCCGCTTCATGATGGCCGTCGAATGGGCCGTTGTAGAGTCGTTTGGGCTCAAGGAAGATAACGGGATCATCATCCTCAATGCTGGCGATCAGCATGCCCTTCGCGTCGTAGGGGTTGGACGGAATGACCGTCTTCAGGCCCGACACATGCGCAAACAGCGCCTCGGGGCTTTGGGAGTGGGTCTGACCGCCGAAAATACCGCCGCCCGTCGGCATGCGGACGGTAAGCGGCGCGATGAAATCCTTGTTCGACCGGTGACGCAAACGTGCGGCCTCCGATACCAGCTGATCATAGGCGGGATACATATAGTCGGCGAACTGGATTTCGACACAGGGGCGCAGGCCATAGGCGCCCATACCGATCGCCGCGCCGACAATGCCGCTCTCGTTGATCGGCGTGTCGAAGCAGCGTTGCGGGCCGTATTTTTCCTGCAGGCCCTTGGTGCAGCGAAAGACGCCGCCGAAGTAGCCGACGTCCTGGCCGAAGACGACGACGTGGTCATCGCGACCCATGCACACGTCCTGCGCATCGCGGATCGCCTCGATCATGGTCTTGCGGGCCATCAGATTCCCGCCTCCTGCCGCTGCCGCACCAGATGCGCCGGCGGCGTGGCGAAGACGTCCTCGAACATGTCCTTCGGGCTGGGGTGCGGACCGTCGTGCAGCGTACCGTTCTTTTCCGCGCGTTTCTGCGTGGCGATGATTTCGGAATCGATTTCCGCCTGTGCCTGTGTGTGGCGCTCCTCACTCCAAACCTCTCTCGCAATCAGATATTTTTTCAGCCGCTCCAGCGGATCGCCGAGCGGCCAGTCGGCGGCCTCGGTTTTGGGGCGGTAGCCAGAGGGATCGTCGGATGTCGAGTGCGGTCCGGCGCGGTAGGTGACATGCTCGATCAGAGTCGCGCCATGGCCCAGATGCGCGCGTTCCGCTGCCCATTTCGCGACGGCGTGGACAGCGAGGAAGTCGTTGCCGTCGACCCGCAGCGACGGGATGCCAAAGCCGAGGCCCCTGGACGCGAATGTTGCCGCTTTGCCGCGCGCGATTCCCTGAAATGTCGAAATCGCCCATTGGTTGTTGACGATATTCAGAATGACAGGCGCGCGGAAGGTCGATGCGAAAACAAGCGCCGAATGGAAATCCGATTCCGCCGTCGCGCCGTCGCCGATCCAGCCCGCCGCAATCTTCGAATCGCCCGCGATTGCCGAGGCCATCGCCCAGCCGACCGCCTGAATAAACTGCGTGCCGAGGTTGCCGGAGATCGAGAAAAACCCCTTCTCCTTCGACGAATACATGATGGGCAATTGACGCCCGCGCAGCGGAGCGGCGCTGTTCGAATAGATTTGGTTCATCATGGTCTCGAGCGGGTAGCCCGCCGTGACCAGCAGGCCCTGCTGCCGATAGGTCGGGAAATTCATGTCGCCGGGGCTTAGCGCCGCCTGGAATGCGCAGGAGACCGCCTCTTCGCCCAATGCCTGCATGTAGAAGCTGGTCTTGCCCTGACGCTGGGCCATCAACATGCGTGCATCGAAGCTGCGGACCGTCATCATGTCCTTCAAACCCTGAAGCGCCTCTTCGTCGGTCAGCGATCCGGCCCAAGGGCCGACGGCCAACCCCTCGTCGTCCGTCACGCGGACGATGTCATAGGCGAGGTGATGAATGTCCTCGGCGTCGACATCGACGGGGGGACGGGCCACCGAGCCCGCCGCCGGTATCGCGAAACCGCTAAAATCCGGCGTGTCGCCCGGACGGCATTGCGGTTCCGGAACATGAAGCTGAAATACCTTGTTGCCGATCATTCCGGTCCTCGTGGGTTCGTGAAGCCTGTTCGTTCCGAACAAGGCACGGCAACTTTCATACAGCCCAAATACACAAATGGCGACAAGCGCCATTCGCATTTTGTCAGATTAAGGTTCGAAAACGTTGAACGGCAATAAGCCCGTGATCGTTCGCTTTGGAGGAACGTTACGAATTGCCGAGATAATCGGCGGACGCTGAGAGCCAGGTCGCGGCCTCCGCTGCATTTTCCACGGATGGCTGGACGGCGGAGGCATGGTCCAGCGATGCGGCAACCGGGCCGAGCGCATCTGCCGGTGCGGACAGCTGGTTCACATGCAAATGCGTAGCGACCTGCTCCGCAAAATGCGCCGCCGACTGCATCAGGTCGCTCTGCTCGCCGATATTGCCGGGGGCGAACTGTTCGGAGATACGGTCGGAAAAGGCGTCGTTGCCGGTTTTGGTGTCCGCGACCCACGCCTCCTGAAAGGCGACGCGGCGATCCGGGCTAAGCGACAGATTGTCGATCTGGCCGCCGACGAAGGCACCAGCCTCCGAACGCAGCGCGGCGAGACCGCCTTCCTGCGCCGAAAATGCGGCCTGAGTTGCCGCGACATTGCCGATTCCTTCGATAGACATGATAGACCTTCGCTAATGTTCCAATTCAAAAGCAATGTGTCATATCGAAGGCCTGCATTCCATGCGGGACTTCCCTGATATCGGGTCGTCCAACCGAACCTAATCCTGCTCGCCGTTCTTTTTCAGAAAAGCATTTGCATCGTCTTTAAGTTCGCTACGGATTTTCATGGCGTCCTTCGGGGACTCCGCTGATTCCGATATGGCCTTCGCCTTGCCGCCCAGTTTTTCCGCGAAGGCGATGAACGCTGCGGCCAGCTTCGGGTCCGCGCCCTTCAGCTGTTCGCGGGTCATCGCCGGACCGGCCTGACTGCTTTTCTTCTTCGCCATGTTGCTGGGCCTTTCCTTTAGCCGCGGTCGCGAAACCCTTCGCGCGTGAGATTTAGGGAACGCAGATCCTTGCCGAACTTGTTTCTCCACATGGTGTTGATTCCATCGGCATAGGCGCGTCTGGCCTGACCGCCCTCCTTCATGGAGCTTTGCCATCCGGCGTGCATGATGACGAACAAATGCATCAGCTCCTCGTCCATTTCCTGGCTTTTCCCGGCCGGAATAGCGCCGCTCTGCTGCAGCTGCTGAATGACCTGCGCGCGCGCGGCGAGGACGGAGTCGCGGCCGGGGTCGCCCGCGCTATTGGCGATCATCCAGCCCAGCACGGTATAGGCCGTCATGCTGTCCGCCGCGTCCCTGGAGGTAAGACCGAAGGGGCTTACGATCCCTTCATAGATTTTCACGACGTCGTGATTGCCAAGGCTGAGCGCGACCGTCGCCGCCGCCTGGGGGTCGGACTTCTCAAGGCGTGCCAGAAATGCACCCTTGGCATCCGTGCCGCCGCGCGGGGAATAGGCATAGGGGCTGCTTTGCGAGGAAAGGCCCGACGCTCCCGTCAGCGAGGCCATGAGGCCGCCCTTTTTCTGGGTGAAAATGGGTGCGCCATTGTCGCGGCGGGGCGCGCGCTTCGTGGCGACATCACCAAGGATGTCGGAGATGATCGCGTCATTCACGACGTCGTTCACGACCTCCATGGACGGTCCCCAGCCGGGATCACCGAAATCGACTTGCGCGAAGGCAGTGGAGGCAAGGAAAACCGAAGCGGCTAGGCTCAACAGTAACTTTTCAAGCCAGCATTGCATCAGCAGATCCTCCCCAGCACTATTTCATCCAAGTCAAGCTTCGCTAAATCCCTGGGCTGTCAATTTCACGTCGCGCAAGTCACGCCCGAACTTTGTTTTCCATAGCTGGTTCACACCGTCAGCATAGGAATTGCGGCCTGATGCGCCACCGTTTTTCACAGCGTCGCGCCAGCCTGAAAAGGCAAGTACGAACATGATTTTCAATTCTTCCGAGAGCCGCTGGCGTTCGGAGTCAGTCTTGTAACCGTCAGACTCGTTTATCGTCGCCGCCATCTGACGACGAACAGCCTCGACCGAACCGGCTGGGGGATCGGCGACATCGTTGGCGATCAGCCAGCCCAGAACCATATGAGCGGTCATGGCATCGCTGAAGCTGTTTGGTGAAAGTCCGAAGCTACGCGTAACCTCTTTATAGGCACGGTCTATGTTCAATTCCGGGTAAGCGGCGAGCGCTTGACGCGCACTTCCGGGTTCGGCATCGCTCATGCGGGAAATAAACTCACTGCGCACCTGACGCGTAATCGATTTGTCTGCCTTGTAGGATGTTGCGCGATAGTCGGCGATGCTGCCCCGCGCCGAAACGCCAGGGTCGAGAAGGGCGGAAAGCCCACCAGCCTGCGCCGAAGGACGAGTGCGGTCCCGCACGACCCGCTTCGAGGAATTGCGTATCAGGTTGGTCGCCATGTTGCTGGATGCGAATGGCGCGGTCACGTTGAATGACGGAACCTGGGCAATTACAGCGGTCGAAATCAACATGGCAACCGCAATAAGGACTAGGGTTTTCGAGACCTGCTTCACGTCTTCGGCTTATGGGTTCTTATAAATTCGTCAGCGTCCGACTTCAATTCATCCTTGATGAGGTTTGTGTCTTTTGGGCTTTCAGCAGTTTCCGTCATAATCCGGGTCTTGTGACCCAACCTCTCGGCGAAAGCGATGAATGCGGCAGCGAGCTTGGGATCGGCACCTTTCAGCTGTTCCTTTGTGAACTGCGGTGTGCCGGTTCCGGAGTGATTTTGGTTTTTGCTTGTCATGGTCTGTTCCTACGCTTGGTCTCCATCAGCGATAGCTGAAGCCATTGCGGCCCAAATCCATATTGCGCATGTCGAAACCATAGGTTTTCATGAAGTCTGCGGTTCCCTTGGAGAAAGCGCTAAGGTCGCTGCTTCCGCGTTGCTGCATATCGGCCCAGATTCCGCCCATGAGGGCGAACTGGGTGACAAATCCGTAGCCAAGTTCGGCACGCCCAGCTGCATTTAGCGCCCTGAAATCCGAATTTGCGCTAAGCGCGCGCGCAATGTCATCGCGTACAGCTTGGACCGCGCGGCGATCGACGTCATCACGTCCATTGGAGATCATCCAGCCAAGAACCAATGATCCTGCCATGCTGTCGGCGACATCATCACCAGAAAGGCCGTAATTTCCGGCTATGCGCTTGAAGATGCGGGCGGGACTTTCCTGCTTGAAATAAGCCTCCACCGTGTGTGCATCGCTCTTGTTGCTATTCGCGATGGCTTGGGTCCACTGCTTGACGATGTGGGCCTGACGCGTGGAACTCGCCTTGTAGCGAAGACTTGGCGCCGGACCCGATGCCTCCTGTGCGACGAGGGACCGGGCGGAAATGAGAGGGCTGCTGATAGCGGAAAGCGAGGACGCCTGACGGGTTGTAGCTTTGGACTTTCCGGATTTGCCACAGCCATAAGCGGCGCAATGCGCGCTCGAATATTGCAGAGTTGCGAAATGGTCCATGGAAAAGCCAAAATCGTCGGTGCTAGCCGACGACGAAAACAGACCAATCGCTGCGATAGCCAGTATATATTTCATGACGTCTCCATTCGAAATCGAACGAGACTCTTTTGCAGTTTCATTCCTTTGAAAACCCGATGTCGGTCAGCTTCAGCGCGGCAATATCCACCCCAACCTTGTTCATACCCTGACGCGCGGCGACGGCCATTTTCTGCAGCATTGCGCGGTCATTCTGTCGAACCGCAGTCGCCCAGGCACCTTGCTGGATCACGAATTGGTGTATGAGCGTTTCGGCGACTTCCTGCCGGTCTGCCGCACTTGCGCCCTGCAAAGCGGGCGTCTGGTCGATCCGGGCCAGAATCTGGCTACGGACGGCCTGTGCCTTGTCCTTGCTGACGTTCTCGTTCTGATTCGCGATCATCCAGTTGAGAATCCAGTAAGCGGCGATGCTGTCGGCAAGATCGTCCGATGAAAGTCCGTAAGGGCGAACGATACCGTCAAAGATGTCTTTCAGATCATATTTCTGGGAGACCTGTCTGTACTCGTCTGCTTCAGTCCTCGAATATTTCGACAGTTCGGCGTATATCTTGTTGCGCACCTTGTCCGAAACCTGCGGCGAGTAGCTGAGGTCGAGATCGGGGAAATCGGGCTGCGCGGTCAGCGCCTGAAGGGACTGGCGATACTGCCTCGCGGTAGATCGCCCCTTGCGCAGCGAACGGCAATCATCCGCCCAACAATTCGGCACGCCCCATTTCTTCTTCGCAGACGCCTGAAGCGCCATGTTCCCGGTCATACTGATCATGGCAGCATTGTTGGCATTCGCCATACCCATGAAATCCTGCGCGGCGGCATCATTTGGAAGAGCAAGAAAAACCAACGCGCCAGTCGCGATTGCGGAAAGATATCTCATGTTTCTAGCTCCAAAAAGACTGTTGGAGCCGATCCAGAATGGATCGACCCCAACAGCCAAGGGATGGCGAGCCTTACTGCTTGCGGGCAGCAGTGGTCAGACCTTCGCCGATGGACTTGATCGCAGTTGTCAGCGAGTTCATCAGCAAGTTGAATTCCTGCGAGGCAGCCTGGAACTCCATGGCTTTCTCGGGGCTGTCTTTGGCTTCGCCGGCAAGTGTTTCCATTTCACCAGCAAGTTCGTTCAGTTTCGGACCCAGAGCCGCGACAAGAGCGCGGATCCAGCTGCCTTCGCCGCCGCCTTCGCTTTCATTAGCCTCGGCAGCCTGCTGTACGCCCTGGTTCATGATATCCTGCAGTGTGTCCTGAAAATCCTGCACGGCATTACCCATGCCAAGCATATCGAGCGGGTTTTCTGCCAGCCCCTGCAGAAGTTCATCAATATTCTGCTGGAAACCCTGAACATTGCCAGTCGCTGCCGCGAACCCACCTTGAAGAATGTCCTTCGCAGCCTGCGGAATGGGAAGCTGCTCGATAACTTGGTCGACGACCTGTGAAACCACCTGCTGAAAGACCTGAGAAACGAGCATGCCAAGAGGCCCACCACCAAGAAGGCCGAGTGCGCTTGTTGCGATGCTGAGAGGATTAAAACCACCGGACATGTTACTTCTCCCTAATGTGACGTCCTGTCGACGCCGTTGATCCCGAATGTTTCGTCCGGGGTCTGGGGAAAGAGTTCTCCGTCTCCCGCGAACAAGGAGACAGTCCCACAATGCTTGATCCCAATATATGCGGGAATCCCCTGAATTGTGCCTGAATATCTACGGGTCATCCCGCAGTTTCCGGCGGTTCGTCGCAATTTTCATGGCGTCACGGCGGCTGAGCGGCTGTCGCTCCCGTAACGACCACGCGTCGCGGGTTTGCGTCCATTCGATGGCGCGCTGCCCGAAGGCGGTGCGGAAGCCTGAGGGTATGAAGCCGAGTCGCGCCAGGACGAAATCGATGGCGCGGTTGCCCGGATGGCCCAGGCTGCAAAGCGCCGGTTCTTTCCGAATGGCGAAGGCGTGATCGACGAGCGCCGCGCCGCCTTCGAAGGCGAGGCCGGTGCCCCAATATTCGGGATAAAGCCGTCCGCCAAGTTCCAGGTGGCCGCTGGCGTCGTCGCGCACGAGCGAGAAGGAGCCCGCGAACGCGCCGGTGCTTTTCGCGGCGGCATGGAGCGGGCCAACATCATCGCGCGCATATATGTCCGCGGCCCAGCGCAGATAGACGTCACCGATCAGGCGGCTGTTTGGAGCGGTGTCGATCAAAAGGGCGGTGACGCGCGGGTCGCGGTGCAGGGCGATGATGTCTTCAAGGTCGTCGGGGACGAATTCCCGCAGAATCAAGCGATCCGTCTCAAGACGTAACATGCAGTCCTTACCAGCGTACGATGCTGAGGACACCGGCCATGGCGATCATCTGGCTGCGGTGCGGAATGTCCAGTTTGCCGCGCAGATTCCTGAGATGCGTTTCGAGCGTACGGTCGGAAATGCACAGGCGGTCGGCGATCTGCTTGTCGGCGAGACCTTCCCCAAGAACGCGGAGGACGGCCTTTTC
>JBARZR010000187.1:0-2781 GCA_049650205.1 Pacificimonas sp. | reverse complement strand
TCGTTATCCTCCTCGATCTCATCCTCTTCGGGCTCTTCCGGTTCGTCGAGTTCGGGTTTGGTGATGTCCACTGTGGGAACGGGCGCGCCGCCGCGCGCTTCCAGATCGATATCGCCCAGATACATTTCGGATTCCGGGCAGATGGTGACCTTGATGCCATAACGGACTTCAAGATTGCGCAGCTGCCCGCGCCGCTCGTTCAGCAGATAGATCGCCGTTTCGGTAGGCCGGTGCACCGTGAAATCGTTGTTCTTGCCTTTGAGCGCGGTCGCCTCGACCATGCGCAGCGCGCCGAGCCCTGCGGATTCCGTCGTCCGCACCATGCCCGCGCCCTCGCAGGTCGGGCAGGTGTGGGTTGAGGCTTCGAGTACGCCGGTACGCAGCCGCTGGCGGCTCATTTCCATGAGGCCGAACTGAGAAATGCGGCCAACCTGAATGCGCGCACGGTCGTCCTTCAGCGCGTCCTTCAGGGCCTTTTCGACCTTCCGTACATTGCCGTTGACGTCCATGTCGATGAAATCGATCACGACCAGACCGGACATATCGCGCAGCTTCAGCTGGCGGGCGATTTCCCGCGCCGCCTCGACATTGGTCTTGTACGCGGTTTCCTCGATGGAGTGTTCGCGCGTGGACTTGCCGGAGTTGATGTCGATCGACACTAGCGCCTCGGTCGGATTAATGACCACATAGCCGCCCGATTTCAGCTGCACGACCGGCTGGTACATATCGGCCAGCTGCTCCTCGATGCGGTAACGCTGATAGATAGGCACGGCATCGCTGTAATGCTGGACCTTCTTCGCATGGCTCGGCATCAGCAGCTTCATAAAGCCCTTGGCATCCTTGAACCCGGCCTCGCCATCGACAAGAACCTCGTCGATTTCGCGCGTGTAGAGGTCGCGGATCGCGCGCTTTATCAGGTCGCTGTCCTCATGGATCAGCGCGGGCGCGGCGGAGGCCAGGGTCGTCTTCCTGATGCCATCCCAAAGGCGGCTCAGATAATCGAAGTCGCGCTTCACCTCCGTCTTGGTCCGGCTGGCACCCGCGGTGCGAACGATGACGCCCATGTTATCCGGCAGGTCGAGCTCGTTGACGATGGATTTCAGCCGCTTGCGATCGGCCGCGCTGGCGATCTTGCGGGAAATGCCGCCACCATGCGATGTGTTCGGCATCAGCACGGAATAGCGTCCGGCCAGCGACAGGTATGTCGTCATCGCCGCGCCCTTGTTGCCGCGCTCTTCCTTGACGACCTGCACCAGCAGAACCTGGCGGCGCTTGATCACTTCCTGGATCTTGTAGCGCTTGCGCATGTTCTGGCGCTTTTTCCTCAGCGCGTCGTTCGACCCGGTCTGGTGATGATCGTCGTCACTACCCGCCTCGTCATGATCGCCGTCGTCGCCCTCGTGCGGCGGTTCCTCGTCGAGGTCGTCCGCATGTTCGCGCGCCGCCGCCTGCTCCTCGGCCAGCAGGGCGTCGCGGTCGGACTTCGGGATCTGATAATAGTCCGGGTGTATCTCGGAAAAGGCGAGGAAACCGTGCCGGTTGCCGCCATATTCAATGAAGGCGGCCTGCAATGAGGGTTCGACCCGGGTTACCTTGGCGAGATAGATGTTGCCTTTGATTTGTGCCCGTTGAGCGGACTCGAAATCGAATTCCTCGATCCGCGTCCCGTTAGCAACCGCGACCCGGGTCTCTTCCGGGTGGCGCGCGTCGATGAGCATGCGCGTTGTCATTGTAAAGTCTCCGTGCGCCGGCGGGCCGCCATCCTCTGACAAGGGCGGTGCGGGCGGATAGGTTGTGGCGCGGGCCGGTGGTGGCGCGCGCGATGGTTGAAAACTGGGATGCAGGCACGGGGGGCGCACACAATGCGAGGCCGGATGTCCGGTTCTTCGTCATATTGTGCTGCGTCGTCATCGCGCCTGCCAAAACCTTCTGGTTCGGCGCTGCCCCGGCGAATTCGCGAGGGGGAAGCGCCGCGACCGGGCCGAGGATCGGCACGTCGCAATAGGGAAGGGGCAGACGAAACCGCCTGCCATTCTCCCTGTTGCCGTCTTCGGTAGCATCAAAGTGCGGGGCAAACAACTCATCACCGCGCGAAAATGCGCAGTCGGCTTGCATGAGCGGAGTCGCGTGCTTAGGATTCAGCTGCAAGCATGTATGAAATCCATGCTTTTCATTCGGATGGCGGGTCGGATATGATGATGATCAGGTGGGGAACGGCGCTGCTGGCCGCGATGCTGGTGGTTTCGGTCGGCTTCGTTGCGGATGCGGCCACTCTCAAAACGGTCACGGTGGCGGAGGCGGGAGCGGGCCTGCGCCTGACACTGACATTCGACGGCGACTTCGCCGCCCCGGAAAGTTTCGCGCTTGAGGATCCCAAGCGGCTCGTGATCGATCTGCCGGACGCACAGGCTGGAGGTCGAAGCTATTCCGGGGCGGGTGTGGTCACGGCTATCCGTACCGCGCAATTCGACAATCATACCGCCCGCGTCGTGCTGGACCTTGACGGCCCGGCGGAGGTTACGGGGTTCAGCGCGTCGAGCCGGATGCTGACTGTCGATCTGAAGACTGGCGAGGCGGTGAATTTCAAGCGCGTGGCCGCCGCCTCGCGCAAGCGTTTGGCCGGGTCGCCGGGTCTGGCAGTGACGCAGGAAACCGCGAAACAGATGGTGCCGGTAGAGACGATAACCGTTCCCGGGCCCGCGCAGGCGTCACCAAAGCCCGCCGTGACCAAGGTCGAGCCGAAGCCGGAGCCTGTGGGGAAACCAAAACCCGGGGTCGAAG
>JBARZR010000186.1:0-3092 GCA_049650205.1 Pacificimonas sp. | reverse complement strand
TAGCAGCACCATGATGGCCGCACTCGTTTTTTCGACGAAGCCACGGCCGACTTCGTCCGACCACAGGAATATCTGTACCGGTAGCACGGTTGCGGGCTGCGTCACACCTTCCGGCACATCCGACACGAACGCGCGCATTCCGATCAGGAGCAAGGGTGCGGTCTCACCAAGCGCGCGCGACAGGCCGATAATTGTGCCTGTGAGGATACCGGGCAGCGCCACCGGCAGAATGTGATGCGTGATGACCTGTAGCCGGGAGGCACCGATCCCCAGTGCCGCGTCACGGATGCTGGGCGGTACGGACTGAACCGACACGCGCGAACTGATGACGATCACCGGCAGCGTCATCAGCGCCAGCGTCAGACCGCCAACGACCGGCGCACTGCGTGGCATGCCGAAAAAATTCAGGAAGACGGCAAGGCCTAGCAGTCCGAAAATGATCGACGGCACGGCCGCCAGGTTATTGATGGAAACCTCGATGATGTCCGTGATGCGGTTCTTCGGCGCGTACTCCTCAAGATAGACTGCCGTCATCACACCGATCGGGAAGCTGATCGCCAGCGTGATCGCCATGGTCAGCAAGGATCCGAGAAGCGCGCCCCATATCCCGGCCAGTTCGGAGCTGGTGCTGTCGGCCTGTGTCAGAAACCCGCTGTTGAAAGACAGGCGGACGCGCTCCTCAGCCAGAAGACTGCTATAGGCGCTGACGGTCTCGCGCGAAACGCCGCGCCGGTCTGGGGGCAGATCAAAATCGATCTGTCCCTTCGCCAGCAGGTCGATGGCCGGATCGGCAACAACCCACACCGTCTCGCTTTGGCCAAGAAGATCGGGATTTGCGCGGAAACCCTCGCGCACGCCCAGCCATGCGCCTTCGCTGACGATGCCCTCGCTGCCAAGTTGCGTTTCCGCGGCCGCAGCCACCAGACCGCGGAAGTCGGCGGCGTTGATGGCCGCGTTGTTGTCCGCCTCCAGTGCCCCTGCCGACATGGCCAACATCATAGGGTCATAGGCAATTTCAAGCGGCACCTCGGCACGTTGAAAGCCGCCTATGCCGTTGGATATGATGGTGGTCAGCAGAAAAAAGAGGAACCCCGCCGCCAGGACCACCGCACCAAGGCCGTAAAGGCGAAAGCGTCGCTCGCGCGCATAGCGTTTCCGCACACGCGCCTGCATGTCGCCTGCGCTCCAGTCGACCTTGCGCTGCGCATGCTCCGCGCCGGATGCCGTGACTGCCTCAGCCATCACTCATACGCCTCCCGGTATTTCTTCACGACGGACAGCGCGTAGATATTCAGCATCAACGTGACCACGAACAGCACAAGGCCGAGCGCAAAGGCGCTGAGTGTCTTGGCGCTGTCAAATTCCTGATCGCCGGTCAGCAGCTGGACGATCTGCGCCGTCACCGTCGTCACGCTTTCCAACGGGTTTGCGGTCAGATTGGCCGCCTGACCTGCCGCCATAACGACAATCATGGTCTCGCCAATCGCCCGGCTGACCGCCAGCAATATGCCGCCAACGATGCCGGGCAGCGCAGCCGGGATCAGCACCTTCTTGATGGTTTCCGATGGCGTCGCGCCCATGGCGAGGCTACCATCGCGCATCGCGCCCGGCACGGAAGATAGCGCATCGTCAGCCATGGATGAAACGAACGGAATGATCATGATGCCCATGACGACGCCGGCCGCCAGTGCGCTTTCGGACGACGCGCTTTCTATACCAACGGAAATGGCGAGGTCGCGAACAGCGGGAGCAACAGTCAGCGCCGCGAAATAGCCATAGACGACAGTCGGCACGCCGGCGAGAACTTCCAATAACGGCTTCAATACCTTGCGGGCGGACGATTTGGCATATTGCGTTAGATAGATGGCAGACATCAGGCCGAGGGGAATGGCAACCGCCATGGCGATGATCGCGCCAATGAAGATCGTCCCCCAGAACAGCGGTACCGCGCCGAATGCGCCCGAAGAGCCAACCTGGTCGGCGCGGATTGCGGTTTGCGGCGACCACTGCGTCCCAAATATGAATTCGAGGGGACTGACCCGGCTAAAAAATTCCAGGCTTTCATATAACAGCGACAAGACGATCCCGAGCGTCGTCAAGATTGCAATCAGTGATGCGATCGCGAGAACAATGGTGGAAAACCGCTCCACATGCGTTCGCGCGCGCAGCTCCGGTCTTGTCTTCAGCCACGCATAGCCACCACCGATCGCCGCAAGGAATACGGCCAGTCCACCAATCAACCAAGTCCAGCTGGTGAGTGTTTCCCGATAAATCGGAACGGCCTGATCGACATTCGGATCGAAGGCGGCGGGCAGCGCGCCAGACGCGACTCCGCGCAGTTCCGTAAGAAACGTCTGCCGCGCCAGGCCCGGGTCGGGCCGGATGGCTTCGGGCAGCTGCGCCAGTACCTGACCGGCGATGACCGTGTCGCCGACGATTGCCCACACAGCGAGCAGGAGCCCTGCCGGAACCAAGGCCAGTAATGCCGCCCGCGCACCATGATAGGCAGGCCGGGAATGCAGTCTGGTTCGGCTATTGGTAGCGACTGATCCGCGTGGCACGGCAAAGGCAGCCGCACGCGCCCGCGTTGCCGCATACGCAAGAAGCGTAAGCGCCAGCAGGACGAGCGCGAACGCGCTTAAAGACATGAAAATCCCCCAGGGGTCGGCAAATGGGTCTGGCCGCGCTTCCCGTACGGGTATTGTTCCCGCCGCGCAGATGATTCGATCTACGCCCGTCTATCTCGCATCAACAGTTTGCACTTTTGTGACGGCGGCCTTTTCGTTCTGCTGGCGCGGCGGATCGGGCGCAGGCGGCAGCGTGAAGCTGACTACGGTTCCCTCACCCAGACGCGAACGGATATCCAGACGGCCCCGGTGCCGCTCGACAATGTGCTTGACGATGGCAAGGCCCAGACCAGTTCCTCCGAGCCGCCGTGAGCGGCTGGGATCGACACGGTAGAACCGTTCGGTCAACCGGGGAATATGTTCGGGTGCGATCCCCTCGCCCCGGTCGGCCACGGATATGCGTAGGACCCCTGCCGTCCGGCTAGCACGCACCGTGACAGGAACATCATCGCCGCCATATTTAAC
>JBARZR010000185.1:0-16328 GCA_049650205.1 Pacificimonas sp. | reverse complement strand
TAGCGTCTGTGCCCCACCCGGTCCCATCCCGAACCCGGCCGTGAAACCAGACAGCGCCGATGGTACTTGTGCTTAAGCATTGGAAGAGTAGGTCGCCGCCAGTCTTTGTGGCCGCTGTGAATCGAATGAAGATAACCCATTTACGATGTTCGTGCTTGGCGCGGGATGGAGCAGTCCGGTAGCTCGTCAGGCTCATAACCTGAAGGTCGCAGGTTCAAATCCTGCTCCCGCAACCAACCACATGACCATAGCCTCGCTGGCAACAGTGGGGCTTTTTTTATGTCTGTCGTCCGCCTAGGGACGGTGGATGATCCTGCATATTCGCCTGCTCATACTCCTCGCGCCCGTTTTCGTCCTGATGCCTGTTCACGCCCAGCCCGTTCTCGCGGACGCCGAAACACGGGCGACGCAGATGCCGGATATCATGAGCCTGGAGGACCGTGCGGCGCTGCGGGACCGCTGGCTCCAGACCCGGCTTGAAACCGTCGTCCCCACGCTGATGCGCGAAAAGGGCGTCGACATGTGGATCATGATCGCGCGTGAGTATGTCGAGGATCCAGTCGTCGCAACGATGCTGAACGCCGAATCCATGCACGCCCGCCGCCGTACCGTCCTCATCTTTCACGATCCCGGCGACGGAGCTCCCGTCGAGCGCCTGACCGTCAGCCGTTATGGTCTTGGCGGCCTGTTCGCCCCGGCCTGGAATCCTGAAGACCAGCCCGACCAGTGGGCGCGAATCCGGGATATCGTGACCGCGCGAGACCCGCGGCGCATCGCGCTCAACATATCGTCCGGCACGGCGCTTGCCGACGGCCTGACCGCCAGCCAGCGCGACGACCTTCTGGCCGCCCTGCCACCAGATTATCGCCAGCGTATCGTACCGGCGGAGCCGCTGGCCGTCGGCTGGCTGGAGACACGCATTCCGGCCGAACTGGATGCCTATCCCGGAATCGTGCGGATTGCCCATGCCATCATCGCGCAAGGCTTTTCCGCAGAGGTCGTCAAACCCGGAACCACGACGGCGAAGGACGTGGTCTGGTGGTTCCGCGAACGCATCGCCGGTCTGAAGCTGGACACCTGGTTCCAGCCCTCGGTGTCGATCATGCGTCAGGGCGAGACGGCGGAGCTGGACAAAGACGCGGTCATCAAGCCGGGCGATCTGTTGTGGACCGACTTCGGCCTTACCTATCTGGGCCTCAACACAGACACGCAGCACATGGCCTATGTGCTGAAGCCTGGCGAAAACGACGCTCCGGACGGCCTGAAAGCGGGCCTCGCGGCGGCAAATCAGATCCAGGACGCGCTGACGGCAAGCTTCAAGACCGGGCGCAGCGGCAACGATATGCTCGCGCTGGCAAGGGAAACGGCTCTTTCCAAAGGACTGACGCCATCCATCTACTCCCACCCGCTCGGTTATCACGGCCATGGTGCCGGTGCCGCCATTGGGTTCTGGGACAATCAGGAACCGACGCCGCGCGGCGAACCCACGCTGAGGCCGGAGACCGCCTGGTCGATCGAGCTCGCCGCCAGCCACGCCGTGCCGGAATGGGGCGGCCAGACCGTGTCTTTCCGGCTGGAGGAAGATGGCTGGTTCGATGGCGAGGTCTTCCGTTATTTCGACGGGCGGCAGACGACGTTTCACCTGATCGGGCATGACGCTGCCGATCCAGCGCGCTAGGAGCGGTTTGAAACCAAAGGGAGACAATCGTTCATGTTCCGTATCGCCGCGTTTGCCGCATGTCTTCTTGCCGCTCCCGCAGCGGCCGAAACCACTGTCATCCATGCCGGTGCGCTGATCGATGATGCGTCCCAACCGGCACGCGGCCCCTCCACGATAACGGTCGTGGATGGCCGCATCACGGCGATTGCCGATGGGCTGCAGGCCGCGCCCGCCGGGGCGGAATTGGTCGATCTCGGCAACCTGACCGTCATGCCCGGCCTGATCGACGCGCATGTGCATCTGACCGGCGACCATGACACACCCTATACCGCGCAGTTTCTGGATACCGACGAATATGGCGTCGCCATCGGTCTGAAGAACGCCCGTAAAACCCTCGATGCGGGCGTCACCACCGTGCGCGACCTGGGCAGCGGGCCGCAGACGATGTTCGCCATCCGCCGCGCCATCGCGGAAGGCGTCGCGGAGGGACCGCGCATCATCGCCTCCGGTCCCGCGATTTCCATCATCGGCGGTCATGGCGATATCTCCCGCGGGCGGCCCGAAATCGTCGCGGCGATGAGTGGGTACAATATCTGCACCGGGGCGGAGCAGTGCGCCGCGAAGGTACGCGAATTCAGCCGCGCGGGTGCCGACCTGATCAAGATCACCGCGACCGGCGGCGTGTTGTCGCAGCAGGGGCGCGGGCTGGAGGCGCATTTCACCGAGGCGGAAATGCAGGCGATCACGTCGACCGCCCGCACGCTGGGGCTGAAGGTCGCCGCCCATGCCCATGGCGCGCGCGGTATCGAGTCAGCGGTGACGTCCGGTGTCCGCTCCATCGAGCATGGCACGTTCGTCGACAATGCGGGTATCCGCGCCATGAAGGCGAATGGCACATATATGGTCGCCACGCTGATGGCCTATCGCGGGATCGAGGAGCAGCTGGGGACCGGCATCTACACGCCGGTCGTGGAGGGCAAGATCCGCCAGACGCTGGAATTCGTCGGCAAGGGCCTGAAAGCGGCGAACGACGCGGGCGTTCCCATCGCCTTCGGAACCGACGCGGGCGTCTTCGCGCATGGCCGCAACAATGAAGAAGCCGCGATGATGGTCGAGAAGGGCGGCATGAGCCCGCGCGCCGTACTGGTCGCGGCCACGTCTGGCGCGGCGCGGCTGCTGGGCGTCGATGCGGAAACGGGTACGCTCTCTGTAGGGAAGGCCGCAGACCTGATCGCGGTTGAGGGCGATCCTTTTCAGGATATCAGGGCGGTCGAGCGCATCCGCTATGTCATGGCGAACGGCCGTGAACATTCGCTTGGCGAATAGGGTTTCGCTGTTATAGACGTGCAACACACTTATATCGGAGTTATCATGACCACCCGCATCTCGCTGACTGCTCTCGCCCTGTCGCTTGCCGCCTGCGCGGCACAGCCGCCGGTGGAAACCGCCATGAACACGGCGGCGGCAGCCACGCCTGCCGCACCCGCGGCGGCGATGACGCAGGCCGAGGCACATGACGCGCTGTTCGCGCTTTTCGCCAGCAGCGATGAAGACAGTCTGCGGCGCAATCCGATCAGCGCGCTGTTCCGGGGCGACACGCGCTATGCCGATCAGCTGGGCGACTATCTGACCGACGCCTATTTCGATGCCGAACGTGAAGCGGCGAAGGCCGAACTGGCGGCCCTGAAAGAGATCCCGCGTGATGTCCTCTCGGACACCGACAGGATCGCCTATGACGTTTTCGCCTATAACAAGGAGGAGACACTGCGCGGTCTGACGCCGGAAATCATCGCCCTGACCGTCGTGCGTCCGATCAACCATTTCCAGGGCTTCCACACCTTCTATCCCGTGCTGGCCAGCGGCCAGAGCGCCGCGCCGTTCAACACGGTGGAGGATTATGAGAACAACCTGAAACGCCACAAGCAGTTCGCCGCGTTGATGGACCGTGCGATCACACGCTCGCGCGAGGGCATGGCGTCGGGTGTATTGGAGACGAAGCTGACGATCGGCAACGTCATCGGCCAGCTGGACACGCAATTGGCGGACCAGCCGAAACTGTCGCCCTATTACGCGCCGGTCCTGAAATTTCCGGAGAGTTTCTCGATAGCGGACAAGGACAGGCTGGCGGCGGCATATGAAGCGGCGATCGTGGACGATATCTTCCCGGCCTATGTGCGGGTGCGCGATTTCCTGCGTGACGAATATCTGCCGGTGGCGCGCACGGAGAACGGGCTGTCGTCGATGAAGGGCGGCGCGCAGCTTTATGCGAAGCTGTTGCAGGACACGACGACACTGCCGCTGACAGCGGATTACATCCACAATCTCGGCCTGTCCGAAGTGGCGCGCATCAAGGGCGAGATGGAGGCGATCAAGGCCGAAGTGGGCTATGACGGCACGCTGGACGAATTCTTCGAATTCATGCGCACCGACGCGCAGTTCAAACCGGAATCGCGAGACGCGCTCACCCAGGGCTACTACGCCATCGGCAAACAGGTCGACGAAACTATCGCCACGCAATTTTCCACCATTCCGAAAAGTCCGCTGGAAATCCGCCCGGTCGAGCCGTTCCGGGAAAAGAATGCGGCGGGCGGGTCCTACAACAGCGGCACGCCCGACGGATCGCGTCCCGGTGTATTTTATTTCAACGCCTATAATCTGGACGAGCGGCCCACGTTCGCTATGGAAACGCTTTACCTGCACGAGGGCGCGCCCGGACATCATTTCCAGATCAGCCTAGCGCAGGAAAACGAAGACCTGCCCAGCTTCATGCGCTTTGGCGGCAACACGGCCTTTTCCGAGGGCTGGGCGCTCTATGCCGAAACGCTGGGCGAGGAGCTGGGCCTCTTCACCGACCCCTATCAGCGATTTGGCCATCTGAACGACGAAATGCTGCGCGCCATGCGGCTGGTCGTCGATACCGGCCTGCACGCCAAGGGCTGGAGCCGGGAAAAGGCGATCCAGTATATGCTCGACAATAGTGGTCAGTCGAATACCGAGGCGACCACCGAGATCGAGCGCTATATCGCCATTCCCAGCCAGGCCGTGGCCTACAAGATCGGTGCACTGAAAATCCAGGAGCTGAAGGCGCGCGCCATGGAGAAACTGGGCGCGAAATTCGATCCGCGCGATTTCCATGCAGAGATCCTGATGACCGGTGCGCTGCCGATGCCCGTGCTCGAACGCAAGATCGACGACTGGATTGCGGAGAACAGCTAAGGGGTTCCTCCTGCGCTTTCTGCCCTTCCGGGCAGGAAGTCCGCAGCAAACGTCTTCCGCGGTGCAGCATTGATCTAGCGGCGCGCGTCCGCTCGCGCTAAGCGGCGATCCCATGGACATTTACCTGCCGATTGCGGAGCTGAGCGTGAACGCCGCCGTGATCGTTGGCCTCGGTCTGGTGGTCGGCATCATGTCAGGCCTCTTTGGCGTCGGTGGTGGGTTTCTGACTACGCCTTTGCTCATGTTTTACGGCATACCGCCCGCTGTCGCCGTCGCCTCCTCGGCCACGCAGGTCACGGGGTCCAGCGTTTCCGGCGCGATGGCGCACTGGCGGCGCGGCGGCGTCGATATGAAGATGGGGCTGCTGCTGGTCGCGGGCGGGATCGTCGGCGCGGGAATCGGGTCTGTCCTTTTTCGGCTGCTTCAGGACATCGGCCAGATCGATCTGACCATTTCGTTGATCTACGTCGTGTTCCTGACCCTTGTCGGCGTATCCATGCTGATCGAGACCGTGCGCACGCTCAGGCGGCAGGCGCGGGGTGGGCGGGCCCCAAAGCTGAAGCGGCACAACCGCCTGATCGCGGCACTTCCCGGAAAAATGCGCTTCCGCGCGGCCGGCCTCTATATCTCGCCGCTCGCCCCGGTTTTGATCGGCGTAGTTGCGGGCATATTGACCTTCGTCATGGGCATTGGCGGCGGCCTCATCATGGTGCCGGTGCTGATCTACATCCTCGGCATGTCGGTCGGCGTCGTCGTCGGCACCAGCCTGTTCCAGATCGTCTTCACGACCGCGGCGATCACGCTGCTGCATGCGGTCCAGTCGAAGACGGTGGACATCGTGCTGGCCGCCCTGCTGCTGGTCGGCGGTGTCCTCGGCGCGCAGCTGGGGGCGAAGATCGCCATCGGCCTGCCGCCTGTGAAGCTGCGGCTCGCGCTCGCGCTGCTCGTTCTTGCGGTCGCGGCGCGTCTGCTCTTCGGACTCACGGTGGAGCCGAACAATCTCTATTCGATCCAGTTGCAGAGCGCGTGAAATGGCTGATCGCCCTGCTGGCGCTTTTGGCCACACCGGTTCTGGCACAGGATTCGCCGCGCCTGATCGCCGACCTGTCGCAGAAGCGCATCGATATCATCTATACCTTTGCGGGCGCGGAACTGCTGGTATTCGGCGCGATCCAGTACCCGGGCGGACGCACACCCGACGAGCGTCCGGACATCGCCATCGTCGTGCGCGGTCCGCCCGAAGCGATCACGGTCAGGAAAAAGGCACGCGTCCTCGGCCTCTGGCTGAACACCGATGCCGTGCGGTTCGAAACCGCGCCCACCTTTTATCGCGCTGCGTCCACCCGGCCCATCGAGGATCTGGTCGACGAGCGCACGGCGGCGATTTACGAACTCAGCCCGGAATATCTGCAACTGTCGCCGTCGGGGGCGATGAGCGCCGAAGAAATCGCCACATTTGAACGCGGCCTTCTGGACGGTTGGGGCGCGGAACAACTCTATGGCTCAGACCCGGGCGGCGTCGATCTGATTGAAAACATCCTTTATCGCGCCCGCATCGACCTGCCGAGTCAGGTTCCCGTCGGTACATATACTGTCGAGATTCATCTGATCGAGGAAGGCGACATCCTGTCCTCGACGACCGTCGCGATCGAGGTCGGCAAGTCGGGTTTTGAGCGCGACATCTATATAGCCGCGCAGGAAAACAGCTTCCTTTACGGGCTGCTGGCCGTCTCGCTGGCGTTACTTCTGGGGTGGGCCGCGAGCACGCTCGTCAGAAAATAGAACCGGGTCCGGGCCTTCCGTCCTTCCCGTTAGCGCTTCCTTAGCCATGGCGGGGCTAGGCGTGCCGGAACAGATATATCCGGAGCCGATCACCCATGGACCAGTCCTTCACGCCGCCCGCCGCCGACACCCTGCCGGCGGACGCTCTGTCGACAGATGGGGCCCCCGCTTACACGCCCCCGCAGATGCCCATTGGCACGCCGCCCGCCAAGGGTTCTTCCGTCGGCAGCGTCATCGGCCAGGTGCGCGAGATCGACGGCGGCAGCGCGACGTGCCGACTGGAACTGCCCGCGATGACGGAACTCAGGAACGACCCTGACCAGACGGTGGCGAGCTCCGGCCAGATCGGCAGCCAGATCAAAGTGAAGGTGGGTGAATTCTGGCTTCTGGGCAATGTCCGCAACCTGCGCGCCGACCCTCAGCGGGAAGAGGCCGTCCTGTGCAACGTCGATTTCCTGGGCGAGGGCAATGAAGGTCCGGGCGGCACGCTGACCGGTTTCCGCCGCGGCGTGACGCGCTACCCGATGCCGGGAACGGCCATTTACACCGTCAGCCGCAACGATCTGGGCGCCGTCTTCGCCGCCGACGAACGCGCGCATATCGAGATTGGTACGGTCTATCCGACCGAGGATGTGCGCGGCGCGTTGTTCGTGGACCCTATGCTGGGCAAGCATTTCGCTCTGCTGGGCTCGACGGGTACGGGTAAATCCACCAGTGCCGCGCTGATTCTGCACCGCATCATCGACCAGAATCCGGAGGGGCATGTCGTCATGCTCGATCCGCATGGTGAATATTCAGCGGCGTTCTCCTCCAACGGCCAGATCTTCAACGTCGACAACCTGGCGCTGCCCTACTGGCTGATGAACTTCGAGGAGCATTGCGAAGTCTTCATCACGACCGAAGGCAGCGACAAGGAAATGGACATGGACATCCTTGCCAAATGCATATTGCAGGCGCGGATGAAAAGCCGCGTCGCGCAGTCGCTGGGCAAGCTGACTGTGGATTCGCCGGTTCCCTATCTGCTCTCCGACCTGCTAGCGGCGATTTCAGCGGGCATGGGCAAGCTGGAAAAGGCGGGCGACACCGCGCCCTATATGCGGCTGAAATCCAAGGTCGAGGAGCTGAAGGGCGATCCGCGCTACGCCTTCATGTTCAACGGACTTCTGGTGTCGGACACCATGTCGCAATTCCTGTCAAAGATTTTCCGGCTTCCCGCCGAGGGCAAGCCGATTTCGGTCATCGACCTCAGCGGCGTGCCGACCGACATCGTCACGGTCGTGGTCGCGGTGCTGTCACGCCTGACCTTCGATTATGCCATCTGGTCGCGGCGCGAACCGCAGCGGCCGATCCTGCTCGTTTGCGAGGAGGCGCACCGCTATGTGCCGTCCGACCGCTCGACCGCGCCCAGCGCCGTCCGCAAGGTGCTGGAATCCATCGCCAAGGAAGGCCGCAAATATGGCGTGTCCCTGGGTCTCATCACGCAGCGCCCGTCCGATCTCGCCGAGGGCGTGCTGTCGCAGTGCGGCACAATCATCGCCATGCGCCTCAACAACGAACGCGACCAGAATCACGTCAAGAACGCCATGCCGGAAGGCGCGCGGGGCTTCATGGACGCGATCCCCGCGCTCCGGAACCGCGAATGCATCGTCTGCGGCGAGGGTGTGAACATCCCCATCCGCGTCCGCCTCGACGATCTTGACGCGCATCTGCGCCCGGCGTCCGACGACCCCATGTTCAGCGAACTTTGGAAGGAATCCGGCGGCGAGGCCGAGATCCTGGACCGCGTCATTCATCGCTGGCGTGGTCAGGGGCGGTAAGGGGAGAGCCCTATATTGCCATAGCATGTATTATGCGCATATATTATGTACGTTTCTATGGAGAGAGTAGATGGCTGTCATGTCTGCAGAGCGGGAACGCCCCTCGCGTAAAGCCACGAATGTTTCGCTGGATTCCCGCCTTCTTGAAGACGCAAAGGCGCTAAGTCTGAATATCTCGCGTGCCTGTGAAGCCGGACTTGCAAGTCAGGTAAAACAGGCGCGTGCGGAGAAGTGGCAGCAGCACAATCGTGCTGCGATCGATGCCTTCAATGCCTGCGTCGATGAAAAGGGCATATTGCTCGAAGAACACCGGATGTTCTGATGTCAAAATATGACGTTGTTCGGTCGCGCGCGGGAACATTGCTGGTCATCTGTCAGGCGGAGCACATCGATGTATTGCGCACGCGTTTCGTCATTCCTCTTGTTGACATAGATCGCCTCCCCACGCCCCTCGACAGACTGAACCCGCAATTTGAGATCAACGGCAAGCTGCTAAGTTTCGCGCCGCAACTGGCGGCAACGGTGCACGAAGCGGAATGCAGCGACTATGTTGGCACCTTGGCCGCGCATGATTATGAAATCACGAAGGCAATTGATACGCTCCTGACCGAAGTGTGATTTAGTCCTTTTCGGCCGTTGCCGCGAACAGCATCTCGCTCGGGCCGCGCTCCGTTTTCAACCTTGCCGATACCCGCTCCGCCGCTTCCAGCGCGCGCAGCACATTGCCGCTTGAAATCCTCTTCAGTTCCTCCGCCGAATAGCCACGGCCCAGCAGCTCCGCGAACAAATTGGGATAGCTCGACACGTCCTCCAGCCCGGTGGGATAGCTGGTGATGCCGTCGAAATCGCCGCCGATGCCGACATGGTCGATGCCCGCCACGTCGCGGATATGGTCGATATGGTCGGCGGCGTCGGTGACGCTGGCCTTGGGGGCGGGGTTCGCCTCCTGCCATTTCGCCATTTCCTCCTCGACCACGTCCGGGCGTCCTGAATAGAGAATTTCCAGCCGGGCCTGCTGCGCGGCCTCGTCGGCCCAGTACTGCCGACGGGCTTCGTTCAGAAAGCCCTCCACGAACGTCACCATGACGACGCCGCCATTGTCCTTCATGCGCTTTAATATGTCGTCCGGCACGTTGCGCGAATGACCGGTTACGGCGAGCGCGCTGGAGTGCGAAAAGATCACCGGCGCCTCGGTCACGTCGAGCGCGTCCGCCATGGTTGCGGGGCTGACATGGCTGAGGTCGACCAGCATGCCAAGCCGGTTCATCTCACGAATGACTTCTTCGCCGAAGTCGCTGAGGCCGTCCGATTTGGGCGCGTCCGTCGCGCTGTCGGCCCAGTCGATGGTCTTGGAATGGGTCAGCGTCATGTAGCGGACGCCCAGGTCGTACATGTTCCTGAGAACACCGAGCGAATTGGCGATGCCGTTGCCGCCCTCGATCCCGTACATGCCCGCGACCTTGCCCGACGCCATGATGCGGCGCACGTCGGCGGCGGTTTCGGCCTTTTCCATGGTTTCGGGGTTGGCGGCGATCAGACGGTCGGTCAGGTCGATCTGTTCCATCACCTGCACCACGGCGGTGGGTTCGGGGAGGTCGGCGGGCACATAAACCGACCAGAATTGCGCGCCGACGCCGCCCGCCTTCATCCTGCGCCCGTCGGTGGCGATCTTGCCCTCGAACCGTTCCGCCAGCGTGTCATAGGGGAAGTCCGACAGCCGCTGCTCATTCTGGTTGCGGATCGCGTAGGGAAGGTCGTTATGTCCGTCGAAGATCGGTGCCTCGGCCAGGATCGCCCGCGCCTCCGCCAGATTGTCCTGCGCGGCGGCGGGCGTTGCCATGAGGAGGGCGATAGCGAGCGGGCGGATCATGAACGGCCTTTCGGAATGAACTTTGTCCGTCCGTTTAGCGCGTCCGCGTCAGATTTCCACCTGGCTGCCCAGTTCGACCACGCGATTTGTGGGCAGGCGGAAAAACTCCATCGCCGTCGCGCTGTTCCTCAGCATCCAGGCGAACAGTTTTTCCCGCCACAGCATCATACCGGGGCGTTCCGCCGCGATCAGCGTCTGGCGCGACAGGAAGAAGCTGGTTGCCATCATGTCGAATTTCGGCCCGCAGACGCCCTCGATCTCGGCCAGCGCCTTCGGGATGTCGGTTTCCTGCAGGAAACCATAGCGCAGCACGATGCGGAAAAAGCCCTCGCCAAGGTCGGTGACGGCGCAGCGTTCCGTCAGGTCGATATAGGGCACTTCCTCGATCAGCACGGTCAGGATGACGACCCGCTCGTGCAGCACCTTGTTGTGCTTCATATTGTGCAGCAGCGCGTGCGGGACGCCAGCCGCCTGCGACGCCATGAAGATCGCCGTCCCCGGTACGCGCGCGGCACTGCCCGCGGCGGACTTCACGAACACCTCCATGGGCATGCCCGCCTCCTGCATCCGCTGCCGCATCAGAAAGCGCCCGCGCGCCCAAGTGGTCAGAAGCGTGAAGGCGATGGCCCCGATCAGCAGCGGGAACCAGCCGCCCTGCGGTACCTTGGTCAGGTTCGCGGCGAAATAGGCTCCATCGACGATGAAGAACACCGCCAGCAGCGGGATGGACACCCACGGCTTCCACTTCCAGACGGTGAACAGCAGCACGGCGAGCAGCGCCGTGTCGATCAGCATCGCGCCCGTGACCGCGATGCCATAGGCGGCGGCGAGGTTCGACGAATTACGGAAGGTCAGCACAAGTACCAGCACCGCGACCAGCAGCGCCCAGTTGATGACCGGGATGTAGATCTGGTTCGCCTCCCGCTCCGACGTGTGGATGGTGGAAAGACGCGGCACGAAGCCGAGCTGGATCGCCTGGTGCGTGACGCTGAACGCGCCCGATATGACGGCCTGGCTGGCGATGAACGTGGCGACCGTCGCGAGCAGCACCAGCGGCAGGCGCAGCGTTTCGGGGGCCAGCATGAAGAAGGGCGACTTGATCGCTTCCGCCGCCGCTGCGGCATCCGAATTCATGATGAGGGCGGCCTGCCCCATATAGTTGAGCAGCAGGGCGGGCATGACGAACCACAGCCAGCTGATGCTGAGTGGCTTTCGCCCGAAATGGCCCATGTCGGAATAAAGCGCCTCCGCGCCCGTAACGGCCAGCACGACGGAACCGAGCGCCAGGAAAGCGAGCCAGCCGTCGGTGATGAAGAACTGGATCGCGTTCCACGGATTCACCATGGCGATGATGATTTCCGGGTGCTGCACGATCTGGATCAGGCCGAGGATGGAAATGGTGAAGAAGTAAACCAGCATGACCGGGCCGAAAATGGCCCCGACCTTCGAGGTGCCACGCGACTGGATGAAGAACAGGAAAATAAGGAGGCCGATCGCGATCGGAATGACCAGTGGTTCCAGGCCGGGGTTGACAACGGTAAGTCCCTCAACGGCGGAAAGTACGGAAATGGCCGGCGTAATCATCGAATCGCCATAGAACAGCGCCGTCGCGAAAACGCCGAGGATGATGATGATCTTGCCGTATCGCGCGCGCTCGGTACTGCGTGAAATCAGTGCGAGGAGCGCCAGGCTGCCGCCTTGTCCCTTGTTATCGGCGCGCATCAGGATGCTGACATATTGCACGGTGACGACCAACGTCATCGACCAGAAGATCAGGCTGATGACGCCGTAAACATGCAAGGGGTCGAGGGCGAGAGGATGAGCGCCTACGAACGTCTCGCGAAACGCATAGAGCGGTGACGTGCCGATATCGCCGAACACGATGCCGATGGCACCCAGCGCCATCTTGGCGGTCGCCATGTGCCGGTCTTCGCCGGAAAGGGGTTGGGTCTGGGACATATCTTGTAAAGGCGCACCCCTTGGGCGCGTCATCTCGCAAAAGCGGTGGAAGCGGCGCGCGCCTAGCATGACGCGCCGTGCGGGGCAATTGGCTGCGCGTCACCGGATGAGCGCGACCGTTCAAATGCGGGGATTCCCGTTTGCGTGTCCAGTCGCTAAGTCATGGTGTCATATCACTGCTCTTTTTTGGGACAAAGCCCCGTGCGCCTGACAATATTTTTCCTCCTGTCCCTCCTGGCCGCCTGCGCCGCGCCGCAGCCGCAGCAGCCAACCACGGCCACGGCTGGCCCCGCGCCCTCAGCGCCGCCGCCACCACTCAGTCCTTCTGCCCCCGAAAGCGCCACGGATGCGGGCGTCAGGCTGGTCGGGTTCGATGATGTTTCAGGCTGGCAGGCAGCCGATGTCACTTCCGCTCTGACGGCGTTCCGCAAAAGCTGCCGCGGTGTCACGCGCCGGTCCGATCCCTCGCGGCTGGCGATTTCGGATGACTGGCTGGCGCCCTGCGAAGCGGCAACGTCGGCACGCGACGCGCGCGCCTTTTTCGAGGCGAGCTTCACGCCCGTGCGTGTGGGGGACGGCCAGGCGTTCGTGACGGGCTATTACGAGCCGGAAATTGAGGGCTGCCGCCAGCCGACGCCAAGCTGCAATGTTCCCATATACGCAGTGCCGGAAGACCTGGTGCGTGTCGAACAGCCCGATCCGGAAAACCCCGGCAAGACCAAGTTGATGAAAGGCATGGTCGATGCGAACGGGGACTATTCCCTTTACCACGACCGCGCCGCCATCGACGCGGGCGCGCTCGGCAAGCGCGGTCTGGAAATCGCCTATGCAAAGGACGCGGTGGAGCTGTTCTTTTTGCAGATCCAGGGGTCGGGCCGCCTGCGCCTGCCGGACGGCGGCGTCATGCGCATCGGCTATGCCGACCAGAACGGGCGCGAATATGTCGGCATCGGCAGGCGTCTGCGCGAGATCGATCCCGACTGGTCGGGCGGTGCGTCGATGCAAGGTATCATGGGCTGGCTGCGCGCCTATCCCGACCGGGGCCGCGCGCTGATGCACGAGAACAAATCCTACATCTTCTTCAAGGAACTGACCGGTGAAGGTCCGATCGGCGCAATGGGCGCGCCCGTGACACCGGAAGTGTCGCTGGCGACCGACCCGCGTTTCGTCACGCTGGGCGCGCCGGTGTTCCTGACGACGCGCTACACGGGTGAAGACAAGCGGATGCACGCCTTTTCAAAGCTAATGGTGGCGCAGGACACCGGCGGCGCGATCAAGGGCACCAACCGCTTCGATCTGTTCTGGGGCGCGGGCCAGCGGGCGCGGACCATCGCGGGTGGTCTCGCATCGCCGGGGGAAGCCTGGATTCTGGTTCCCAACGCGGCGGCTGCGCGGCTGCGTCAGACCCTGCTGCTGTCTGCGCTCGACCTGCAGATCCGGTAAATGCCGAAGCGGCCGCCTCTGCCCGCCGCCGACCGCGCGCTGTGGGATCAGGTGTCCCGCACTGTGCGCCCCCTGAGCGACAAACCCGCACCGCTTCAGCACCGCTTTCCGCGCGTCGACGTGCGCGAACATGCGCCGGACGCGCCGACCCTGCGGCCAAGCGCTGTCTTGGCCGCGCCGGAGCGGGCGTCGCTGGATGGCGGCTGGGACCGGCGCGTCAGGAAGGGGCAGGTGGCCGTGGACCGCACGGTCGATCTGCACGGGCATACGCGCGACGGGGCTTACGCGCTGCTGGAACGATCAATCCACCGCGCCGCCCGCGACGGCGCACGCACCCTGCTGGTGATTACCGGGAAACCGCGCGGAGAGGATGAAGCGCCGCGCGGCATCATCGCCAAGAGCCTGCCCGTCTGGCTGCAAACGCCGCAGCTGCGTCCCTTTGTGGCCGCCACAAGGCGCGCGCATCGGCGTCATGGCGGCGCGGGTGCGGTTTACGTGATCCTGCGCCGTCCACGATGACGCCCGTCAGCGCATGACGGTGCGCGGCACGCTTGTCGCCAATTACGCGGCGCAGGGTTGGGCGGCGCTGATGGCGATTGCGGTCATCCCGGCCTATGTCCGCCTGCTGGGGCTGGAGGCTTATGCGCTTATCGGCTTTTTCATGGGGCTTGGCCTGTGGCTGACGCTGCTCGACCTCGGCATGGGGCCGACCCTCATGCGGCGCGCGGCGCGCGGACAGAAGGATGTGCGCAGCCTGTTGCACGGTTTCGAGCTGCTCGCCTTCGTCCTTGCTGGCCTTGTCATGCTGACCATGGCGCTGGGCGCGGAGACGATGGCATCTGGCTGGTTTGGGCAGAACGGTCTGGCGCGGGAGCGGATGGCGAGCGCCATCATGCTGATGGGACTGGCGGCGGCGCTGCGACAGCCCGAAATGCTTTATCGTGCCACGCTGGTCGGGCTTGGGCAACAGCAGCAACTCGCGGCGATCGTCGCGGGACTGGCGACCCTGCGCGGACCGGGCGCGGTGGCGGTGCTGTATGTCGTGGACCGCAGCCTGACGGTATTTTTCCTGTGGCAGGCTGTCGTCGGCCTGCTCGGCTTGGCCATCTACCGGGCCTCGATCCATTCGCATCTGCCCGCCGGTCCGGGCAGGATCGGCCTGACCGCCCTGTGTGCCGAGAAGGGTTTCACGGGCAGCATGGCCCTGTTCAGCCTGCTTTCGATCCTGCTTCTGCACGCTGACAAGCTGATCCTGCCCCGGCTTCTCGATCTCGGCGGATATGGCCTCTACATGTTCGCGTTCAGCATGGCGGCGCTGATCGGTTTGCTCTCGCAGCCGATACAGGACATCAGCTGGCCGCGTTTCGTGCGGGCGCATGACGCGGGCGACAGGGTGAGGCTGTCCCATGAATTTCACCGTTCGGCGACGATCCTCGCCGCCCTGTCCGCGCCGCCGTTGATGCTGATGCTGTGGTTTCCGGTGTCGATCATCCATATGTGGTCGGGCGATGAGAAACTGGCGCAGCTGGCTGCGGCGCTTCTGCCAATATTGGCACTGGTCACGTGGTTGCACACGACATCGCTACTCGTTGAGCAGGTGCAGATCGCGGCCGGCAGGGTAACCGCGCTGCTGTCGGGCAAGGCGGTCGGGGCGACGTTCCTGATCGTCGGCCTGTTCCAGTTCATCGAGCCCGACGCGGCGCTATGGGCCGCCTGCCTGGTCGCCGCCGCGCTATTGCTCCAGCAGCTGTTCATCCTGCCGGGCGGCATGGCGCTGATGGCGGCGGGAACCTGGCATCGCTGGCTGTTCGGCGCGGTCGGGCGGCCCCTGCTGGCGGCGCTGATACCGGTGGCTGCGATCCGCTGGATCTTGCCGGAGCATCAGCTGGATCGCGTGCAGTCGTTTGTCATGTTGTTGGTCGCAGGCACCCTTGCGGTTGTGGCCGTGGTCGCGACGTCGCCGCTGCTACGCGGGGAGGTGCGGAAATTCGTTAAACAGTGAAGCTTTCGCCGCAGCCGCACATTCCCTTGGCATTGGGATTCTCGAACGTGAACCCGGCGGTGAAGTCGTCCTCCTGCCAGTCCATACGGCTGCCGTTCAGAAAAAGCAGCGAGGGACCATCGTCGAACAGCGGCCCGGCGGGTGTCTCGACCTTCTCGTCGGTCGCTTCCGGCGCGTCCACATAGTCGATGCTGTAGGCGAGACCGGAACAGCCCCGGCGCGGCGTCGAGAGGCGCACGCCCGCAGTGCCGTCGGGGGCCGACGACATCAGCTCTTCGATGCGCGCGATGGCGGTTTCGGTCAGCGTGATCGGGGCGGGGCGTTCGCGAATTTTCGTGGCCATTACAACATCCCCAGTTCGAGTTTCGCCTCGTCCGACATCTTCGCGGGGTCCCAAGGGGGGTCGAAGGTCAAATTCACTTCCGCGCTGCCGACGCCCGGAACCGCGCCGGTGCGGATCTCGACTTCGGCAGGCATGGATTCGGCGACAGGGCAGTGCGGTGTAGTCAGCGTCATGGTGACGATGGCGTGATCGTCGTTTACCTCGACACCGTAGATCAGGCCGAGATCGTAGATGTT
>JBARZR010000184.1:0-8415 GCA_049650205.1 Pacificimonas sp. | reverse complement strand
GGCGAGGTCCGCCGCCAGCTCCCGGGTGAAGCGGATGGCCGCCGCGCTCGAATTGCGGGCGCCGACGATGGCGACGCAGCGGCGTTGCAGCAGACTTGGGTCACCGCGCACGGTCAGGACCGGCGGTGCGCTTTCGGTTTGCGCCAGAGGTTCGGGATAGGCGCGCTCGCCAACGAAGATCATCTCCGCGCCTGCCGCTTCCGCAGCGTCCATCTCGTTCGCGGCCCTGGCCATTGGGAAGGGTGTGAGCGCCTTGCCACCGCGCCGGGCGAGTCCGGGCAAGGCGTCGAGTGCGGCGGCCGCACTGCCGAAACGCGCCATCAGCTGCCGGTAGGTGACGGGGCCGACCCGTTCGGTGCGGCAGAGGCGGAGGCGGGCCAGCCGTTCGGCGGCGAGACCGTCAGCCATCCCTGGCTTCGGTTTCGGGTACCGGCCCAGGCGGGCTCGATTCGGGCTTTGCGCCGATTCTGGATTCCGTACCTGCGCGCAGGCGGCGGATATTGGCTTCATGCTTGGCGATCACCAGCATCGCCGTGCCGCCCAGCAGCAGCGCGGCGTCCCAGCGGCCCATGACCAGCGGCACCACAGGCGCGGCAAGGCTGGCCAGAAGGCCTGCGAGCGAGGAATAGCGTGTGGCGATGGCCGTGCCGACCCAGACCAGAGCGAAGACCGCGCCGATCTGCCATTGCAGCGCGAAGCAGATGCCAAGAAGCGTGGCGACACCCTTGCCGCCGCGAAACAGCAGCCAGATCGGAAACAGATGCCCCAGAAACGCGCCCATGCCCCCCAGGATGTCGCCGCCCAGCGCATGCTGACCGCCCAGCCAGACGGCGAGCGCGCCCTTGCCGACATCGAGGAGCAGCGTCGCCGCCGCCAGCCCCTTGCCGCCCGCGCGCAGCACATTGGTCGTGCCGATGTTGCCGGAACCGACGCTGCGAATATCGCCCTTGCCCGCAAACTTGGTCAGGATCAGGCCGAAAGGGATCGAACCCAGCAGATAGCCGACCACCAGCCAGGACCAGGGCGAAAAGAGGAGGTCGGTCGTCATCACAGGCTGGCTTTAGGAGGAAGCGGGGCCGCCGCGCAAGAGACTCCCCCAGCTTCGGCCGTTCCGGCCAACGCCCTTGCCGTTCCGCGTCCTGTCTCTATATGCCGCGGCCACAGTGCCGTGAGGGAGCCTTATCATCGCCAGCAGTCTCGTGATCGTCGAATCGCCCGCCAAGGCCAAGACAATCAACAAATATCTTGGCTCCGATTACGATGTCGTCGCGTCCTATGGCCATGTGCGCGACCTGCCGCCCAAGGACGGCTCGGTCGATCCCGACAATGATTTCGCGATGAAATGGCAGGTGCAGACGGACCGCCGCAAGCACCTGACCGAGATCGCGAAGAAATCCAAGGCCGCCGACCGCCTGATCCTGGCGACCGACCCCGACCGCGAGGGCGAGGCGATCAGCTGGCATCTTTACGAGCATCTGAAGGCGAAGAAGGCGCTGCCCGCCAATGTCGAGCGCGTCACCTTCAACCAGATCACAAAGGCCGCGGTAAGCGCGGCCATGGCCGCGCCGCGCGACCTCGATACGCCGCTGGTCGACGCCTATCTGGCGCGCCGCGCGCTCGACTATCTGGTGGGTTTCACGCTGTCGCCGGTGTTGTGGCGCAAGCTGCCGGGCGCGAAATCCGCCGGGCGGGTGCAGTCCGTCGCCCTGCGCCTGATCACCGAGCGCGAGCGCGATATCGAGGCGTTCCGCAACGAGGAATATTGGTCGGTCATGGGGACGTTCGCGCTTTCGAACGGCCAGACGTTCCCGGCGCGGCTGGTGAAGTGGCAGGGCAAGACGCTCGAAAAGTTCACGCTGAACAACGCCGCGCTGGCGAACGAAGCCAAGGCGGATGTGAAGGCGGGTGATTACACCGTGTCCGGCGTCGAGACGAAGCCCTTCACGCGCAACCCCTATCCGCCCTTCACGACCTCCACCCTGCAGCAGGAGGCGTCGCGCAAGATCGGCATGTCGGCGTCGGAAACCATGCGTGCGGCGCAGCAGCTCTACGAGTCCGGCCTGATCACCTATATGCGGACCGACGGCGTCGAAATGGCGGGTGAGGCGATCGCGCAGGCCCGGTCCGTGATCGCCGACCGTTACACGCAGAAGCACCTGCCGAAATCCCCGCGCGTCTATAAGTCCAAGGCGAAGAACGCGCAGGAGGCGCATGAGGCCGTGCGCCCCGTCGACCTGTCCAAGGGGCCGGAGCAGGTGAAGGCGCTCAGTCCCGCGCTGAAGAGCCTGTACGAGCTGATCTGGAAGCGCACGCTGGCCAGCCAGATGGCTCCGGCGAATTTCGACCGCACGACGGTGACGTTGCACGACGGCAACGGCCGGGTGGAACTGCGCGCATCGGGCCAGGTGCTGGTGTTTCCCGGCTATCTGGCGCTGTACCGCGAGGACGTGGATGACAAGCCCGACGACGACGACGATGACGCGGGCGACGACGACCGCCGCCTGCCCAAGATCGACAAGGGCGCGACGCCGTCCTGCAAGGACGCCAGCGCCGACCAGCATTTCACGCAGCCTCCGCCGCGCTTTTCCGAAGCGAGCCTGGTCAAGCGACTGGAGGAACTGGGGATCGGGCGGCCGTCGACCTACGCCTCCATATTGGAGGTGTTGAAAGCGCGCGATTATGTGCGGCTGGAATCGAAACGCTTCTTTCCGGAGGAAAAGGGCCGCCTGCTGACGGCCTTCCTGGAACGCTATTTCGAGCGCTATGTCGAATATGACTTCACGGCTGGCCTCGAGGAGCAACTGGACGGGATTTCCGCTGGCGATGAAGACTATCTGGAGGTGCTGCGCGCCTTCTGGACGGATTTCTATCCCAAGACGCAGGAAATCATGGAGCGGCAGCCGTCCGAGATCATGGCGTCCATCGATGAGTTCCTGGAACCGATGCTGTTTCCGGAAAAGGACGATGGCGGCGATCCGCGCGCCTGCCCCAGTTGCGGTGACGGCAGGCTGGCGCTGCGCGGGGGGAAATTCGGGCCGTTCATAGCGTGTTCCAACTATCCCGACTGCAAATTCACACGCGAATTCGGTCAGCGCAATCCGGGCGATGACGAGGATGTCGCGGAATATCCAAAGGAACTGGGGGGGCATCCGGTGTCCGGCGAGCTGGTCGCCATCCGCAAGGGGCGGTTCGGTCTGTTCGTGCAGGAGGGCGAGGACAAGAAACCGCCGCGCGCCTCCATTCCGCGCGATATCAAACCTGAGGATGTCGATCTCGACATGGCGGTCAAGCTGCTGTCCTTGCCCCGCGTCATCGGCCAGCATCCGGAAACCGGCAATGATATAGAGGCCAGCATCGGTCGCTATGGCCCCTATCTGCGTCATGACGGCAAATATGCGAAATTGACCAGCACCGAGGACGTGTTCGAAACCGGCATGAACGCCGCCGTCGCCAAGCTGGCGGATGCCGCGAAGAATGGCGGACGGCGCAAGGGCGCGGAACCGCTGAGGATCATGGGCGCGCACACGCGGTCGGGCGAGGAAATCCGCCTGATGGAGGGCCGTTATGGCCCCTATGTCACCGACGGGAGCACCAATGCCAGCCTGAAAAAGGACATGGATCCTGACGCGCTGACGCTGGAACAGGCCATCATCCTGATCGACGAACGCGCCGCGAAGGGACCGGCGAAGAAGAAGCGCAAGGCTCCCGCGAAAAAGAAGGCTCCCGCGAAAAAGAAGGCTCCCGCAAAAAAGAAGGCAGCCGCGAAGAAGGCGCCTGCAAAGAAAAGGGCGCCACCAAAGCCGAAGACGACCGTTAAAAAACCCGCGACATAGGATTGGAATGTGAAATTGTCTCCATCGCGTAATAAACTCGCGATTTGGTTCGCTGCGACTTACATGGGTTAATTCAGAGCGTAGCGGTTTGCTTTACGGGTAGGAAACTGACCCGGGGGAGACCTGAAGTCGTGAGTTCGCCAAGCTCTAGCCCTCTTCCCGAGGGGGAACGAGAACCCGCCTATTTGCGCGAGTTGCTGAGCGCGGGACGGGAACGCCGCTTTTGCCGCGGCGATGTCGTTCTGGCGGTGGGGGCGAACCCGGCACCGCTGATGCTGCTGACATCGGGATGGTTGATGCGCGTACGGCTGCGGGAAGATGGCAATGCCGCAAATGTCGGTACGTTCCTGCCGGGAGACGTCCTCGGACTGGAACATATTGCGCTGCCCCATTGCGCCGACAACTATGTGGCCCTGACGCCCGGAACGCTGAAGACGACTCCCAGCAAGGATTTCGCCGACCTGCGCGCGAAAGCGCCGAATGTTCTTGGCGATATGGTCCATGCGCAGGCGCTCGATCAGCATTTTCTGCGGCAGGCCCTGTCGGCGATTGGCAGCGGGACCGCCTATGAGCGGTTGCTGAGTTTCCTGTTTCAGACGCGTGAGCGGATGATCATGAAGGGAATGTGCCCGCGGAGTAGCGACCCGGCCCTGGTTCCGCTGACGCAGGTCGATCTTGGCATGACCATCGGCGTAACCTCGATCCATGTGAACCGCGTGCTCAGAACCCTGAAGGAGGAAGGGTTGTGCAGTCTGCTTCACCAGCGGCTGATCGTTTACGATGAGGATGGCTTTGGCGCGGCGGCGCGGCGGGCCATGGGACTGGCGACTCCGGGGTGAAGGCGGCCAGTTCGAAAACGGGACACCAGATGGGAATGGGGCCCAGTCACCGCATGTGACCGGGCGCCCTTTCGCCTTCAAGGCCATGGGCCGTTAGAATTTGTAACGCACCGTGCCGCCATAGGTACGCGGCTGGTTCACATAGCCGAACACACTGCCCGACTGCGCCACGCCGTCGAAGATGGTCGTGATGTAGCGCTGGTTGGTCAGGTTGCGGGCATAGGCGCTGAGTTCCAGACCATTGTCGAGCCGCACTGTCGCCGATACGTTGATTTCCCGAACTTCCCGGCGGAAGGGGCGGGCCACATCGCGGGCGGGGGCGAAGGGGTCGTCCAGGCTGCGGTCGATGAAGCCGGGCAGGCCCTGCGCGATCTGAACGGCGCCCTCATAGTTGAAATCACCGCGCAGGATCAGCTGCGCCGTGCCGATGTCCTGCGTGTAACTGGCCCCCAGCGACATGGCGATGGGTGGGATTCCAGCAGGCGTTTCGCCGGTGATATCGCCCAGCGCGGAGAACTGGAAATCGTCGTAGGTCGGATCGAGATAGGTGACGGCGAGAAAGATGGTCAGGGGATCGACCGGCGTGACCGACCCGTCGAATTCGATGCCGAATGTGGACTGCTTGCCCGCATTGGCCAGCTGGAAGCCGGTGCCGGTGAAGGTGTTGCTCTGGAAGCCCGCGATTTCCTGCTGGAACACGGCGAGGTTGAACGCGACCTGCGGAAACGCACCCTTGATGCCGAGTTCGTAGACGGTGGATTCTTCCGGTCCGGCGAAGCGGGAACCAACGGTCAGGTTGGGTGGCGCGAGGCCAGCATCACGGATCGGCGATGCGGGTGGATTGGTCACCGGTGACCCCGGCGTGAAGTCCGCTGCTGTCGGGCGGGAGTCGCGCGACAGATTGAAGGAGCTGGCCTTGAAGCCGGTCGCATAGACGGCATAGGCGGAAATCTCGTCCGTCACGTCATAGGCCCCGCGCAGCGTCCAGGACCAGTCGCTGTCGCGCGTCTTGCCATCCTCGACCGCGTTGGGGAAATTCAGGAAGGGCGGCAGGAACTGCAGCGGCTGCAGACCCAGTAGGGGGTTGGCGGCGGGGTTGTCCGCGAACGCGGGAGGCACGCCGATGGCGACGCCCAGCGCCACCAGATCAATTGCGGAGAAAGGGTCGGTGTTGATGACGTCCGATACGACGTCCTTGCGGTCCTTGGTGTAGTTGAAACCGCCGGTCAGGGTCAGGCGGTCCGTAACCTCGAAGTCCACCGTGCCAAAGAAGGAATAGGCCTCGTTCGAGAACTGGAACTGATCGGTGATGCCCTGCCCCGGCTGCGAGAAGGTGGTGCCAACGGGCAGGCCAAGGATGCCCTCGACCGTGCCGATTGCCCCGCCAGACAGCGCGTCGAAATAGGGGCGGGCGGTGGTGCCGAAGAGTACCTGATTGGAAAAATCGATATTCTCGTCGAAATAGTAGCCGCCCAGGAGAAAGTTCAAAGGGCCGTCGAAATCGGAGGTGACGCGCAGTTCCTGCGTGAAGGTTTCGATATCCGTCTGGCCGACCTGGGTGATCAGGTCCGCAAGCAGATAGTCGATGTCCTCGTCTATTCCCGCGCTGACTTCGCGGTAGGCGGTGATCGACGTCAGTGAGATGGGGCCGAGATCGTAGTCGACCTGCGCCGATCCGCCGTAATTCTCGATCTGGTTGCGGGGTGTCTGACTGAGCAGAACCTCATCGCGGAATGGCGATTCCGGGAACAGGGCGGGCTGGCCGATCAGCGCGCCGAACAGCGGACCCGTCGGGCCGTTGATCAGGTTCTTGACCGCGCAGCATTCCTCGTCGATTTCGGAATAATCGCCGATCAGACGGACCTTCAGGTCGTCATTCGGCTCGATCAAGAGCTGGCCGCGGACGTTCCAGCGGTCGCGGTTGTTGATGTCCTGATCCAGGTTGACGACGTCGACATAGCCGTCGCGGGTCTGGTAATCGCCCGACAGCGCGAAGGCGATGCTCTCGCTGATCGGTCCGGTGATGTCCGCCTTGGCGACGATCGTGTCGCGGTTGCCATAGGTCAGGCTCGCGGACCCGCCGAAATTGAATTCCGGCTCTGCGGTCACGACGCTGATGACACCGGCGGAGGCATTCTTGCCGAATAGGGTCGACTGCGGCCCGCGCAGGACTTCGATACGCTCGATATTGGGCAGGTCGGTGATCTGGGCGGCGGAACGTGACCGGTAAACGCCGTCGATGAAGACGCCCACGCTGGGTTCGATACCGGGGTTGTTCGCGCCATTGCCGAAGCCGCGGATGGAGAAATTGGTCGCCGCGCTGTTCTGCAACTGGCCGACGCGCAGGGAGGGGACGACGGATTGCAGGTCGATCAGGTCGCGGATCTGCGCCTGCTCGATCGTGTCGCCGTCGGTTACGGACACGGCGATGGGGGTTTCCTGCAGAGTCTGCGCGCGCTTCGACGCGGTGATGATGATTGTATTGGCGGACAGAACAGCCTCGTCCTCGGCCTCCGTCGCATCGCCATCGTCGAACGGTGCCTGATCGTCGCCGCTGATCTGCTGTTCGGCGTCCTGCGCGATGACCGGCGCGGAGATGGCAAGCGCACCAAATGCGGACGCGAGAAGAAAGGCGGATTTGGTCATATGAAGGGATCCCCAGGAACTGGCCGGACAGCGCATGTTTTCAAAATCTGCGCCCGACGTTGCGGGCGCTGTGGGGTGGAGACTATAAAATGCCGACGCGGGCGCAAGAGCGACCGGCGGGCACGGTGCGGATTATGCCGCCACCGATGCAAAAATAGCGCACCTGCGTTTTGTACGATCCGTCAGCTTTCCGGCGGACGATAGCGCGGAAAGGGCAGGGTCCATTCATGGCGCATGGCCAGAAGGCGGAGCGCCAAGCCGGCGGCGACACCGCTTATGGCGCGGACGTCGAAGCCGAGGGTGTCCGGAAGCAGGAGGAACGTGCCAGCCGCCACAAGCGCGGCACTTACATAGATTTCCTTGGCGAAGATGACAGGTTGTTCGCCCGTGATGATGTCGCGGATGATACCACCGAAACAGGCGCTCATCGCGCCGAACAGGATGGCCACGAGGACATGCGCACCCGCCGATTCCGCCTTGGCCGCACCGAGAACGGCGAACAGCGCCAGCCCTGCCGCGTCGGCGTAGAGAAGCCATGCCATGCGGTTGCCAAGCAACGGCTTGTTGAACGCGCTGACGACAACGGCGCAAATGATGCAGATGGCGATGTCGGTGGGGTTCCGCACCCAGGCGACGGGCAGTGCGCCAAGCAGCACGTCGCGGATCGTGCCGCCGCCGATGCCGGTCACGGTCGCGACGAAGGATACGCCGACGATGTCCATACCCTTGCGCAGTCCGAGGAGCGCGCCGGAGATGGCGAACACGGCGGTACCGACGGCGCTGAGGTAGAAGAAGGCGGTTTCGATGAGCATGGAACGTCACTTTCCACTTGGTCGTCATTCCCGCGAAAGCGGGAATCCAGAGTGGTCCCTGATTGTCAACAACGTGCGCAGACTGGATTCCCGCTTCCGCGGGGATGACGGTTTCCGCCGATAGAAATCACCCCTGACGCGGCCCGCCGGAACGACGCTGGCCGCTACCATTGCCGCCACCGCCGCCACCCTTGCCGCGCCAGCCGCCATTTGCGGGCTTGCCCTGGGGCTTCCCGCCGGGTTTCCCCTGGCGTCCACCGGCGGGATTGCCGCGCGGTCCGCGAT
>JBARZR010000183.1:0-2852 GCA_049650205.1 Pacificimonas sp. | reverse complement strand
CAGGAGGGACTGGCGGCTTCGATCACGAACATCTGGACAGTCGGCGTCACGCCCGATCAATTCACTTACGAGCTGCGCCGCACTGGCGAGAATGCGCGGCTTTTCAAGGTTGCCTTCGACCTGACGGCACCCATTGACCCGCCGCCTGCGCCCTGGGGGTTCGAATAACGCCGTCCGCCAGTTCCCCTGTTCCGCCCCCAATGGGTTGGTTCGCGCGCCTGATCCGCTGGCTTCTGGTCGGTTTCTATCAGCGTGGCGGCTGGACTACGATCGGGCCAAGGCCGCCCTTCGACAAATATGTGCTGATCGCCGTACCGCACACCACCAACTGGGATTTTCCGAACCTGCTGGGCGTCACCGACGAACTGGGCGTCCGGGTCAGCTTCATTGCGAAGTCCTCGCTGTTCCGCTGGCCCATGGGCCGGTTTATGCGCTCGGTCGGCGGCCTGCCCGTGGACCGCGCCGCCGCCGCCGACATGGTCGAGCAGATGGCGACCGAATTTGCCGCGCGCGAGACACTGGTTCTGACCGTCGCTGCGGAGGGGACGCGCAACGCCGTCGACAAATGGCGCACCGGCTTCTACCGCATCGCCCGCGCCGCTAACGTCCCCATCGTCTGCGGCTTCATGGATTATGGCAGGCGGCGCGCGGGCATCGGCCCCATCATCCATCCGACCGGCGATTATGACGCGGACATGCAGGTCGCCTACGACTTCTACCGCGACATCATCCCGAAGCATCCTTCGGGCTACAACCCGCTATAAGGTTCAGGGATATTCCTCCGCTTCCGGGCGTTCACCGCGTGAACCCTAACTCAGGAGGACATTTTCCATGACCGTCAATACCGCATCCGCCCGTTACGAAGGCCTCGGCAAGTCCGGCAAGGGCCATGTCTCCACGGAGTCCGGCGCGCTCGATGCGCAACCTTATGGATTCCAGACCCGCTTCGAGGATGCCGCCGGTACCAACCCGGAAGAACTGATCGCCGCTGCCCACGCCAGCTGTTTCACCATGGCGCTGTCCTTCAAGCTGGCCGAGGCCGGACATGAGGACGGGCAGGTCGACACGAAATGCGCCGTCACGCTGGAGAAAGTCGACGATGGCTTCAAGGTGACGAAGTCCGCCCTCGCCGTGGTCGCCAGCGTTCCCGGCATCGAGGCGGACAAATTCGCGGAGATCGCCGCCGACGCCAAATCGGGCTGCCCCATCTCGAAACTTCTCGACTGCGAAATCACGCTGAAGCACGACCTGAAAAATTAGGCGCATGGGTTACGACTTCTGGTACTGGCCAGGCATACCGGGGCGCGGCGAGTTTGTTCGCATCGCGCTTGAGGCGGGCGGCATCGCCTACAAGGAGCGTGGCCGCGATAGCGATGCGGACATCATGGGGCAGCGCAACGGTTACGAACACACGCCGCCCTATGCGCCGCCCTGGCTGGATACGGGCGACCTCGTCATCGCGCAGACGACGAATATCCTCCTGTATCTGGGGGAGGAGCATGGCCTTGCCCCGAAGGACCGGAAGGGGCGGCTGTGGACCAACCAGTTGATGCTGACGATCATGGATATGGTGACGGAGGCGCATGACACGCACCACCCGGTGACAGCAGGGGCCGATTACGAGGATCAGAAACAGGCCGCGCTGGGGGCCGCCGATGCCTTTCGCGCGGACCGCATGCCCAAATTCTTCACGCATTTTCAAAAGGCACTGGGCGACCGGCCCTTTTTCAATGGCGACAAGTGGAGCTACGCCGACTTGGGCTTTTTCGTGCTCATGCGCGGTCTTTGCCATGCGTTTCCGAAGCGCATGGCCGCTGTCGAGCCGGACCATGTGCCGTTATTCGCACACCGTGACCGTATGGCGGGACTGGACGCGCTGACGGCGTACCTGGCGTCAGACCGTTGCCTTCCCTTTGGAAACGGCCTGTTCCGCCATTACCCGGAACTCGACGCTCCGGATTAGACTGATCTATTCCGCCTCTTGATAGGGCGTGAACTCACCCAGGGGACAGCGCGGACCGGGCAGATCGTCAAGCCCCCAGTCGCGCGGTTCGATGGTATCGAGCGCGCAAAGCCGTCCCCCAAAACGGCGCGTGATCAGCGTGTCGTCAGGTTCCAGCCCGGGACATCTTTCCTCCAGCCGGTTCACATATAGCGTGCGTCCGCTGCGATAGGTCAGCGTCCGCTCATCGATAGCCACCAGGCTGCGCGTTCCGAATGTGGAGATGCAGCGCTCAGACTTTCCGGCGACGCGCGTTTCCAGTTCGGCGGCCAGGGCGATGGCGTCTTCGGTGGGTCCGTCATTCGCCGGGGTGACGGCGCAACCCGATGCTCCGACGAGCAGGGCCGCGCAGATGGTCGGAAACCGCATTGAAATCCCTCCTTCGAACCGTCCGGGTCCATACCACTGCGGCATTGACCCCTCATCCTCAACGTCGCACATTGCGGCATGGCCCGCAAATATCAGACCTTCGCCGCGTTCTGGCCCTTCTACCTGCGGGAACACGCGAAGCCTCAAACCCGCGCGCTGCATTATATCGGCACCAGCCTCGTCGTCGCCATTGCGGTCACCGCGCTGCTAACCGGCCTGTGGTGGTTGCTGCTCGCCATGCCGCTTGCGGGCTATCTTTTCGCCTGGATCGCGCATTTCACGGTCGAGAAGAACCGCCCGGCAACCTTCACCTATCCGCTCTGGTCATTATATGCCGATTTCCGCATGTGGGCGCTCTGGATATCGGGGCGGCTAAGGCCGGAACTCAAGCGGGCAGGGGTGAAGTAGGAACGTCCCATGCTGACGCTTCTGACCGCCACCATCGGGTTCACGTTCATTGTCGCGCTGCGCTATCTGGCCG
>JBARZR010000182.1:0-1805 GCA_049650205.1 Pacificimonas sp. | reverse complement strand
CGCGCCAGTTCCCAGAACAGCGGCAGGGGATGCGGCCCACGCGGCTCCGCCAGACTAGCTTCACGCGCCATATCCTTCCGGGCATGTTGCTGCGCAGCATTGGGGCGTGCTAGGCTGTTCGCAAGCGCAGCATCAGGACGATCCATGGCCAAGAAAACCCCTCTCGACGACGAAACCGGTGACGGCCCCGTAATCATTAAGAAATACGCGAATCGCCGCCTCTACAACACCGGCACATCCAGCTATATCACGCTCGATCACCTCTCCGCGATGACGAAGGCGGGTGTCGATTTCAAGGTCGTCGACGCCAAATCCGGCACCGACATCACCCGCACCGTCCTGACACAGATCATCATGGACGAGGAGACGAATGGCCAGACCATGCTGCCGACAAGTTTCCTGCGCGAGATCATCAGCCTGTACGGCAACCAGATGCAGGCGATGGTGCCCAGCTATCTGGAGGCGTCGATGACCGCGCTGCGCCGCAATCAGGAACAGTTCGCCGAAAGCATGATGGGCGCGTCGAACCCGTTCAGCGCGCTGGCGAAAACCAACATGAAGATGTTCGAGGCGGCGTTCCAGGGTGGCACCGCGCCCGCCGCGCAGCCGGAGACGATGTCCGAAACCAGCAAGGACGAAGACATCGCCGCGCTGAAGGCCGAACTCGCCGCCATGAAGGACAAGATTGACAATATGGGGTGATCCGTCCGCGGGGAAACGGGCGCAGATTTGTCTGCCCGTCCACCGGAAGGCTCTCAGGCCGCCTGCTCCATCGCCAGATATTTTTCGCGGCGCTGCCGTTTGATGTCCTTGCCGTCCAGGTTCGCGAAACTGCCAAGTTCATCGGCAATCGCTTCGCCGATATTGTCAATGGCGGTATTGGCATCGCGGTGCGCGCCGCCGCGCGGTTCGGGGATGATGCGGTCGATCAGGCCGAGCGGTTGCAGATCCTGCGCACTGATGCGCATGGCCTGCGCCGCCGCCTCGGCCTTGTCGCCCGCGCGCCACAGGATGGACGCGCAGCCTTCGGGACTGATGACGGCGTAAAAGCTGTGTTCCAGCATCAGGACGCGGTTCGCCGCCGCCATGGCGAGCGCGCCGCCACTGCCGCCCTCGCCGGTGATGGTGGCGATCATGGGAACTTCGAGGCGCAGACACGCCGCTGTGCCCCGCGCGAGCGCCTCGGCGGCACCGCGCTCCTCGGCCTCGATCCCCGGAAACGCGCCTGCGGTATCGACGAAGCTGAGCACGGGCATATTGAAACGGTCGGCCATTTCCATCAGGCGCACGGCCTTGCGGTAACCCTCGGGGCGGCCCATGCCGAAATTATGCTTCAGCCGCGCGGCGGTGTCGCGGCCCTTTTCATGTCCCATGATCATCACCGGTTGCCCGCGAAAGCGGGCCATGCCGCCCATGATGGCGAGGTCCTCCGCGAATTTGCGGTCGCCGGCCAGGGGTTCGAAATCGGTGAACAGACGGGCGGCGATATCGCTGAAATGCGGGCGCGCGGGGTGGCGGGCCACCTGCGCCTTCTGCCAGGGCGAGAGGTTGGCGTAGATGCGCTTCAGCTCGCTATCCACCTTCTTGCGCAGCTTGCGGGCTTCGCTGGAAACATTGACATCGCTGTCCGCCGCGCTGCCTTCCAGCGCCTCGATGCGCTCCTGCAGGGCGGCGATGGGTTTTTCGAATTCGAGAAAGGTGGTGATGGGGTTTTCTCCGGTTTGCCGGGTGAAGCCTCTCGCCGTCCCGCGCCCCCTGCCCTGCCACCCATGAGTGTATCCTGGCGGGTGGCAGGGCAGGGGGCG
>JBARZR010000181.1:0-4123 GCA_049650205.1 Pacificimonas sp. | reverse complement strand
GTCTTGAGGTAAAGAAGCCCGACCCGCGCCATTTGACGGAGACCATTGGACGGGCGGGCGGCGATCTGGCGCGCAGTGGCTTTGTCGGCGATTCGTCCAGCGACATGCAGGCGGGCCGGGCGGCAGGCGTGCCGACGGTGCTGTGCACCTTCGGCTACCTGGATATGCCGGTCGCCGAGCTCAATGCTGATGCCGACATCACGTCCTGGTCGGAACTGGTTCCCGCGCTTCGACGCGTCGCACCCGCCATTTGGTGATAAGGTGCTTCGCCAGCATGAGCGGCGGCATCCTCAGCCAGTGACCGCGCACGAACAGCGCGAATTCGGATAGCGGGACGGTCAGTTCGCCGTAACTGCCGCGGCCATGCAGTTTTCTAAGCGCCAGCCGTTCCACGATATCGCCCTTGCCGGGGTCGAACCCGTCTGCCGACAGCGGCGTATTGTAAAGTTCTCGCGACAGCCTTAGCGCGCGCCTCAGCGGTTCCGACAGTTGCTGCGCCCCTGCGGCAGCTCTCAGGTCCGCCCAGAATCCGGGCATTTGGGCAAAGTGCCGCACTAGCCGGTCGATATCCCACAGATTGCGCGCGCCGCCCATGAAATCGCCGTCATAGGCGCAGTGGGTCGCCGAATGCAGCAGCATGTCCGTCGGCCCCATCACCATGACGCCCTCATCGACCTGAACGGCATGTTCGAACATGCGCTCCGGTTGCGGTAACAGGCGCGCGGTGCGGGGCAGGATATTGTGATGCAGGTCGATCACGCCGCCGCGCGTGCCGTGCGCCAACGGTGGGAGTTCGTGCATATAGTCACGGTAATATTGATCGTCATAGCCGCCCTTCGCTTTCACCGAGGTCCAGCCATGCGTTTTGAGCGCCGCCTCCGCATCGCCCAGCGCCGCCTCTGGCACCATGATGTCCAGGTCGCCGATATTGCGCCCCGGCAGCGGCGGCAGGTTGGCCATCAGATAGGCAGACCCCTTCATCAGGATGACCGGAATACCGGTGGGCCGCAGCGCCTCCGCCATGCGGATGACTTCATAACGGGCGGCATTGTGGTTGAGGACCGCGGCGGCTGCGGCCTCGTCCAGCAGCAGGCGGGCGCGGGCTGGAATGTCGATCCCCGCGGACCGCACGCCAACCGTACCCAGCAGGCTTTCCGCCAGCGCCGTGCGGATCAGCGCATTCCACTCGGCCGTGCCCAGACTGGCAAGCGAGGCCGGATCGCGCAGCGCGGCAAACAGGGTCTCGCTAGATTTCATGTTGCGGCGTTCCACAGTTCGTTGACCAAGGCAAGCGCATCCTCGCTGTTGCCATAGGTGATATCGTAGGCGGGAACGTCGCGGATCAGCCGCACCAGCGTGTCGAAGCCGGCCTCGCCCAGGCGCAGCTGGTTGGTGCTGGCGACCGACAGGCGCAGATACGCCTCCGACTGGGGCATCTGCCGCGCTTCGGCCTTCGCGCCCGGCGTGAAATGCGGCGATACGATCAGAGCCGGCGGCGCGGGCCTATCCATGGCGGCGATGGCGGGCAACGGCGGCAAAAGATGGCGCATGGTGCCCTTGACGGTATTCTCGAGACGCGGGCCAAAGCGGTCCTCCGCAACACACGATTCCATTTCAGCGATGGATTCATTTTTCAAACCGATGGGGCGGGGGTAAGGGCGCAGCAGCGTATCCGCTCCCATGGTGATAAGGGCCAGTTCATCGCCGAAATGTCGCCAGCCCGCTGTGTACGATAAGAGCGCGGACAGCGTGGACTTGCCCGCGCCGGAATCTCCGACGATCAGAACCGCCCGTTCGCCAGCTGGTGTGTCTCGCGCGGCGCTTGCGGCGTGCAGAACGATCTCCCGCCGGTAGCCCAGCGCCATCTGCATGTTGACGGCCATTTCCATACCAAGCATCCCGAGACGCGCCTCGACGGGAACGATCTCCTCCAGCTGGTAATCCGCCTCGAACGTCATGGCGGGGCGGATCCATCGGCGGGACCAGCTGATGGGAACGGCCTTTATGGCAAAGTCGTAAATCTGGTCATCGAGACCTTGCGGATAGTCGCGGTATAGCTGGCGCGAATCCGCAATCGCCTTGGCGAATGGCGAGCGAAGATCGAAAATTGCCGGGCCGATGCGGACCCGCAAATGCGGCAGGGTCATGCCCCTTTATGGGGAAGGCGGCGGATCAGGCCAAGCGCCGACAGTTCTTCCAGTCTAGCGGCGACGATGGCGACAGGGTCGCTCTCCGCTTCAATAACGCCATGCGCCGCCTCCAACCGCTCGAATATGTCGGACGCCGTTCCGCCAACATCTGGAATTTCGGAAAAGATGGCATCCATGTCAGGCGATAATATATGCGTTTCTGACGACAGGCGATGAAATGTCAGCGTCAGATCGGACAAACGCTCGATTCGCACCTCGGAATGCGCGGGCGCGTAAAGCGGCCCGGCGTCATGTGCCGATCGTTCGTCCTCGAGCGAGGTCACCTCAGACGTTGGTAAGCGACACCAGACAAGTCATGCCAGCGCCCGGGATCTGGCCGCTGCGGACCTTTTCCAGATAGGCGACATGCGCATCGAACTGCATCTTGTTGCCTTCAGGCGGAACGCGATGACCGAAATAGCCGCTGGGGAAAGCGTCCTTCAGCTGCTGGCCGGAATAGCTGCCACCGGATGGACCACGGAAGACCCAGACCTTGTTTCCGTTACGCATGTAATAGGGCTTGGCGCTGTCACGACCCTTGATATGATGGCCGTCGTCCACGGGATGACCATATTCGTCATACCAAAAACTGTGCATCGGTACGGAACATGTCATCAGAGAGATGTTCGCGCCGCCATTCGTGGCCATCGCCATCGAAGGACTGAGAGTGGCAATTGCGGGCACCGCAATGGCACCGAGTTTCAGAACGCCGCGACGCGAGTTCACCTGCTCCGGCGCGTCGGCCTTGCGATCCACCCCGTCCTTCATTCTGCCGGTCTCTTCGGTCATAATTCTCACCCTGCCTCTTGTCTGTCTGCGTCCCATTATCGGCTTCCCTCCCCAAAGGAAACGTCAACGAAACAGATTATATGAACAGTCAAGCAACTTTCATACCAATGTAACAACGCCATGAAAACATGGATTAACCAGATTTTCGACAAAGCCGAAGTGTAAACTACACCGACACATGTCTTATCACTGGCATGTATTTATATGGCATGATGACGGTCAAGGGAAGGGCGGGTCAGGTCGGCATGAATGGAAGAACGCTGAGAATCTGCATGGGTGGCCTGTTGTCGATGGTCACGGGCTGGGCGATTGGCGCCGACCAGCCCGTCATTGCCGTCGTCGCGGCGGTGATCCTCCTGATTGTCTTGCCCGGACTGATCGACTCCCTGCGAACGCCGGAACCGGCAGAAGACGAGACCGGGGCCGGCGATGCGTCGCCGGCCCCGCAGCTCCCAGACATTCCGATGATTTCCCTTGAAGACCTGCACGATGCCGCATTCCTTCTGACACCGGATGGCAACGTGCTGGCTGCCAATATGATGGCCATCGACATGCTGGGCGGTGCGACGGGCGAGCATGTGCGTCTGGTCCTGCGCCAGCCGGCCGCCCTCGACCTGGTTGAAACCGCGCTCCTGGACCGGCGTGAGGTCGCGCGCGAGGTCGAGGGATTGGGCCGCCAGGGCAATGTCTACATGGTCCGCGCCATGCCGACCGGGAGCAATGACCTTTTGGTGACACTTGCCGATATTTCGCCCGCTCGCCTTGCGGAGCGGACGCGGACCGATTTTGTCGCCAATGCCAGCCATGAGTTGCGGACGCCGCTCGCATCGGTGACGGGTTTCATTGAAACCCTGCAGGGTCCTGCGGCTGATGACGAGGAGGCACGGACACGTTTTCTGGCCGTAATGGCGGACGAAGCGGCACGCATGACGCGTCTGATCGACGACCTGCTGTCGCTTTCGCGTGCCGAGCTGGACAAGAACATACGTCCCCGCACACCCATCGCTATTACCGCCCTTCTGCATGAGTTTGCCGCTACGATGCAGCAGATGCCTGGCAAGCTCAATTTCGATATCGAGGATGATCTGCCGCTGGTTTTGGGCAATGCCGATCAACTGCTGCAGGTGCTTGGCAACCTTGTGACC
>JBARZR010000180.1:0-11194 GCA_049650205.1 Pacificimonas sp. | reverse complement strand
GGCGGGCGGACGCGCGGCAAGCCGGTCGCGTCCGCCCGCTTTTCGCACTTGCGCTTGGAGCGGCGCTTCGCAAGAACGCGCGACATGAACATCCAGACCCCGATCACCGCCGATCCCGCCACCCCGCGCACCGACTGGACGCGGGAGGAGATTGCCGACATCTACGAACGTCCGCTGATGGATTTGCTGCTGGACGCGCAGATTCTGCACCGGCGGCATTTCCGCGCCAACGGGGTGCAGGCCTGCCAGTTGCTCTCGATCAAGACCGGCGGCTGCCCCGAGGATTGCGGCTATTGCAGCCAGTCGGCGTTCGCCAAGTCGGGTGTGAAGGCGGAAAAGCTGATGCAGGCGGAGGCCGTGCTTGAAGCGGCGAAGGCGGCGAAGGCGGGCGGCGCGTCGCGCTTCTGCATGGGCGCGGCGTGGCGCGATCTGAAGGACCGCGACACCGATGCGGTTTGCGAGATGGTGGCGGGCGTCAAGGCGATGGGCCTGGAAACCTGCATGACCCTGGGGATGCTGTCTGGCGATCAGGCGGAGAAACTCGCCGAGGCGGGTCTTGATTATTACAACCACAACCTCGACACCTCGCCGGAACATTATGGGGAGGTCATCACGACGCGCACCTATGCCGACCGGCTCGATACGCTGGAAAAGGTGCGCGATGCGGGCATGAACGTCTGCTGCGGCGGGATCGTCGGCATGGGCGAGGAACGGGTGGACCGGGTCGGCCTGATCCACGCCCTCGCCACGCTGCCCGCGCACCCCAAAAGCGTACCGGTCAACGCGCTGGTCCCGGTCGCGGGCACGCTGCTGGGCGACGAGCAGATCGCGCGCGGCGAGAGCAATATCGACGGCGTCGAATTCGTCCGCGCCATCGCCACCTGCCGCCTGACCATGCCCGCCAGCTATGTGCGGCTGTCGGCGGGCCGCGAAAGCATGTCCACCGAATTACAGGCGCTCTGTTTCATGGCGGGTGCGAACTCGATCTTCACTGGCGATACCCTGCTGACCGCGTCCAATGCGGGCGAAGCGAGCGACGGTGCGATGTTCGCGGAACTGGGTCTGAAGGCCATGCCGGTTGAGGAGCTGGAGGCGGTCTAGGGTTCCAGATATCTCTGAGCGCGGAGCCAGTCGCCGAAAGGCCAGTCCGTCCTGGCCGCGCCCATCCGGTCGGGCTCCGCATTGACCTCTGTCACCGTCGGTCCGTTCCGCTCCACGGCGATGTCGACGCCTGCAAAGCGGAGTTCCGGCATGGCGGCGAGGGCGCGGGCGGCGAGGGCTTTGGCTTCTTCCGCGAAAGGCGGCGCGACTCCCTCGACCCTGATACGGCTATCGGGATGTCCTGGAGACATGCGACGCCGGATGGTCGCATCGCCGACCGGGCCGAGCCTGTCGTCCGGACCGAGGACGGCGTAACAGCCGCCGCCGCCGATATTGTCGACACGGCTGCCCGTCCGCCCCATGCGCAACATGGCAATCAGGATTTCGGGCACGTCCCGCCTGTCCGAGATCGCCCATATTCGCCAGGTGTTGACGCTCTCGGGATTGAGCGACGCATACCAGGGGTGTTGGTCGATGAACGCTTCAGCCACGAAGCCATCCGGAAACCGGACAGGCAGGTCCGCAGCCGTGGAAGCCTGACCGTCGTCGCCGACCAGCATCGCGTCCGCGCCGCTGCGGTCCACGGTATAGACCTGAAAACCGCGACCGGCAAAACCACGCAGCGGTTTCACGACGAGACGATCGAGGCCGCTCTGCCGAACTGCTTCGGCGAACGCCGCCCCGGTATCGCCTTCACCCGCCTCAGTGGTGAAAACCGGCTGCGGCGTGGGGATGTCGGCGCCGACCAGGCGGCGTTTTTGTTCGGCCTTGCTGTAGAGTGGCCGGATACGTTCGACCGGATTTATATGCTCCAGAAAGGCTTCATATTCGGTCTCGTTGACATGACCGAGCATCTCGTCGTCATGGACGGTCGTTCGGTTGAGACCGGCGATCAGATAATAGCGCGGACCGATCCGGCGCATGCGCTGCAGCAGGAACATATCGCGCAGCTGTCGTAGATGGCCCTTGCGCGAGACGCCATCGCCCCGCATGCCCATCGCGGCCAAGATATCGAATGCCCCCTTTAACATAGATAGGTCCCATATGGTCCCGATCCTGGCTGACAAGATCTTTGTTGTGTCCGCCGAATATATTGACGCTGTGCCGGGCAACGGCAAAGAGACTGCGGGATGACGATGAATTCCAAATCCGCGCCTCTCGATCCCGCCATTATTTTCAGGGACTGGCACGGCGACGCTCCAATCGAGAATGGGCTGGAAGAGGCCGGTGCGGGCCTCCGCAGCAAGCATCCCGACCTCGCTTCGCTGGAAGCGGACATCCCCATCGCTCCCTTCGCGGCGCGACTGGCGGCGGACTATGACGTTCGGCAAGGTTACGGCCAGCTGAAACCGGCGTTGAAACGACAGGCGGAGCGGTTGCGGTCCGTGGAACCCGACACCCCGACGCGCGGCTGGACACTGGCGCTACTCCACCACCTGATCGCCGATAACAGCCGCACGCCAGTTCGCGAAGCACTCGCCCCCGAATGGCGCGACGCCGCCGCGCGTATCAAGACCGCCATCCGTCGGGGCGGCAACGCGAATTACGAGCTGGATAGCGACATCGTGGCTAAGGACGTCGCCATCGCGCTCGGTTGTGTGGCGCAGATCGGCGGAAGGCTGGTCGATCCGGGGGCAGGCATCCCGCGCCGGATCGTGACGACCGAAAAGCCTCTGCGCGTACCGGGAACCCTCATGCACATCGCGCGCATGGGGGGCTTCGCGCCGCTGGCCGAATTCCACACGCACAATGTCCTCAGGCACCGCTTCACGCCGGAAAGCTGGACCTATGCGTTTCAGCGGCTGCCCGCGCTGTTCGCCGCGCGGCCGGACCTGAAGGGTATATTCGGGGCGGGCTGGTTCTTCGATCCGGCGCTGGAGCGTATCGGTTCGAACATGGCGTTCGCGCAGGCGATATGCCGCGACTGGGGCGGGCGCGCCGCGCGCATCGGGCCGGGCGGCAGCGTGACGGGTTTGGCGCTGACCCTGTCGCCGGAACGGCAGAAACTTTACGATGACGGTGTATATCGACCGGAGGGCTGGTACATGATCGTCCCGAAACAGGAAATCATCGCGCGGGCAGGGTCCGGCGCGAAAAGGAGCTGACTTCATGGCGGATGCCATTGACAATCTGTTCGCCGAAACGACCGGCGCGGACACCGGCGCGCTGACGCCGGACCTCGGCATTGGCGACATTCCGGAATGGGACAGCGCCGCGCACATGGCGTTCATCGCCGCCGCCGAGGACAAATGGGATCTGATGCTGGACGGCGACGAGGTCGTGGAGATGACCAACTACGGCAAGCTGAAGACCATCCTGACCGGCCATGTCGACGACCTCTGACACGCCGTTCTGGGTGCTGGACCATGGCGACCGGACCGCGTTGATCACGGCAGCGGGCGAGGCGGTCAGTTACGACACGCTGGCAGCGCGCGCCGACGCGCTGGCCGCCGATTTACCGGAAGGACCGGGTTTCGGCTTCCTGCTAATCTCGCCGGATGTTGACAGTATCGCGCTCTACCTCGGCGCGCTCAGGGCGGGAAGGCAGGTGCCCCTGCTCCTGAACGCCGATATTGGCGACGACGCGCTTGCCGCTCTTTCCGCGCATTACCGCCCGAACTGGATCAGGGGTAGGGATGTCGGTAGCGCTTTGGACGGCAGCGCGGACATTCATGACAACCTCGCCCTGCTCCTCGCCACGTCCGGTTCGACCGGCTCGCCGAAACTGGTGCGCCTGTCCGCCAACGCCATCGCATCCAACGCCGCAAGCATCGCGCACTATCTCGGCCTGACGCCGGACGACCGCGCGATCACGACCATGCCGCTCGCCTACTCCTTCGGCATGTCGATCCTGAACAGCCACCTCGCGGTTGGCGCGTCGCTGGTGCTGTCGGACCTCAGCATGTTGCAGCCGGACTTCTGGACGCTGGCGAAGACCAGCGGCGTGACGTCGCTGTCGGGCGTGCCGTCGAGTTTCGACATGCTGCGCCGCGCGAAACTGGAAACGCGTGGGCTGGACCGGCTCAGGATGCTGACCCAGGCGGGCGGCAAGCTGCCGGACCGGCTAGTGAGCCATTTCGCGGATTTGTGCGCGGGTGAGGGCTGGGACATGCACGTCATGTATGGCCAGACCGAGGCCGCGCCGCGCATTTCGCACGTTCCGCCGGACCGGCTGAAAGACAAGGTCGGCAGTGTCGGCATCGCGGTTCCCGGCGGTGACATTTCGATTGCCGACGACACGGGCGAGCTGGTCTATCGCGGCCCCAATGTCATGATGGGCTATGCCGAAAGCCGCGAGGATCTGGCACGCGGCGACGACATGGGCGGTATTCTTCATACCGGCGACCTCGCGCGACTGGACGAGGATGGTTTTGCCTATATCACGGGGCGCCTGAAGCGCTTCATCAAGCTCAGTGGCACGCGCACCAACCTCGACGCCGTCGAGGCGTGGGCGGCGTCCCGCTATGGTGCGCCGGTCGCGGCGGGCGGCGAGGATGAGAAGCTGGCATTGTGGCTGACGGCGAAGGTCGGCGCCGACGATGCGGCCGTAAAGGCGGATCTGCGCGCGGCCTTCGATATCTTCCCCGGCATGGTGCGCCTTGCCCGCATCGACGCGCTGCCGCTGACCGCCAACGGCAAGACGGACTATGCCGCCCTCGGTTGAGCGCATAAGGGCGTGGACCCCATGTCCACGCCGCCCCTCCCCAACGATGTCGAGATCGATCCCGGCCGGTCTCAGCTGAGACCGCTGCTGACGCTTGCCTGGCCGGTCGTGATGTCACGGCTGGGCATCATGGTCATGGGCCTGACCGACACGATCGTCGTCGGGCGCTACAGCGCCGACGAGCTGGCCTATCATTCGCTGGGCTGGGCACCGACGATGGTCGTCGTGACCACCGCGATCGGCCTTCTCCTTGGTGTGCAGGTGCTGACGGCGCAGCTGGTGGGCGAGCGCCGTGCCGGGGAAGCGGGCAGCGTGCTTCGCCGCGGCATCGTTTTCGCCGCCGTCGTCGGTATCCTAAGTTCGGGCGGGCTTTATCTGGGTGCGGACGCGCTGATGTCGCGCATGGGCCTCGTCGGCAATCTCGCGCCCGAAAGCGCGGCGGTCGTGCGCATCCTCGCGCTGTCGCTGACGCCCTATCTGATCGCCGTCGCCTGCCAGTTCTGGCTTGAGGCGCTGAAAAAGCCCGTTCCCGCCATGATCATCATGTGGGGCGCGAACATCCTCAACCTCGCGCTTTCGCTATGGCTGGTACCGGGCGACAATATTTTCGGTATCGATGGCGCGGTCGCGGCGGGCTGGACGACGCTCGGCGCGCGCACGGCGCTGCTGTGCGGGCTCATAGGCTTCATTTTCACCTGGCCAGAGGCGCGCAGCAAGTTTGGCCTGCTGGTCCGGGGGACGGGCCGCTACTGGCGCGAGCTTTTCCGCATCGGCTTCGCAGCGGCGGCTTCGCTATTCGTCGAGACGGCGGGTTTCGCGGCCATGAACATCGTCGCCGGACAGATCGGCGCGCTGACCGTGGCGGGCTTCGCCATCCTTCTCAACATCGCGGCGATGGTGTTCATGGTCCCGCTCGGCCTCGCCTCGGCGACGGCGGTCCTGGTTGGCAATGGCTTCGGCGAGCGGGACTTCGACCGGGTCCGCGCGGGCGGCTGGACCGGGATCGGCTTCACCGCCGCGCTGATGACCGCAATCGCCATCATCGTCTGGCTGCTCGACGCGCCGATCGTGTCTGTGTTCACGACCGAGGCGGAGCTGACCGCCATGCTGGTCCCCGCGGTGGCGCTCGCCGCGTTCTTCTTTACCATGGACGGGCTACAGGTGGTCGCGTCGAACGCCTTGCGCGCCATGGACGACGTGTGGCTGCCGACGCTCACGCACACGATCAGCTATGTCGGCGTGATGCTACCGCTGGGCTGGTGGCTGGCCGTGCCGGTGGGGATGGGACTTAGCGGCCTGGTCTGGGCCATCATCGCCGCCAGCATTTCGGCAGGCGGTTTTCTGATCGCCCGCTTCGCCTGGCTGACGCGAAAGGGCGCTGCGCTGCGGCTCAGGAGGGACAGTCTTTGAACGCCAGGGTTCTCAGCGCGGTTACCAGCGCGTCCGGCAGCGCCGCGCCGCCCGGGCCATCCGCCGCGCGGTTGACCATGACCGTGTTCGACAGCGCGATGCAGGCGTCCGCCTGAAACAGCGCCTGGCCGACGACGTAACTGGACCGGCCCAGCCGGATCAGCGCGGCGCGCACGGTGACGGGCACCGGCCAGGATCCTTCGGCCAGATAGTCGATGGTGAGGTTGGCGACGATGGGACGGAAGCCCAGCTCCGCCTTCCCGCCAAGATGATGGTGCAGCCTGACGCGCCCCTCCTCGAAAAAACGCGCGAATGCGACATTGTTGAGGTGATTGTTGGTATCCATGTCGCCATAGCGCACGGCCATTTCAAAGCCGAAGGGATAGGCGTCCGGATCGCGGCGGGCTGGCTGTTGCCGCATGGGTCGATCCTGGGGCTGGTCGTCTGTCATGCGGCCTTGCGTAACAGGCGGCGGGATTGCAGACACGCTGTCTCTAATCAGGGTGGGAATTCGAACACATGCTGAGCTGGATCGGCCTGGTCGGCGGCCTCATCCTTCTGATCTGGATGACGGTGCGCGGCGTGAACATCCTGATCGCCGGACCGGTCGCGGCGCTGATCGTGGCACTGACCGCGGGGCTGCCGCTGTTGCCACCGCTTGCGGGCGGGGACGCGGATTTCGCCACCAGTTACATGGCCGGATTCACCAGTTTCTTCGGCGACTGGTTCTTCATGTTCCTGCTGGGCGCGATTTTCGGCGAAGTGATGGCGGCGTCCGGTGCGGCGGCGGCGGTGGCGCACTGGATCACGGCGCGGCTGGGGAGCGGCTACGCGCTTCTCGCCACCGTGCTCGCCTGCGCCGTCCTGACCTATGGCGGCGTCAGCGTCTTCATCGTCGCCTTCAGCGTCTATGGCCTCGCCGTCGCACTGTTCCGGGAGGCGGACCTGCCCCGCCGGTTCATTCCTGGCGCACTGGCATTCGGTTCCGTGACCTTCACGATGACGAGCGCCGGCAGCCCGGAAATCCAGAACCTGATCCCCATGCCCTATCTCGGCACCACGCCCTATGCGGGCTGGGAAGTCAGTCTGATCGTCGCCGTCCTTATGGCGGGTCTCGGCTATGCGTGGATCGCGCGCATGGTGCGCGTGGCGGTGGCGGGCGGAGAGCGGTTCGAGGCGCGCGCGACCGACGAAGCGCCAGCGGACATGCCGACCCTGCCGAAGCCGCTTCTGGCACTGCTGCCACTCGTGGCCGTGCTGGGCGTGTTCCTGCTGACCTCAGGCGAAGCCACCGCCGTCAACCTCGGCAAATGGGCCTTGATCGCGGCACTCGGCAGCGGTCTGGTTGCCGCCGTGCTTGTCGGCCTGCCGAAACTGGCCGCCATGCCGCTCGCCTTCTCGCGCGGCGCGACGGGCGCGGTTGTCGCCATCACCAACACCTGCGCCGTCGTCGGCTTCGGCTCGGTCGCCAAGCTGTCGCCCGCCTTTCAGGAGGCGCTGGTGGCGGTCCAGGCCTTGCCCGGCAGCCCGCTGATCGGCGCCGCCATCGCGGTCACGGTCATCGCGGGTCTGACCGGCAGCGCGTCGGGCGGCCAGACCATCGCACTGCCGCTCATCGCCCCGCATTATCTGGGTGAGGGCGCGAACCCCGAAGAGCTGCACCGTACCGTCGCCATCGCGTCCGGCGCACTCGATAGCCTGCCGCACAATGGCTATGTCGTCACCACGATCCGCGCCGTGTGCGGAGAAACCCACAGGGACGCGTATGCGGCGGTCGGGGCGACGACGGTCGTCGTGCCGATGATCGGGCTGGTCGTGGCGCTGGCGTTATTCGCGGTTTTCTAGGAGGGATTTTTCTCATTTTCGTCATTCCCGCGAAAGCGGGAATCCGGGACCGCGATGAGGGAATGAACTGGTTCCCCGCTTTCGCGAGGATGACGAAAAGGGAAGGCGTCTGCCTACAGGCCATGGCCCATGCTCAGATATTCCTCCGACCGCATTTCCATCAGGCGGCTGATCGTGCGTTTGAATTCGAAACTGCCATCACCTGACGGATAGAGATCGCCGGGCTCCGCATCGGCCGCCATCAGCAGCTTCACCTTGTAGTTGTGAAGCGCGTCGATCAGCTGCACGAACCGCGCGGCCTCGTTGCGGTTTTCCGGGCCAAGGACGGGCACGCCGACCAGGATGACCGTGTGATATTCCCGCGCGATGGCCAGATAGTCCGCCGATCCGCGCGCCTCTCCGCACAGCCGCTTGAAGCTGAAGACCGCAACACCCTTCAGCGCCTTTGGCACATGCAAGGTACGTCCGCCGCCGACGTCCAGCTCGGTGCCCGGCACATGCTCGGCGTCTTCAACGGGATAGTCGGTCAGGCGGAAGAACGCCTCCGACAGCGCCGCCGTCGCCGCCTCGCCATTGGGGACGTGGTAGGTGTCCATGCCGCCCAGACGTTCGAGGCGGTAATCCGTCGGTCCATTAAGGCCGACGACATCCATCTCCCCCTTGATGAGGTCGATGAAGGGCAGGAACAGTTGCCGGTTTAGGCCGTCCTTGTAGAGATCGTCCGGCGGACGGTTCGAGGTCGCGACGACCGTGACGCCCGCCTCAAGCAGCGCCGTGAACAGCCGCGACAGGATCATCGCATCGACCACGTTGGTGACCTGCATTTCGTCGAAGGCGAGCAGCCGCGCCTCGCCCGCCAGCCGCTCGATCACCGCGCCCATCGCATCCTCGCCATCCGCGCGGGCGGCCTTCATCGCGGCATGGGCCTCCAGCATGAAGGCGGCGAAATGCACGCGGCGTTTCCGCGCCATGCGGACTTCGGCATAGAACAGGTCCATGAGCATGGATTTGCCGCGCCCCACCTCGCCCCACATGTAAATGCCGCGTGGATGCGCTTGCGGTTCGCGCGAGAACAGCCGCCCGAGCAGGCCAGGCGTTTCCTTTGCCGCCTCCAGTTCCGCCTGCAAGGCATCGAGGCGCGCCGCCGCCGCCTTCTGGTCCGGGTCGGGCCGTAATTCGCCGCTGGTGACCAGTGCCTGATAGGCCGCGAGGGTGGTCATGACTTCGGCTTGAATTTCCTGAGGACGCCCGACCAGCCGCAAATGGTCTCGCCGCCCTGTGTGACGAGGCCGCGCAGGAAAACGGTGCGGCCCGTCGACCGCACGATCTCGCCGCTGCCGTCCAGCGGTTCGCCGAATGTGCCCGCGCCGACGAATTCCGTGTTGCAGGTCAGCGTGACGGCGCGGCCACCACTCAGCGCCGGGCGCGCGCAGGCGAACATGACCTGATCGATGAACGCCATCAGATAGCCGCCATGCAGAAACCCCTGCATATTGGAATGCGACTTGTCGGTCAGGGAGCGGCAGTCATAGCCGCCACTGGCGTTTTCGCGGAAATAGACGGGGCCGATCGTATCGGAAAAGCGCCCTTCGTCCATTTCCCGCCAGGTTGACCAGCCCGCCATGGGGCCTTCGGTGACGGTGCGGGCGGGCGGAGATGTCGGCGTGTCGCTCATGCCGCGCTCGCTAAACCGGGCGGGGGGCGCTCGGCCAGCCCCCAATTTCAGCACCTGTTCATTTTTGGACCGCGCATTGTGGCCAGGTTGCGCTATGAAGGCTGTGCGCAGCCGGGAAGGGACCGCGATAATGAGACTGACGCAGGCACTGACCGCCGCTCTCGCTTTCGGGCTGATGTCCTGCGCGCCCGCCGCCAGCGCACCCGCGCCGAAGGTCGCGGCGGACGCGCCCGTGGAAGTCAGCTTCACGAACCTGCGCGCGGAGGCGAAACGGCTCATCAGGGACGGCGTCGTGCCGAACGTGGTCATCGGCATCGCCACACCGGATGGCCGCACGCACTGGATGCGCGAGGGGACGCTCGGTTTCGAGAACGCCGCCCCCGCCGACGAGCAGTCGATCTACCGCATCTATTCCATGACGAAGCCGGTTACCGGCCTCGCGGCGGCGATCCTGATATCGGAAGGCAAGCTCGGCCTCGACCAGCCGGTCGCGAAGATCCTGCCCGCCTTCGCCGATACGCAGGTGCTTGTGGACAGCGACACCTATGGCGAGCCGCGGGTGCCCGCGCGGCCCATGACCATCCGCCACCTGATGACGCACATGTCCGGCCTCGGCTATTCGATCATCCCCAGCGCGGTGTCGGAGGCCTATGTCGAGGCGGGCATCGTGCCCGGCTGGCGGCGGTCCAACTTCATGCGCCCCTCGGCGCAGCAGCCCGCATCGCTGCAGGAGTTCGCATCGCGTGTCGCCGCACAGCCGCTGCGCGTCGACCCCGGTACGGAATGGCATTATTCGGTAGGCCTCGACATACTGGGCGCGGTCATCGAGAACGTGTCCGGTCAGAGTTTCGAAAGCTATCTGCAGGACAGGGTGTTCGCGCCCCTCGGCATGGACGACACCGACTTTGTCGTGGACGCCGACGATGTGGCGCGACTGACCGACAATCATGCGCGGGCGGACGGCAGGACGGTCGTCTTCGACGCGGCGGCGACCAGCGAATATCTGATCGCCGCGCCCTTTCCCGCGGGCGGCGCGGGCCTTGCCGGAACGGGCGAGGATTATCTGCGTTTCCTGGCGGCCATGACGAAGGACGGGATGATCGACGGAAAACAGGCGCTCCCTGCGGAGGCGGTGCGCCTCGCCACCAGCAACCTGATCCCCGATAATGGCCGCGTCACCGGCTTCGAGTGGAAAGACACCGGCTTTGGCGCGGGTGCGCGGGTCCTCGTCGATCCGGCAGCGAGCGAACCGCTGGGCACATATGGCTGGGGCGGCGCCGCCTCGACCATGGCGGCGGCGATGCCCGAGCAGGATGTCGCCTATGTCATCATGACCCAGATCATGGTGACGGGTGACCATGACATGCGGTCCGGCCTGCGCCGGGCGCTGGGGGCGGACCTTGCCGCCATCGGACTTATCGAAGATCGACAGACGGGAAACTGAGATGAAGATTACCAGAACACTTACGGCCAGCCTGCTCGCGGGCGCGATGCTGCTC
>JBARZR010000179.1:0-8239 GCA_049650205.1 Pacificimonas sp. | reverse complement strand
CCCGAAGCGCTGCTGGCGACGCGGCAGCAGCGCTTCGACGATATCAGCGCGCGCCTGCCTGCCCCCGCCGAAATACTGGACCGGCGTATGGAGCGGTTCGCCGCCATCGCCGCGCGCCTGCCGCAAGGTTTGCGCAAGGCTGCCGACGACGCGCGGCACAGACTGGCAGGGCCGACCGCGCGGTTTCAACCGTCATTGCTTCACCGCTATCTTAACCTCAAACGCGAAGCTCTGGACGGTTTGGCGACACGGGCGGCGCGGGAAGGTGAAGCGCAAATTCGCGTGGCGGGCGCCGATCTGGAAAAGATCGGCACACGTCTCGCGCCTGCCCTGATCGAACGACTGGCCACATCAACGAAGAGGCGGTTGGACGATCTGGGCCGCGTGCTGACCTCGCTCGACCCGCGCGGACCGCTGACGCGCGGTTTCGCGCTGGTCGAGACGATGGAGGGCGGCGTCGTGACCAGCGCGGCGACGGCGCGGAAGACGGTGCGGCTCCGACTGCGCTTCGCGGATGACGCGGTGGATGTCGTGACTGGCGATGATATGCCCGCGAAACCCAAGGCACGTGCGAAGCCGAAAGCGGGTCCGGCGGGTCAGAAGGAGCTGTTCTAGGCCGCCTACTTCCAATCGAGGACGGGCGCAGAGATGCGGACTATGACTTCCTGAACAGCGCCTCGGCACCCGCGCGGAAATCCTTTGCGCCGCCCAGTTTCGCACGGGTCCGCGCCGCCTCCGCCTCCAGCGTCTTGACCCGCGCTTCCAGTTCGTGGACCGACAGCCGGTCAAGGTCTTCCTTGCCAAGCAGGGCCAGCGGGTCTTGCGGACGGGACAGGTCGAAATCTTCCATGGCGACGCGCAATATCACGCGCCGCCGTCCCGCTCAATCGCCCGCCGAATTGTGCGGGCGGCACGTCGCTGCTATCGCGCGGGGCGAACAGGGAGAGCCAGATGACACTGCCGACCACCATGCGCGCGATCGATCCACCCGAGCCGGGCGGGGCGGAGGTGCTAGTCGTTTGCGAGCGGCCCGTGCCGACCGCCGCACCGGGCGAAGTTCTGATCGAAGTCCATGCGGCGGGCGTCAACCGGCCCGACGTGCTGCAGCGCAAGGGACTGTATCCGATGCCGCCGGGCGTCACGTCGATCATGGGACTGGAAGTGTCGGGGAAAATCGCCGCGCTGGGCGAGGGCGTAACGAACCATAAGGTCGGCGACGCGGTGTGCGCGCTGGTTCCAGGTGGCGGCTATGCTGAATATGTCAGCGCGCCTGCGGGATCCGTCTTGCCTGTCCCTGAGCATGTCGACCTGATCGACGCGGCGGGCCTGCCGGAAACCTATTTCACCGTCTGGTCGAACCTCTTCATCCGCGCCGGGGCCAAGGATGGCGAGACCGTGCTGGTGCATGGCGGCACAAGCGGCATCGGCACGACGGCCATCGCGCTGTGCAAGGCACTCGGCGCGCGTATATTCGTCACCTGCGGCTCCGATGAAAAATGCTCTGCCGCCATGCAGGTTGGTGCCGACCTGGCGATCAATTACAAGACCGAGGACTTCGTCCAGAAGGTGAAGGCCGCCGCGCCGGACGGCGTCGATGTGGTTCTCGACATGGTGGGCGGCGATTACGTGCCGCGCAACCTGGAATGCTTGGGCGAGGAAGGGCGGCACGTCTCCATCGCCGTCCAGCGCGGACCGCAGACGGAGGTCAGCCTGGTCACCGTCATGGCGAAGCGTCTGCGCCTGACCGGCAGTTTCCTGCGCCCGCGCGATGCCGAGTTCAAGGCGATGGTCGCGCTCAGCCTGAAACAGACCGTCTGGCCCTTGTTCGCGGAGGGCGCGCTCTCCGGCCTCACCGACCGGATATTCCCGCTGGAAGAGGCCGCCGATGCGCACCGCCACATGGAAGCTGGCGGCCATGTCGGCAAAATCATTCTTAAAGTACGTTAAGGTCTTTTGACGCTTTCGTGAATCTTTTTCGCGGCACGCAAAAGCGTAACATGCACCTGTCTTATGCCGGTCCGAATCGGACTGGCGGGGTTGGCTCATGTTTGAAGACGATAAAGGCGGCGACGTTCACGATCTGCTGGCGGATGTGTCCACCGCGCCGTCCGTGCCGGAACAGACCGCGCGCAAACGCACACGCTATCGCACCATCTGGATTTCCGACATCCATCTCGGCACGCGCGGCTGCAATGCCGATATGCTCATCGATTTCCTGGACTCGACCGACAGCGAGCGCATGTATCTGGTCGGCGACATCATAGATGGCTGGCGGCTGAAAAAGACCTGGCACTGGCCGGAAAAGCACAACGACGTGCTCTGGCGCGTCCTGAAACGCGCGAAGCGGGGCACGGACGTCGTCTATATTCCCGGCAATCATGACGAGGTCTTTCGCCAGTTCGCGGGTATGGATTTCGGCGGCGTGCAGATCCGCCGCAAGGCGATCCATGAGACCGCCGACGGGCGCCGCCTCCTGATCTGCCACGGCGACGAATTCGATGCCGTGGTGCTTTACGCCCGCTGGCTCGCGCTCGCAGGCGACGCGGCGTATATTTTCATGATGAAGGTCAACTGGCTGCTCAACAAGGTGCGGGCGCGGATGGGCATGCCCTATTGGTCGCTGTCGAAACACGCCAAGCACAAGGTGAAGAACGCGGTGGAATTCATCGGCCGGTTCGAGGAGGCGGTGGCGAAGGCGGCGGCCATGCGCGGGCTTGACGGCGTTGTCTGCGGCCATATCCACACGGCGGAGCACCGCATGATCGACGGCATCGAATATTATAACGACGGTGACTGGGTGGAGGGCTGCACGGCCCTGGTCGAGCAAGTCGACGGGCGCATGGAGATTTTGCACTGGGCCGATGTCATGGCGGTGCGTGACGCGCCGATAGACCTGGAAGCGGCAGCCTAGACCGTGCGCATCCTGATCGTCACCGATGCCTGGACGCCGCAGGTCAACGGTGTGGTCCGGACCATCCAGACCGTGCGGCGTGAGCTGGAGGCGCGGGGCGACCGGGTCGAGGTCATTTCGCCCGGCATGTTCCGCAGTGTCGCCTGTCCATCCTACCCGGAAATCCGTCTGGCGCTGGCTTGGTCGGGACAGGTCGGGCGGCATGTTCGCAAATTCGCGCCCGATGCGATCCACATCGCCACGGAAGGGCCGCTGGGTCTTGCCGCGCGGCGCTGGTGCCGGCGAAAGGCGCTCCCCTTCACGACCGCCTACCACACGCAGTTTCCGGATTATGTCGCGGCGCGGACAGGCCTGAACCCGCGCTGGCTCTGGCGCTATGAGCGCTGGTTCCATGGTCCCGCGCAGGCGACGCTGGCGGCGACGCCCAGCCTCCGCGCCCAGCTGGCCGGGGAAGCGATAGGACCGCTCCTCCCCTTCGGCCGCGGCGTAGATCTGTCGGCCTTTCCCGAGAGGAAGCCGCCTCGTCCAAAGATCTATGAGGGCCTGAGCGGGCCGATCCAGCTTTATGTCGGACGCATCGCGGTCGAGAAGAATCTGGAGGCGTTTCTGGAAACGGATGTGCCGGGCACGAAAGTCCTGGTCGGGGACGGACCGGCGCGGGCGGAGCTGATGCGGCGCTACCCGCGCGCACTGTTCCCCGGCGCGCGGCACGGGATGGACCTGGCCGCCGCCTATGCCCATGCCGACGTGTTTGTCTTCCCCAGCCGCACCGACACATTCGGCATGGTCATCATCGAGGCGCTGGCGTCGGGCACGCCGGTCGCGGCCTATCCCGTGCAGGGACCGGTGGATCTGGTAAAGCCGGATGTTGGCGCGCTGTCCGGGGATCTGTCCACCGCCATCCGCGAAGCGCTGACGAAGAATCGCGCCCTATGCGCCGCTTATGGCCGCAGCTTCACCTGGCGGAACGCGGCGGACGAGTTCAGATGCGCACTCGCGCGTTTTTCCACATCGGAGCGCGAGGAAGCCTTTCGACGGCACGGCGCCTTCGCCTGATCACATCCGCTTGATCGCCGCCCGGTTCGCGCCTATATCATTCGGGCAACAGGCCGTTCCGAAAGGGGCGGCCCTTTTTATATCCGGGAGATATGGATCATGGCCCAGGAACATCCCCTGATGCCGCACGCGACCGCCGAGTGGCTGGTCGACAATTCGACGCTCAGCTTCGACCAGATCGCCGATTATTGCGGCTTGCATATCCTGGAAGTGCAGTCGATCGCCGACGAGACCGCGCAGCACAAGCATCTGCCGCGCAACCCCATCGAGGCGGGCGAGCTGACGGCGGACGAGCTGAAGGCGGGCGAAGCCGATGCGAAGCGCAAGCTGACCATGTCTCAGGGCCCCGAACAGAGCAAACGCACCAAGGGGCCGCGCTACACACCGGTATCGAAGCGCGCCGAGAAGCCCGAGGGCATCGCCTGGCTGGTCCAGAACCATCCCGATATTCCCGATTCCAAGATCGGCAAGCTGATCGGCACCACGAAGAACACGATCCAGGCCATCCGCACCAAGACGCACTGGAATTTCGAGAATATCACGCCAAAGGATCCCGTGGCGCTCGGCCTGTGCGCGCAGCGTGATCTCGACAAACTGGTTGCCGAAGCCGCGAAGAAGGCGGGTATCGAAATCTCGGACCCCAAGTTTGAAAGCGACCGCGCCGCGCTGCTCGCCGAATTGAAAAAGGAGCGTGAGGCCGCGAAGCTGGCTGCGGAACAGGCCGCCGAAGCCGAGGCCATGGGTATCGAGCCGGGCGCGAATGCCGAAAAGGCTGGCGAAAAACCGGACTTCGTCGACCCCTGGGCGAAAAGGTAGAGGCCGAACTCACCCAGCATCGTCATTCCCGCCTCCGCGGGAGTGACCGTTTCTTGAGATCGTGAATGAAAAAAAACGGGCCGAGATCATCTCCCGGCCCGCCTTTTTCACATTCGCGCCAGCTTAATAGCAATAACGCTTGCGGTTATCGCCCTTGCCGATTTCGTGGCCAAGGACACCGCCGACGGCCGCGCCGATGATGGTGCCGACGGTCTTGTCGCCACGGCGGGCGACTTCATTGCCGAGCACACCGCCAAGAACACCGCCGACAACGGTCCCGGTATTCACGCCGTTCGAACGGCGGCAATCGTCGTAGCTGGAATAGCGGCGGTCATTGCGTCCATACCAGCTTCCGTTGCGGTCGCTGGCGCGGTTGTAATAGACCGGGCGGTAATTGTCGTAGCCGCGATCGTAGCGACGGTCGTCCCGCCTGTCATATCTGCGCTCATAACGGGTAAATGCGCGGCGGGCGTCCTTGTAACCCTGCTTATATGCCTGGCGGGCGAATTTCGCGCCATAGCGCCGGTCATCCTTGCGATAACCCCGACGCGCATCTTCATAGCCCGCCCGATAGGCGCGCTCGGCACGGCGCTCACCCCGGTAGGCGACACGCTCATAGTCGCCGCGATAATGGTCTCCCGGACCTGCGATGGCGGGAACGGCGGTAAAACCGGCGACGGCAGTCGCGGCGATGAGGATGGGTTTCAGCATGACATGACCTCCTACTTGTCAGGTGTGGCTGCGGGCGGAACAGGGGACCAGGATGCCCGCAACCACGAAGAGGAACCTGCGCCGATTCGTTTGAGGCTTTGCTGAATGGTCTGGTTATCTGGGGTTCATGAAATCACGCCGCGCGTTTGCGGCCCGGGCCTTCATCCTCGAACAGGTCGGCCAGCTGGTCGACCATGGCACCGCCGAGCTGTTCGGCGTCCATGATGGTGACGGCGCGCCTGTAATAGCGCGTGACGTCATGGCCAATGCCGATGGCGATCAGCTCTACCGGGCTTTTCGTCTCCACCCAGTCGATCACCTGGCGCAGATGGGTTTCGAGATAATTGCCGCTGTTCACGCTGAGCGTCGAATCGTCGACCGGCGCGCCGTCGGAAATGACCATGAGGATGCGGCGTTCCTCCGGCCTGCCGACAATACGGTTGTGCGCCCACAGCAGCGCCTCGCCGTCGATGTTTTCCTTCAGCAGCCCCTCGCGCATCATCAGGCCGAGATTCTTGCGCGCGCGCCGCCACGGCGCGTCGGCGGTTTTGTAGACGATATGGCGAAGGTCGTTGAGGCGGCCGGGCTTCGCCGGGCGGTCCGCCTTCAACCAGGCGTCGCGGCTCGACCCGCCCTTCCAGGCGCGGGTGGTGAAGCCGAGGATTTCCGTCTTCACGGCGCAGCGTTCCAGCGTACGGGCGAGAATGTCCGCGCAGATGGCGGCGATGCTGATGGGCCGCCCGCGCATGGAGCCCGAATTGTCGATCAGCAGCGTCACGACCGTATCGCGGAAATCCGTGTCGCGTTCGACCTTGTAGCTGAGCGACTGGGTGGGGTTGGTGATGATGCGCGACAGGCGGGCGGCGTCCAGCATTCCCTCCTCCTGGTCGAAATCCCAGGCGCGGTTCTGCTGCGCCATCAGGCGGCGCTGCAGGCGGTTGGCGAGCTTCGCGACGACGCCCTGCAGGCTGGTCAGCTGCTGGTCGAGATAGGAGCGCAGCCGGGTCAACTCCTCCTGATCGCAGAGGTCTTCCGCGCCGAGCATCTCGTCGAACTGCTGCGTATAGGCGTGATAGTCGAAGGTGGACGGCAGGTCGGTCCACTGCATATTGGGACGGAAGGGCTGCATGCCCTCGTCGGCCTCGTCGCCCATTTCGGCCTCCGAGAGGTCGTCGAAGTCCATCTCGGCGTCCTGCTCGCCTTCCTGCGGCTCGCCGTCGGAGTCCTCGCTGCGCGTGTCGAGGGCCGAATCCTGCCCCGCCGCCTGATCGTCGTCATCCTCGCCCTCGTCACCGTCATTTTCTTCCGGATCGTCGGAGTCGTCATCGTCGGGGTCGGTGGATTCGGTCTCGTCGTCCTCCGCCGGCCCCTCAAGTTCGAGGTCGACGAGGACGCTGCGTGTCAAGCGGGCGAACGCGTCCTGGTCCCCCAGCGCGGCGGGCAAGTCGTCAAGATGATCGCCCGCCTTCTCCTCGATCCAGTCGCGCACCAGCGCTACGCCCGCTTCGGCCTGTTCGGGAACGGGCGCACCGGTCAGCCGCTCGCGCACGATCAGCCCGACGGCGGTGGCGAGCGGAACTTCGTCGAACGCGCGGGCGCGGGTGATGGGATCGACGCGGGCGCGGGCCGTGGTCATGGCGGTAAGGTTCTTCGCCGTTCCCGGCATGGCGTTCGCGCCGACCGCCTCGAACCGCGCCTGCTCGACCGCATTGAACACATCGCGCGCGGGTCCGGCCGCTGGCTGGTTCACGGCATGGGCGCGGGGATTGTGATGCCGCTGTTTCAGCGCGAAACTGTCCGCCCAGCCGCGCGCCTCGGCGACTTCCCGCTCCGGCATGGCGCGCGGGGGTTGAGGCACGCGGCCGGTCTTGCCCGAGGCAGACGGCTTGTCGGCGGTATAGCTGAGGTCGAACTCATCCACATGTCCCATGGCGCGCAGCGTGGCGGCGAGCGCATGGCGGAAATCCTCGACGGGGGAATCGGGTTTGGTCATAGAGGGCGCATCATCTTGGGTGGGCAATCGGGGGAAGGCAGCATCATGAAATCACTCGTGGCGCGCATCTGGCGCGGCGTCAAATCCACAGGCACGTTGCAGGTGGAGGAATATCGCGCGTCGGTGCAGGCACTGAACATTTTCTTTGGCGCAATCATCGGCGTCAGCTTTGGACAGATCGGCGATATCGATATTCCCAACTACATGCTCCTCCTGTTCGTCACGTCGGCGACGGTCACCGTGATCCTGATCGTGTCCAACACAAGGCGCTTCGTTTACAGCAGTCTGCTGTTGATCGCGGTTCTGGGCAGTGTCTGGTACGGCATCTACCGGGGGGCTGTCTTCACGGACGTCCCCCGGCTGCTGTTCCCGACCCTCCTCGTCTGGAGCGCCATGGCTCTCTTGACCGAATTCACGCCGCGGGAAAAAGACGCGGCCGCGGATGCCGACATCGTAGAAAGCTGAAAGCCACGCGCACAATGGTCGCGTGAGAACTCGCGGCACGTAAACGAGCAGAGGCGAACATGGGTCACACGTGTTTCGGACGACTATAGGGTTCGGAATTTCAAGGAAATCATCATCACCGCCTAGGTTGTGGATTGTCTCCTGTTTTGCAACCGGCAACGATGCCGGATGCAAAAGTCCACGATATTGTTGTCGCATCCGAAACGCGTGCGAAAAGGCCAAGCAGAACAATTCATTCTTATTTGAATACAAATATTGTCCCTGAAAAACCTATTGATACGTCACCT
>JBARZR010000178.1:0-1943 GCA_049650205.1 Pacificimonas sp. | reverse complement strand
TCACGCCCGTTATCAAGGGCTACTTCACCGACAAGGGCATAGAGACCGCGATCAACGCGCAGCAGGTCTATGGCGGCCATGGCTATGTGACCGAATGGGGCATGGAGCAATATGTCCGTGATGCCCGTATCGCGCAGATCTACGAGGGCGCGAACGGCGTTCAGGCCATGGACCTCGTTGGTCGCAAACTCGGTCGCAATGGCGGCAAGGCACTGATGCAGTTCGCCGCCATGATGAACGAGGAAATCGCCGCCGCGAAGGAAGACGAGATGTTGAAGCCGCTGGCCGAGAAGCTTGAAAAGGCGGGCGGAGAGCTACAGGCCGCGACCATGTGGCTGATGCAGAACGGCATGTCGAACCCGAACAATGCGGGTGCGGGCGCGACACCGTACATGCACCTGATGGGCATCGTCTCGCTCGGTCTGATGTGGCTGAAAATGGCGAAGGCCGCGCAGGCGAAGCTGGCGAACGGCAGCGCGGGCGACAGCTTCTACGAGGCCAAGATGATCACCGCGCGCTACTATATGGACCGCTATCTGCCGGACTGCGGCGCGCTACGCCGCAAGCTGGAAACCGGCGCGGAGAGCATGATGGCGTTGCCGGACGAGGCGTTCGCGCGGGCGTAGATAACGACTAACCGTCTCTCCAAGCGCCGTCATCCTGAACTCGTTTCAGGATCTCGTGCAAATTGGAGAGAGATCCTGAAGCAAGTTCAGGATGACGATGTTTCGATGAATAAGAGAGGGACCACCAATGACCACCGCCTATATCTACGACGCCGTCCGCACCCCCCGCGGCAAGGGCAAGCCGAACGGCGCGCTGCACGAAATCACGCCGGTCCAGTTGGCCGCGCAGGTGCTTGAGGCGCTCCGTGACCGCACGAGCATCGACACGGCGGACGTGGACGATGTCGTTCTCGGCTGCGTCAGTCCGGTCGGAGAACAGGGCGGCGATATCGCCCGCACGGCGGTAATGACGGCGGATTACGCGCAGACCACGGCGGGCGTTCAGGTCAACCGCTTCTGCGCGTCGGGTCTTGAAGCGACAAATATGGCCGCCGCGAAGGTCATGTCGGGCGAGGCCATGTTCGCCATTGGCGGCGGTGTCGAGAGCATGAGCCGCGTGCCCATGGGTTCGGACGGGGCGGCTTGGGCCACCGACCCGGCGGTCAATTTCCACACCTATTTCGCACCTCAGGGTGTCTCAGCCGACCTGATCGCCAGCAAATATGGCTTCACCCGCGACGATGCCGACGCCTATGCCGTCGAATCCCAGAAACGTGCGGCAAATGCCTGGGACAAGGGCTATTTCAAGGGATCCGTCGTTCCGGTGAAGGATGTGATCGGCGAGGTCGTCCTCGACCATGACGAGCATATGCGCCCCGGTACGGACATGCAGTCGCTCGGCGGCCTCAACCCGTCGTTCGAGGGGATCGGCACGCAGATGCCCGGATATGACGATGTCGTCCTGCAGAAATATCCGGAACTCGAAAAGATCAATCACGTCCACCACGGCGGCAACTCGTCGGGTATCGTCGATGGCGCTGCGGGCATCCTGATCGGCACGAAGGAAATGGGCGAGAAATATGGACTGAAACCACGCGCGAAAATCCGCGCCATGGCCTCGATTGGCTCCGAACCCACCATCATGCTGACCGGCCCGGAATTCGTCACGCGCAAGGCGCTCGACCGGGCAGGCATGGATGTCGGCGATATCGACATTTACGAGCTGAACGAGGCGTTCGCATCCGTCGTCCTGCGCTACATGCAGGCGCTGGGCATCGATCATGACAAGCTGAACGTGAACGGCGGCGCAATCGCCATGGGCCACCCCCTCGGCGCAACCGGCGCGATGATTCTGGGCACCGTCCTCGACGAGCTGGAACGCACAGGCAAGGGCACGGCGCTTGCCAATCTGTGCGTCGGCGCGGGCATGGGCACGGC
>JBARZR010000177.1:0-1744 GCA_049650205.1 Pacificimonas sp. | reverse complement strand
GCCGTGCGTTTCAAGACCCTGCTTGCCTGCTGCATCCTGCCCCTGGCCTCGTCCGCTCTGGCGCAGGGCGATATCGTCGTCACCGGAACGGCGCTGACGCAGCCGGACGGTGCCGACGCCTATGCCGTGCAAACGCTGCCGCGCGATGCCCTGACAGACATGCCGTCGGGACAGCTGGAAAACGCGCTTTACGCCATTCCCGGATTCCAGTTGTTCCGGCGCAGCGATGCGCGCAGCGCGAACCCGACAAGCCAGGGCGCGACCCTGCGTGGTGTCGGCGGCAACGCGTCCAGCCGCGCTCTGGTGCTGCTCGACGGTGTGCCGGTCGCCGACCCCTTCGCGGGCTGGATTCCCTGGGCTGCCCTTCCGCCTGAAAGCCTTTCGCTGATCCGCGCGACAACGGGCGGCGGGGCAGGGGCGTTCGGTGCGGGCGCGCTATCCGGTACGCTCGAACTCGTGAGCGCGGGCCCGGCGGAGCGCGGCAGCAGCCTGCGCGCCCGCTATGGCAGCCGCGACAGCATCGACCTCGGCGCGGCGCTGGTTGCGAATGTCGGCAGCGGTTTCGTCACCGTCGACGCCGCTTATGCCGAGGGTGACGGCTTCTTCACGACGGCTCCCGCCGATCGCGGCGCGGTCGATACGGCATCACCCTATGACCAGCAAAGCCTTACGGCGCGCGCAGTCTTCCCCGTCGGCGATACGACCGAATTGCAACTCCGCGCGGCCGCCTTCCATGACGACCGCCAGCGCGGCCAGCGCCTCGTGACCAGCGGCAACGAGGGCGCGGACGCCAGCCTCCGCCTCGTATCGCGCGGCGATTTGCCGTGGGAAGCGCTCGGCTATGTGCAGGCGCGGAAATACCAGGCGACCTTTGCCCGCACGGCGGGCGACCGCAGCACCGAGCAGCCCGCGCTCGACCAGTATAATGTCCCGGGGACCGGCGTTGGCGCGAAGCTGGAACTCCGCCCCTCCATCGGCGCGCACGACCTGCGTATCGGCACCGACTGGCGACATGCGAAAGGCGAGACGCGGGAGCGGTTCGATTTCGACGGCACCGCACTGACGGCGCTGCGCCGGGCAGGGGGGCGCAGCGATACGGTCGGCGTTTTCGCCGAGACCGACTGGCAGGTCTCCGACACGCTGACCCTGACCGGCGGCGCTCGCCTCGACCGCTGGTGGCTGACCGATGGCCGGTTCCGGGAACGCGGCGCGGGCCGGGATTTCGCGGACCGCAGCGGCTGGGAGCCGACCGCCCGCATCGGCGCGGCATATGATGTCACTCCCGCCATCAAGCTGCGTGGCGCGGGTTATCTCGGCTGGCGGCTGCCCACTTTGAACGAGCTTTACCGCCCGTTCCGCGTCGGCCCGGACGCCGTCGCCGCCAATCCGGCGCTGGAGCCGGAGCGCAGCCGGGGCGTTGAGATCGGCTTCGACTACCAGCCCTTGTCCACCGCGAGATTCAGTCTGACCGCCTTCACCATGCGGGCGGAAAATATCATCAGCAACATCACGCTGGCCGAGGGGCCGGGCGTGTTTCCCGGCACGGGCTTCGTCTTCGGCAGCTTCCGCCAGCGCCTCAACCTCGACGCCGTCGACGCGCGGGGCTTAGAGACGAGCGTCCGACTGGACTTTGGCGCATTCAGCCTATCCGGTAGCTACGCCCTGACCGATAGCGAGCAGCGGGGCAGCGGCCTGACCGCGGCTCAGGACGGTTTCCGCCCGCCGCAGATCCCCCGCCACCGCC
>JBARZR010000176.1:0-3144 GCA_049650205.1 Pacificimonas sp. | reverse complement strand
GAGCGTATCGGGCCAGACGACCAGGTTGATGACGCCGCTCTCGTCTTCGAGCGTGATGAACACGACGCCCTTGGCGCTGCCCGGCCGCTGGCGGATGAGAACGATGCCCGCGACCGAGACATGCTGGTTGAACCGGCATGACCGGAGATCGGCAGCGCGGATAAACCCGCGCTTCGCATAGCCTTCGCGCAGAAACTCCATCGGATGCGCCTTCAGCGACAGGCGCATGGTCTGGTAATCGGCGACGACATGCTCGGACAGCGGCATGACTGGCAGCAGCGCGGGTAAATCCACGCCCTCGTCCTGCGCGTCCGCTTGAATGAACAGCGGCAGGTCGGGCGCGTTCTTGAGCGCGCGGGCGTCCCACAGCGCCGCGCGCCTATCCTTGCCGATAGAACGAAACGCATCCGCCGCCGCGAGGGTCTGGATTTCGGGCGTGCCGAGTCCTGCGCGCGTGCGCAGCTCTTCGACGCTGTCATAGGGCTGTCCCCGCGCCGCGATCAGGCGCGCACCCTCGTCCAGCTTCAGGCCATCGATCTGGCGCAGGCCAAGACGGACACGCAGCTTTCCGTCGTGCCACTCGACCGTCGTATCCCAGTCGCTGAGATTGACGTCGGACGCGAGCACATCGACTCCATGTTCGCGCGCGTCGCGGACGATCTGCGCGGGCGCGTAAAACCCCATGGGCTGCGAGTTGAGCAGCGCAGCGCAGAAAATGGCGGGGTGATGGCATTTCATCCAGCTGGAGACATAAACCAGATGCGCGAAGCTGGCGGCGTGGCTTTCCGGAAAACCATATTCGCCGAACCCCTCGATCTGCGAAAAACAACGCGCGGCAAATTCCGCATCATAGCCGCGCTCCACCATGCGGCCGACCATCTTTTCCTTATGTTCTGACACCATACCACGAGAGCGGAACGTCGCCATCGCCTTGCGCAATTTGTTCGCCTCGGCGGGGCTGAACTTCGCCGCGACCATGGCGATCTTCATCGCCTGTTCCTGAAAGATCGGCACGCCGAGCGTGCGAACGAGGATGTCCTTCAGCTCGTTCGGTGGGCCGTGTTCGGGGGCGGGCCTGGGATAGAATGGTTTCTCCCGTCCCCTTCGCCGTTTCAAATAGGGATGCACCATGTCGCCCTGAATGGGACCTGGGCGGACGATGGCGACCTGGATGACGAGGTCGTAGAACTCGCGCGGTTTCAGGCGCGGCAGCATGTTCATCTGCGCCCGGCTCTCGACCTGAAACACACCGAGGGAGTCGCCCTTGCAGAGCATGTCGTATACGGCTTCATCGCCCTGCGGCACGGTCGCCAGCGACCATGTCTCCCCGCAATGTGCCTTCAGCAGCTCGAACCCCTTACGGATGCAGGTCAGCATGCCGAGCGCCAGCACGTCGATCTTCATGATGCCGAGCGCCTCGATATCGTCCTTGTCCCACTCGATGAAGCTGCGGTCCGGCATGGCGCCATTGCCAATGGGGACTGTCTCGGTCAGCCGTTCGCGCGTCAGGATGAAGCCGCCGACATGCTGCGACAGGTGCCGCGGCATGCCGATCAGCTGGTCCGCCAGCCAGATGGTGCGCTTCAGATGCGGGTCGGCAAGGTCGAGGCCCGCCTCCGCCACCTTGTCCTCGTCGACCTCCGATCCCCAGCTGCCCCAGACGGTCTTGGCCAGCGCGCTGGTCACGTCTTCCGACAGCCCCATGACCTTGCCGACCTCGCGAATGGCGGAGCGGGGGCGGTAGTGGATCACGGTCGCGCACAGCCCCGCCCGTTCGCGGCCATAGCGCTCATAGATATGCTGAATGACCTCCTCGCGCCGCTCATGCTCGAAATCGACGTCGATATCGGGTGGCTCCTTGCGCTCTTCGGAGATGAAGCGCTCGAACAGCAGCTCGGTCGTGGCGGGATCGACCGAGGTAATCTTGAGGCAGTAACAAACCGCGCTGTTCGCTGCCGAGCCGCGCCCCTGGCATAATATGCCGATGCTACGGGCATAGTCGACGATGTCGCGGATGGTCAGGAAATAGCGCGCATAGTCCATCTTCGCGATCAGACCGAGTTCATGGGTTATGAGGTCGCTGACTTTCCGAGGCACGCCATTCGGGTAGCGGTCCACCGCACCCGCCCAGGCAAGGTCGGCCAGATGCGCGTCGGGGGTTTTGCCGCCAGGCACGGATTCCTGCGGATATTCATATTTGAGCTCGTCGAGGCTGAACGTGCAGGCGTCGGCGATGCAGCGGGTTTCGGCGATGGCGTCCGGCCAATCGGCGAACAGGCGCTGCATCTCTTCCGGACGCTTCAGATAGCGTTCGCCATTCTGGGCAAGCAGATTGCCTGCGCTGGCGACCGCGACCCTCTCGCGGATGCAGGTCATGACATCCTGCAGAGGTCGGCGCGATGGGCAATGGTAATGCACGTCGTTGGTGGCGACCAGCTTCAGGCCGTGCCGCCGGGCCAGCGCCTGCAGCCGGTTGATACGCGCACGGTCGTCGTTGAAGTAGCGCCTGACCGCAGCGATATGAGTAACAAGTGGATGCAGAGCCAGACTGAGCAGGTCCGCTTCAAACGCATCCAGGTCATCGCCCGGAATGACGATCAGGAACAGGTCGCGGGTCAGCTCGCGGGTTACGTCCGCCAGCGATATGTCGCAGACATCCTTGGCCTGCCATTTGCCGTCGCTGTCCCAGACTTTGCCGAGCGACAGCAGGCGGCAGAGATCGCCATAGGCGGTGCGGGTACGTGGATAGGCGTAAAGCGACGGCGCGTCGGTCAGGTCGAGGCGGCAGCCGATGACGGGCGTGAGCTTGGCGGTCTTCGCCTCGCTATGCAGCCGCACGACGCCCGCCATGGTGTTGCGGTCGGCAATGCCAAGCGCATCGTAGCCCAATGCATGCGCGGTCGTCACGAGATCGATGGGATCCGACGCGCCGCGCAGAAAGGAGAAACTGCTCGTCAGCCCCAGCTCGACATAGGGGGCGGGCGGGTTGCGGACGAATTCGTCTGTGTCGGCAAGTTTGCGCTTGTCCGGCGTGAGCGGTGCGTCGGGCATCAGGCATCGAGACTTTTATGCATCAAGGCCATGCACGAACCATCTCGGATTGCCGCCACGGCCATCGCCCGCCAGTCCTTCGCGGTAGAGCCA
>JBARZR010000175.1:0-2919 GCA_049650205.1 Pacificimonas sp. | reverse complement strand
TCGGCGCGGGATCCTCGCCGCGCGGATTGTCGTCCGTCACATAAAGCGCGTCGGCCTTTTCCGCCGCCGCCGCACCCCTGGGCGCGCGCTTGCCCTGATCGCGGTCGCCGCCCGCGCCGAACACCAGATGCAACGCCGCCCTGGTATGCGGGCGCAGCGCGTCGCAGGCGGCGGCGATGGCGTCCGGCGTATGCGCGTAATCGACATAGATCGGCGCCCCGGCCCGCGAAAGCGCCACCCGCTCCAGCCGTCCGCGCACGGGCACGACCCGCTGCAGATTGCCAAGCGTCCCCTTCAGATCGCCGCCCGTCGCCAGCACCAGTCCCGCCGATACCAGCGCGTTCGCCGCCTGATACGCGCCGATCAGCGGCAATTTCACCACATGCGTTGCGTCCGCCGCCTTGACCTCCAGCGTCTGCCCCAAATGCGTCGGCGTCTGCGCGACCAGTTTCAGGTCATCCCCATTCCGCCCAACCGTCAGCAGCCTTACGCCGCGTGCCTTCGCGGCCGCGATCACATCTTTCGCAACCGCGTCATCCGCCCAGACAACGACCGCGCCATCGTCGTCAACGACCTCGGAAAACAGCCGCATCTTCGCCGCCAGATACTCTTCCATCGTGCCGTGATAATCCAGATGGTCGCGGCTCAGATTGGTGAACGCCGCCGCGCGCACAGGCAAGCCTTCGGTTCGATATTGCGCCAGGCCATGGCTCGACGCCTCGAAGCTGGCATGGGTAATCCCTTCCCGCTCCAGCCCGGCCATGTTGGACAGGAACGTGACGATGTCGGGAGTCGTCAGGCCGGTGGACACCTGCCCATGCTCGGTAGTCACGCCCAGCGTCCCGATGCTGGCCGCCGGATGTCCCGCGAAGCGCCACAGCTGCCGCGTCAGTTCCGCCGTCGACGTTTTTCCATTGGTGCCCGTGATGGCGACCGTCGTGGCAGGATAGGGGCCATAAAACTTCGCGGCCAGCTCGGCGAAGCGCCGCCGCGGTTCTTCCGCCGCGATATGCACCGCGCCGTCCACCACGGCTTCGGGCCGCGCGACGATGGCGACCGCACCTTTTGCGATTGCATCGGCAATAAAATCCTCACCATTGAACCGCGCGCCCTGAAAGGCTCCGAAAACCGCGCCCTTTGCCACCTTGCGATTATCGATGGAAAAGCCGGTTACGACATCCTCATCCTCAGTCCCCAGCAGCGCCCCCAGCCGCATCAGCCCGCCCCGCCCTTGCCGCGCACATGCGCCAGCAGCGGTTCCAGGTCGATGTCTTTTGTCTCACTCGGATCGACACCAAGCACCGGCGCGATGCGGCTAACCACGTCGCTCACCACTGGCGCGGCGGTCCAGCCCGCCGTCGCATAGCCATAGGTTTCCCTGATGCCCTTCGGCTCGTCCAGCATCGCGATCACGACATAGCGCGGATTGTCCATTGGAAAGGCCGCCGCGAATGTCGTGACCAGCGACCGCCGGTTATAGCCGCCATTTTGCGGCTTGTCCGCCGTGCCTGTCTTGCCGCCGACCCGGTAGCCCTCCGCTTCTGCGTTGCCGCCCGTTCCCTCTTTAACGACCAGCCGCAACAGCGCGTTCATCTGCCGGGAGGTCTCAGGCTTGAACACGCGCCGCCCCTCCGGTTTCGCATCGGGGTCCAGTTTCAACAGTGTCGGCTTGTGATAAATCCCGCCATTGACCAATGCCGAATAGGCCGCCGCCAGATGGAGCGGCGTCACCGAGATACCATGGCCATAGCTGATCGTGATGGCCGAAATCTCGCCCCAGACGTCGGGATATAGTGGGTAACCCCGCTCTGCCAGTTCCAGCGGCGGCTTTTCGAGCATACCCAGCTTGCGCAGATAGTCCTTTTGTTTCGGAACACCGGCTTCCAGCGCCATCTTGGCCGTGCCGATGTTCGACGAGTACATGAAAATTTCCGGCACGCTCAACCAGCGGTTTTTCCCATGAAAATCCCTGATCGTGAAGCGCCCCGCCCGGATGGGATGAGAGGCGTCATAGCCCTGCCCCATCGATGTGACGGTCCCGGTGTCAATTGCCGTGGCAATGGTCAGCGCCTTCAAGGTCGAACCGAGTTCATACACACCATAGGTCGCCCGGTTGAAACGGCTGTCCAGACTTTCCCGCCCCGCCGCGTTCGGATCGAAAACCGGCTGAGAGGTCAGCGCCAGCAATTCGCCCGTATGCACGTCCATGACGATGCCGCTGCCGCCGATGGCGTCGTGTTTCTTCATCTGCGCCGTCAGTGCCTGTACCATCGCGTGCTGCACGCGCGTGTCGATGCTCAGCGCGACGGGCTTGTCCGACAACTCCGGGTCCGACAGCCGCGTCTGCATCTGTTGCTCCAGGCCCGCCTGTCCCTGACCATCGATACTCGTATAACCAAGCACATGGGCCGCCAGCGAGCGGTTCGGATAGACCCGCTCCCATTCCCGTCCGATCTCCAACCCCGGTTCGCCCAGCGCCTTCAACGCCACGGCATCGTCCGGCTGCACGCGCCGCTGCACGTAGCGCCAGCGACCCTTCGCGGTCAGGTCGGCTTCGATGTCGGCAGGATCGACATCCCCCAATATGCCCGCGATCTGCTGTGCCAGACGTTCTGGATCGCCGACGATTTCCCGTGGCTTCACGGCCAGGTAGAACGCCTTGAAACTGCGCGCCAGATCCGCCCCGTTGCGGTCGACGATCGCCGCGCGCGGCTTCGCCCCCTCCCATATGCGCGCCGTCTGGCGACCGTCGGATGGGTTAATCAGCGCCAGCTCGAACAGCCGTGCGCCCGTCAACATGGTCAGGCAGCCGAATACGGCCATCCCCATGACCATCCGCTGCCGCGCGCGGCGCAGCTGGGCCTGCCGCTTGCCGGCAAGCTGAATGCGCAGACTGCGAAGCGCGCCGGGACTCATGCC
>JBARZR010000174.1:0-2573 GCA_049650205.1 Pacificimonas sp. | reverse complement strand
ACCGTGCTTAAGTCAGTCTAACCTAATCCACGAAGGATTTGGGTTAGGCGGCCATCGCAAATGCTTCGTTATCGTTAGCATTTATGGTTTTGATCGGTTTTACGGCTCAATCAGGCCGGGCAAAACTACCGTTCGTCAGTACATGTCGATCCTGTTTCAGCCCCATCAGCACCTGCGCCAATTCACAACCAGCGCAGCTGGTGGTGGAGCTGCCGGGTACCGCCCCCGGGTCCATTATACCTATCATACGGCTGCATTTATCACCATAGTCGGCCGCTAAGCCGACGATCATGATATAACCCATGGCGGGTTAAGTTTCAATATCCGCCATATATCCATGCGCGGCGCAGAAGCGGCGGAAGACCGGCGCGATGTCCGGATCGGCCAGCAGCGGCGCGGCGGGATCGCCCTCCACCCGCCGCCATTTCCCGACCGAGGCGGGGTCGAGGTCGCGCACCGTCCCCACCGCCTCCAGCAGATATTCGTCGAACGCCTTGCCCGAATGGGCGACATTGTGCGCCATCGCGCGAAAACCGGGGCTGTCCGCCTTCAGCGTCAGCCCGAACACCGTCGACAGCCGCGCCGCCGTGCCTTCGGGATCGCTGACCATGTCCTCGTAACGAACGACCAGAAACCCCGGCTCGTCCGCCAATTTTTCCCGCAGCAATTCCCCGGCCAACGCGCTTTCATGCCAGTGCGCGGGCGTCACATAATCGTCGATACCGCCGCGGCCCGAATGGCTGGACAGCATCACATCGCGCGGATCGCGCACCATCAGGACGACGCCCATGTTCTCGGCGCGGACATGCGCCATCAGATCGTTTAGCATACCGGGCCGGAACCAGCCATGATCGCGCTTCGTGACGTAATATTTCCGTTCCGCAAGCGGGATGCCCGCCGCGCGAAACGCCTTCAGCGCCTCCAGCCGGTCGGCCAGGTAAGGAAAGGCCAGCACGCTTTCCTCATAATAGAAATGCACCCCGCGAAAGGCCGTCATCGCCATGTGCAGCATCGTCGTGCCGCTGCGCGAACAGCCGGTGATGTGCAGTCGCCGGACATGCGCGCGGCGGAACAGCGCCCACCCCAGCCAGCGCGCCAGTACGGCCTTCACTGGCTTTCGGCGACGGCCAGGTAGCGCTGCAGCAGTCCCTCGTTGATCTCGGTCCAGTCGAAGCGTTTGGAGCGCTCGCGCCCTGCCGTACCGGCCCGCGCGCGCGCACCGGCGTCGTTCAAATAATATTGCAAGGCGTCGGCGGACTGGCGGATGGAATCCGGGCTGGTCAAACGCCCGTTGACGCCCTCTTCCACCAGGCTGAGGCTGCCGGTCGCCCGCGCCGCCACCACGGGCAGCCCCGACGCCATCGCCTCCAGCGTCACATTGCCAAAGGTTTCCGTCGATGACGGATTGAACATGATATCTGCGCTCGCATAGGCCCGCGCAAGGTCTTCTCCGCCTTGAAATCCCAAGAAAATTCCCTGCGGCGCGCGCTCCTCGATCCAGTCGCGCGCAGGCCCCTCGCCCACAAACAGCGCGCGGTATTTCTGGCCGCGCCTGTCCAGTTCTTTCAGTGTGTCGGAAAAGGTATCCAGCCCCTTTTCCAGTACCAGCCGCCCGACAAACAGGATTACTTGCTCGTCATCGCCGATGCCAAGACCGCGCCGCCAGTCCATGTCGCGCTTGTCCGGATGGAAGATGTCGCCATCGATCCCCCGGCTCCAGATGCGTACCTTGCGGTTCATCCGTTGGTCGGTCAGCACGGCGGCCATGGATTCCGACGGCGCGTATATCTCGGCGCATTTGCGGTAGAGCCGCCGCAGGATCGCCTCGCCCACGGTTTGCAGCCAGCCGATCCTGTAATAACGAAAATAGGTCTCGAACCGCGTGTGGACGCTCGCTACCAGCGGCACGTAATGCCGCCGCGCCCACGCCGCGGCGCGGTGGCCGATCAGGTCGGGGCTGGCGATATGGACGATGTGCGGGTCGAAGGCCGCGATGTCCTTACCCACGCCCGTCAGCCCAAAGCCGAAGCGGTATTCGCCGCGCCCCGGCAGCGCGACGCTGTTGATCGAGACGACATCGCCCGTCGCCTGAAATGGTGGGTCGTCGATGGTGGGCGAATAGATACGTACCTTCACACCGCGCGAAAGCAGATGCCCCACCAGTCGGTTCAGCGCCTGGTTCGCGCCGTCCTTCACATAGTTGTAGTTCCCCGAAAACAGGGCGACGCGGAGATCTTCTGGTTGCATCCCTCCCGTCTATCGCTCCCTGCGACCAAATTCCAAGCATCCCGAAACGCGAAACGCACGTTCAGCCTTCAGAAGGAGAATGAAGATGTCCAATTCCAACAGCTTCCAGACGAACCAATATGTCAAATGGTCATGGGGCAACGGCACGGCAAAGGGCCAGATCACCGAGCGTTTCGAAAAGGAAGTCACGCGCGAATTGCAGGGCAGCGAAGTCACCAAAAAGGGCGACAGCGACAATCCCGCCTACCTGATCAAGCAGGACGACGGCGACGAGGTTCTGAAGCGCGGCTCTGAAATCAGGGCGGATCCGCAGGACTAAGCCGACC
>JBARZR010000173.1:0-3185 GCA_049650205.1 Pacificimonas sp. | reverse complement strand
ATCCTGCACAAGCAGAAGATGAAGGCCGTCTATGGAGGAGACGGTAAGGTGGATGCGTCCAGTCCGTCACGCGGCGTAGCAGCCGATGCGAAAGATGACGGGCTCGGGCACGCGCCCGTCATCGCTGGCGGCAACCGCGTTTTCACGGCGGCGCTGGGCAGAAATGGCGCGGACATACCCGTGGCGGCGCTGTCCTATCGCCCGGATTCGGCGATCAGTCGGCAGACCCGCGCGCGCTTCTATTCGGTCGGCGCGGCGGCCAGTGACGACCGCCTGCGTCAGCGGGTGCAGGAAAATGTCGCCGGTCAATATGGGGCGCTGGCAAGAACGCTCGATCTCAAGCGCGGCAATCTCGCCGACACCATGGCGACGTACATGCTGGTCAACTGGGCTGCGGCCAACCCGCCTGCCGAGCTTGACGGTATCGAAAATGCCCATGCCGCCGCGGTTCGCGATCAGATGCGCGCGCTGATGGCGGGGCAGGCCGCGCTGGCGACCGACTCGGCGCGTCAGGAAGCCGATGAGGAACTGGTGCATCTGACCGCGCTAACCAGCATGATGACGAGAGGGGAGCGCGCGAAGGGCGCCGTTGAAAGGGCAAGATTCGCCGACCTCATCCGGCGGGAGTGGCAGGCGCGATATGGTCAGGATCTTCGCAAGCTGCGCCTTGGCCCTGCGGGTTTCGTGCCGGACTCCTGACCCTCCCCGCATCGCCTTTCGCATGCGAAAGATTTTCGAGGATGACTCAGGGACGGGCGCTGGCTAGTCCCGCAGAATGAGCACGAGAAGCGAAGCGGCGGGCGATGCGGCCCCCATCACCGGGCGCGCGGACCTGCTTCGCGTCTTCGAGGACGGCTGCAAGCCGAAGGCCGACTGGCGCATCGGCACGGAGCATGAGAAATTCGTTTACCGCACCACGGACCATCACGCGCCCAGCTATGAGGAGCCCGGCGGCATCCGCGATGTGCTGGCCGAACTGACGCAGTTCGGCTGGGAGCCCATCGTCGAGGGCGGCCATGTCATCGCGCTGAAGGGTGTGGACGGCAATGTCAGCCTGGAACCCGCCGGACAACTGGAACTCAGTGGCGCGCCGCTCGACAGCCTGCACGATACCTGCGCCGAAACGGGGCGGCATCTGGAACAGGCGAAGGCGGTCGGGGCGAAACTAGGCCTCGGTTTCCTCGGCCTCGGCATGTGGCCGGACAAGACGCGCGCCGAGCTGCCGATCATGCCGAAGGCGCGCTATGACATCATGCGCAACTACATGCCGAAGGTGGGCGCGCTCGGCCTCGACATGATGCTCAGGACCTGTACCATTCAGACCAACCTCGACTATTCCAGCGAGGCGGACATGGTGAAGAAATTCCGCGTGTCGCTGGCGTTGCAACCGCTGGCAACGGCGCTGTTCGCCAATTCGCCCTTCACCGAGGGAAAACCGAACGGTTACCTAAGTTTCCGCAGCCACATCTGGACCGATACGGACGCGGGCCGGACGGGAATGCTGCCCTTCGTGTTCGAGGACGGTTTCGGCTTCGAACGCTGGACCGATTACATGCTGCAGGTACCGATGTATTTCGCCGTGCGGGATGGTAAATATGTCGATCTGGCGGGACGGGATTTCCGTTCGTTCTTGGACGGCGCGCTGGACGATCTGCCCGGCGATGTTGCGACGCGCGCCGACTGGATCGACCATCTGTCGACCGCCTTTCCCGAAGTGCGCCTGAAGAGCTTCATGGAAATGCGCGGTGCGGATGGCGGCCCGTGGAACCGCATCTGCGCGCTGCCCGCCCTGTGGGTCGGCCTGCTCTACGACCAGACCGCGCTCGACGCCGCCTGGGATCTGGTGAAGGACTGGGACATCGCGGATTATCAGCAGTTGCGTGACGATGTGCCGAAGCTGGGGCTGAAGGCGAAGGTCGGCGCGCGGAGCCTGCAGGATATCGGCAGGGAGGCGCTGAACATAGCCGAGTCCGGCCTGATCGCACGGGGGCGTCTGAACAGCGCGGGTGATAACGAGGCGGGTTTCCTGTCGCCCCTGTTCGAGATCGCGAAAAGCGGTATCACGCCCGCCGAACGCTTGTTGAAGGCCTATCGTGGCCGCTGGAACGGCGACGTGTCGAAGGTCTATGCGGAAGAGAGTTTCTGACGACTCTGCCGCCGTTCAGGGTCGCTCGCCTCTAAGGAGTTGCGGCAGGTCGCCTGACGCCCCGCGGGCCTCCGCCATGAAGAAGCTTTTCAGCGGTTTCACCCGCTCCACCGCTCCCAGGCCAAAAGCGCGGATGCGCTTCATGCTTTCGCTCGGCAGGCCGAACAGGCGGTTCAATAGGTCGGTCGAGCTGGCCACGGCCAGATTGTCGAGCCCGCGCCAGCGCTGATATTTTTCCAGCACTTCGGCCTCGCCAATGTCGAGGCCCAGCGCCATGGCATCGCCGATGACTTCGGCGAAGGCGGCGGCGTCGCGCAGGCCCATGTTGAGACCCTGCCCCGCAATCGGATGAATGCCATGCGCCGCGTCACCAACCATGGCGAGGCGCTGGTCGGTGTAGCGTTCGGCGTGGTGAAAGCCGAGCGGGTAGGAGGACGGGGTGGCGGCAAGGGTGATTTCGCCCAGAAACCCGCCGATGCGCTTGTCGATCTCATGCGCCAGCGCGCGTTCGGGCAGGCCGAGATAGGCGTCGGCGTCCTTGCCATCGACCGTCCAGACGATGGCCGAACGCGTGCCGGGCAGCATGGGCAATATTGCAAACGGCCCCGTGGGATAGAACAGCTCGAACGCGACATTGCCGTGGTCGCGCTGGTGTTCGATCATACCGACGATGGCCGTCTGGCGGTAAGTCCAGCTGGCGGTGCGGATGCCCGCCTGTTCGCGCATGCGCGAGCGGCGTCCATCGGCGGCGACCAGCAGCGGCGCGCGGACGATGTCGCCGCCCTCCAGCGTGACCGTGACACCATGGTCGTCGCGGTCGATGCTGTCGGTCAGCGCGGGCGCGCGCAGATCGATCAGCGGTTCCGCCTTCCCGGCATCGATCAGCGCCCGGCGAATATGGCGGTTTTCCAGCATATGGCCCAATGGCTCGCCATCTACCTCGCGGCCATCGAAATGCAGATGCTGTTTGCGAAGGCCTTCCGTCACGCGGATTTCGTTGATCGGACAATCGAGTCCGTCCAGCCGCGCCGCCAGCCCC